>NZ_JBTMWV010000008.1:0-209880 GCF_054489345.1 Devosia sp. A369 | reverse complement strand
ACGGTATAGATCCCCAACCCTCCTGCAAGCGTCGCAGAAGGAAGATAGGTGGCCGACTTTTACGCCGCCCGAAGCGGGACTATCCCGCCGCTACCGTGGACTAATTTTGCACCGCCGCTCTCAAACAACGCGTGCTCCGGCTCGTCGCCAAGGGCATGAGCAACCGCGAAGCCGGCGAAAAGCTCGGCATCCTCGAGAAGACGGTCAAATTCCACATGACCCGGATCATGGCCAAGCTGAAGGTCAAGAACCGCGTCAGCGCCAGTCTGCTGGCCCAGAAGGAATGGGGTTAGCCGCGCCGCCTATTCGGCCACCGCGCGCAATTCCTGCCACACATCTTCAACCGCCGCCGCATAACCCGTCGCCGACTTCGTCACCACCGCCAAACCCAAGTCGGAAGCGGTTAACCGTCCCATGGCCGACAGCAGCGAGAAGGTGGCGACAACCTTGTTGGCCGACGCGTTGATGACCGCCTCGCGCGACGTGACCAGTTCGGCCTGCGCGTTCAATACATCGAGGGTGGTCCGCGATCCGAGATCCCGCTCCTGAACCACGCTGTCGAGCACGGTTTGCCCGGCTGAGGCGGCCGTTGCGGCGGCGGCAATCTGGGCGTCGGCGCTCTGTATGCTGGCCCAGGCCGAGATCACCGCTTCGCGAATTTGGTCATAGACGGACATGGCGTCCACCTCCGACTTGATCTGCTCGATATTGGCCTTGCGCACGCCTGCGCCGATGGAGCCGCCGGCATAGATCGGCACGGAAATCTGGAATCCGATCGCGCCGTTCAGGCCATCGCCGGCGCCGCCGCCTGGACCGCTCCAGCGCGTCCCGACCGAGCCGTTTATCGCGGCCGTCGCGCCAAAACCCGCGCTGACGCTCTGGATCGACGCCTGCGCTGCCCTGATGCCGGCCTTGGCGGCCAGAATGGCCGGGTGGCCAAGCTCGGCTTCGGCCATGGCGGATTGCAGGCTGGCCGGAATTAGTCTGGCATAGTCGTGCGTCGTCGCCAGATTTTGCGGCGCGGCGCCGACCTGCCGCATGAAGCGGGCCTGGCTGATGTCGAGGCTTCCCTGGGCCGCGCGATGAGCGGCCTGCCCCTGCGCGAGGCGGGCCTGGGCCTGCGCGACATCGATCCTGGTGCCTTCGCCGACCGCCAGGCGATCCTCGGCCGAGGTCACCTGGGCCTGGAAGAAGGCGAGGCTTTCGCCCCGCAAATCGAGCAATTGCCGGTCGGCATAGACCGCCATATAGGCCTGGATCACCGAGAACAGCACGATCTGTTCGCTGCTGCGAATCTGGTGCTCGGCGGCCTCGGTGGCGGCGCGGGCGACTTCGATTTGCGCGTCGCTGCGGCCACTATCGTAGATTGTCTGCTTGTAGGAGAGGCCGCTCGTCAGTGACGTGCTGTCGTGCCAGGACCCGCCATTCAGATCCCAGGATTGGTTCCCGGCCAGCGACGCACCAATGGTTGGTCGCTGCCCCGCTTTGGCCAGGGCGATGCCTTCAGCGGCGGAGCGGGCGCTCAGCACGGCGGATTGCAAATCCGGCGAATGCTCATAGGCCAGGGTCAGCGCCTGGGTGATGGATTGCGCTTGTGCCGCGCTGGCACTCATGGCGGTGGCCAGCACGGCGCAGCCCAGGATGTGGCCAAGCGATTTGACGGTCAAATTCATGCAGGAACTCTCGATGGGATAATCAGGCAGCGCCGCCGGGCGCCGGAGGAAAGACGATTTCAAAACAGGCGCCACCGCCCTCGGTGCCAGACACGGAAATCCGCCCGCCATGCTTGTGGATGATGTCCCGCACGAGGCTCAGCCCCAGTCCGGCGCCCTGTTGCGCCGGCGCCAGCCGGTGGAAGGGCCAGAAGATTTCCTCATGATGTTTCGGCGCGATCCCGGTGCCGTTGTCGCGCACCGTGATAGTGCGGTCGGTGGTGACTTCGACGGTCACCGCGACGCCGGGTCCGCCATGGGCCAGCGCATTTTGAATGAGATTGGCGATGGCACGCGACAGCGCCGGCGCATCGCCCGCGATCAGCACCGGGCCGGATGGCGCGTCGAGCGCCACCTCGCTGCCGGCGGCAATGGCCAGCGGCGCCAGATCGGCCAGCACCTGGGCGACGAGGTCGGTCAACTCGATCGGTCCAAAATCGGCCGCCGACAGGCTCATGCGGTGCAGGTCCAGCAACTGGTTGGCCATGCTGGCCAGCCGCGCCACATCGATCAGCAATTGCTGATGCTCGGGCGTATTGGGCAGCAGTTCGAGCCTGGTCTGCAGAATGGCAATCGGGGTGCGCAATTCATGGGCCGCATCGGCCATGAATCTGTGCTGGCGCTCAATGCCCTGATCCAGCCGTTCCAGTGCCGAGTTGATGGCGCGGACCATCGAGTTCAGTTCGGCCGGCACCGTGTCGTACGACAGCCGCAACCCACGCTGATCGACGTCGATTTTCTCCGCATCGGCCGCCACCTGATCGAGGCCGCGCAACGACCGCCGGATCAATAGCGGGATGGTCAGCAGCGTCACCGTGGTCAGCAGGATCAGCAGGCTGGCAAAGAACGGGTTGGAGAACGCCACGCTCAGAAATCGCCACGACACCGGCGGGCCGCCTGCGGTCATAATCCATAATTTGCCGACAGTGCTGTCGCGGGTACGGATCAGCGCATAGGGCGAGGCCGGGTTGCCGAGATCGGTAAGATTGGCGGAGGATACATGCAGCAGCGCGCCGGGGAACACGCGGATCTGGGGCGGAATCTCGCCCTGGCCGATGGATTTGCTGTCGGCATCGACCACATAGAACCAGAAATTCGGAAAGCCGCTGACCACCCGATCCAGTTCCGGCGTGGAAATCAGCGCCAGAGCCCCGGTCTCGGTGCGGCTCACCGACCGCACGATATCCTCGATCACCGCGTCATCAAGCCCCTGATTGGTGGCGATGAGGTTGAGCATGGCGATGGCGGCCACCAGCGTGAAAGCGACCAGCACCAGCGCCTGCACCATGATCATGCCCCGCGACAGCGCGCCGCGCAGCGATGGCTCCCGCCGCTTTCTCATGGCGCTGCCCGCAGCAAATAGCCGATGCCCCTGATGCCGTGAATTTCGACCCCCGCCGCGGCCAGCTTCCGCCGCAGCCGCGAGATATGGGCGTCGAGCGTGTTGGACGCGATATCATCGTCAAAGCCATAAACCGCTTCCACCAGCGCGGAGCGCGCCACGGTTCGCCCCGCGCGCCGCACCAGCGCCTCAAGCGCCAGCAACTCGCGGCGCGGCAGCGCCAGCGGCTTGCCATCGACCAGAGCGGTCCGCTCATTGAGATCGAATTTGAGCCGCCCGACCGTCACCGCATGCTCCAGCATCAACGCCGGCCGGCGCATGACGGCGCGAATTCGCGCCACCAGCTCATCAATCAGGAACGGCTTGGCGAGATAGTCGTCGGCCCCGGTCTCCAGCCCCGCCACCCGGTGATCCGGCGATCCGAGCGCCGACAGCATGATGATCGGCAACCCGGCCTGGATCGCGCGCAATTTGGGGATCAGGCTGAGACCATCGCCATCGGGCAATTTGCGATCAAGAATGACCACCGCATGCACTTCGCTGCGCGCGGCTTCCTCGGCCAGCGCCAGCGTGGCGACGTGATCGACGACGAAATCATGCCGACTGAGCGCCGTCATCAGCGCCCGCGCCAGTTCCAACTCGTCCTCGACTAGCAGTATGCGCATGTAAACCCCGGTGTCGCCCTGACCATTGCGGGCGAACATTGCCGGTGCATTGCGGCAGTTCAACCACCGATCCGGCCAAGATTAAATTTCGCGGCGCAATGTTGGGACAATCCAGCGGGGGGAAACCGACGCCATCCCAAACCAAGGAATCATTGCTATGAAGAAGTTCACCCTCGCCGCCGCTATCGCCACGGTTTCCGTTGCCGCGTTTTCGGTCGCCGCCATCGCCGAGGAAAACCTCATCCATGGCCACACCGAGCTGGGCCTCGTCGCCGCGCTGACCGCACAGGGCGTGGCGGTGGATGGCGTTGAGGAATGGGGCGAGTTCGTGCGCGTCTGGTCCACCACCACCAGCGGCGCCAATGCCATGCAGCTGCTCGACGCGGACACGCTGCGACCAGTCTTGCGCTAAGCGGCGATCACGATTTATTCGTCGTGACCCCAAACGAACCTTGGGAATGTCGCGGCTTTGTTGCATACAGCTAAAAGTCTGGCCTGGGCGTAAGCCTGGGCCATTGTTCGATTTTCCAAGACTAGCCCGCTAAACCAGGATCCGCGCCATGACCACAGCAAGTGAAAAGCCCGACTGGGCCCAGAGCAAGCGTGAAAAGGATAATGCGCGCCGTATTGCCGAGGGCCAGAAGCCCCGGCGTCGGCTGATGCCGTGGATCGTGCTGGCGGTGATAATCCTGGCCGTGGTGGGCTTCGTGCTGACGCGCCCGCCGGCGCCGGAGGCCGAAACCGCCAGCACCGAGCCGGTGACGCAGCAATTGCTGGTATCGGAAGTCGCCGAAATCGCCCCGACCCTGCTGAGCCAGCGCGCCCGCGTGACCGGCACGCTGGTTCCCGGCCGGGTCTCGGCCGTCGCCTCGCAGGCCTCGGGCCGCGTCCTCAGCGTCGCTGTGCGGCCGGGCGACACGGTGAAGGCTGGCGACATTCTGGCCGAAATCGACCGCGCCACGCTGGAATTGCAGCTCAACCAGCAGCGCGCCACCGCCGATGCCACCCGCGCCCAACTGCTCTCGTCGCAGCAGCAGCTCGAGCGCACCCAGGAACTGGCGCGGCAGGGGCTGGCCAGTCCCTCGACGCTGGAACAGGCCCGGTCGGGCACGGCGGCGCTTGAGGCCAATCTGGTGGCGCTGGAAAGCGCCGTGCAGGGCGCCGAAATCGCGCTTAACAATGCCTCAGTTCCCGCCCCCTTCGACGGCATCATTTCCGAGCGCTCGGTCGAGCCCGGCCAGACCATCAGCGCCGGCACCACGCTGTTCACCGTGGTCAATCTCGAAGAGATGGAATTCCAGGCCGCCGCTTCGGTTACGTCCAGCGCCCTGGTCGCCCCGGGGCAGGCCGTCGCCGTCTCGGTCACCGGCCTCGATGGCCGGGTGTTTGACGGCACCGTCACCCGCGTCAATCCGGTGGCCCTGGCCGGCACCCGAACCGTGCCGATCTATGTCTCGCTGCATAATGAAGACGGCCTGCTGCGCGGCGGCATGTTTGCCACCGGCCAGATCACCGTCGCCGAAAAGCCCGACGCCATCGCCATTCTGGCCACCGCCATCCGCGAGGATGCCGAGGGCCACTTCGTGCTCAAGCTCGACAATGGCACTTTGGTGCGCCAGGCCGTCGAGCCCGGCACCACCTGGGATCGCGGCCGCCTGGTCGAAGTCACCGGCCTGACCCCAGGCGAGCAGGTCGTTGCCGCCGCGCTGGCCGAACTCAGTGCCGGCCAGGCCTATGAACTGATTGAGGGCTAATCGATGTTTCTGACCCGCATCAGCGTCAACCATCCGGTCTTTGCCACCATGATCATGGTGGCGATCATGGTCTTCGGCGTCTATTCCTACCAGCATCTGCCGATCGAGCAGATGCCGGATGTGGACCTGCCCGTCGTCGCCGTCGTGGTCAGCTATCCCGGCGCCTCGCCCGAGGCGGTGGAAGCCGACGTGGTTGAGCCCCTCGAGGCCGCCGTCAACACCATTGCCGGGCTGGACACCATCCAGTCCACCGCCCAGGCCGGCCAGGCCATGGTCCTGATGATCTTCGATCTGGATTCCAATTCGCGCGACAAGGCGCAGGAAGTCCGCGACAAGATCGACCCGGTCAAGGCCCGTCTGCCCGATGGCGTCGGCGATCCGCAGGTCTTGCGTTTCGACCCCTCGGCCATGCCCATCCTGTCGCTGGCGGTCAGCTCGGACACGCTGTCCGATGTCGATCTGACGGCGCTGACCAAAGACATCATCGTCAAGCGCATCACCAACATCACCGGCGTCGGCAGTGCCACCATCGCCGGCGGCGTGCCGCGCCAGCTCAATGTGCAGATCGATCCCGATCGCCTGACCGCGTTCAATATCAGCCCCAATGCGGTGATCAGCGCGTTGCAGGCCGCCAATAAGGATCTGGCGGCCGGCTCCATCACCCAGGACAGCATCGTGCAGTCCATCCAGGTGCTGGGGCGTCTGGAGGATCAGGAGGATTTCTACGACATCATCGTCGGCAAGCAGGGCGGGCAACCGGTCACCCTGCGCGACGTCGCCACCATTGAAGAGGGCAGGGGCGAAACCTCGAGCCTGGCCATTCTCAATGGCGAACGGGCGCTGGCCGTCGACATCCTCAAGACCCAGGGCGCCAACACGGTTGGCGTCGCCGAGGATATCCGTCGCACCATCGCCAATATCCTCGACAAGGAATTGCCGGACGGCGTGGTCAAGATCGAAATCGTCGTCGACAACGCCAAGCCGGTGGAAGACTCCTTCCACGCCGTGCAGAACATGATGATCGAAGGCGCGCTGCTCGCCGTCGTCATCGTCTTCCTGTTCCTCAATTCCTGGCGCTCGACGGTCATTACCGGCCTGACTCTGCCCATCTCGATCATCGGCACCATGGTGGCGCTGAACTTCTTGGGCTTCAGTCTTAACATGATGACGCTGCTGGCCCTGTCGCTGGCGGTGGGTATCCTGATCGACGACGCCATCGTGGTGCGCGAGAACATCACCCGACATCTGCATATGGGCAAATCGCACCGGCAGGCGGCGTTTGACGGCACCAACGAGATCGGCCTCGCCGTGATGGCGACGACCCTGTCCATCGTCGCGGTGTTCCTGCCCGTGGCCTTCATGGACGGCATCATGGGGAAGTTCTTCCTGCAGTTCGGTGTCACGGTTTCCGTTGCCGTGCTGATCTCGCTCTTTGTCGCCTTCACCCTTGATCCGATGCTATCGAGCGTCTGGTACGACCCCGCCTCGAACCCGAAGGCCAAGCGCGGTCCGCTCGGCCGGGCGGTGCAGCAGTTCGACCGGTTTTTCGAGTGGGTCACCGGGGGCTATCGCCACCTGATCCGCTGGGGCCTCAAATTCCGCAAGTCGGTTTTGATGATCGCCGTGCTGTCCTTCGTCGGCAGTTTCATGCTGTTCCCACTGGTCGGCGTGGAGTTCATCCCCGCCACCGACAACGGCAATTTCACGGTGACGGTGGAAACGCCCGCCGGCTCGAGCAAGGAATATACCGCCGCCAAGCTGCAGCAGGCCGAAGCGGTGATCCGTAAATCGCCAGTCGTCAAAACCACCTATTCCACAGTGGGCGGTGGTCTGGCGGCCTCCGGCGCCAATACCGGCACCATGACGGTGACGCTGATCGACAAGGAATTGCGCGATCTCACGCCGATTCAGCTGATGCCGCAAATCCGTCAGGCCCTGACGGCGGTTCCCGGCGCGACCTTCCAGGTGTCGGCTGCTTCGGGCCTGGGCGGGGCAACGGCGCCGGTGTCGATCACGCTTTATGGCGACAGCTTCGACGTGCTGGACCGCCTCGGCGATGAATTGGTCGCCAAGCTCGAAGCGATTCCCGGCCTGATCGACATCACCTCCAGCTTCGATGAAGCCCAGCCCGTGGTTGGCATCAAGGTCAATCGCGACCTGGCCGACAATCTGGGCGTGTCGCTCGGCCAGATCGCCGCGACGCTCGGGCCGTTGATCAGCGGCGATGACGTCGCCGATTGGACCGCCGCCAATGGCCAGGTCTATTCAGTGGTGGTGCGTCTCCCAGAAGAGCTGCGCAACGACATTGATGCCATCGGCAATCTGCCGATCGCCCAGTCCGGCGCCAGCGGCTCCAACAGCATGGTGACCCTGTCCCAGGTGGCCGAGGTGGTGCAGAGCACCGGCCCCACCACCATCAACCGGCAGGATCTGCAGCGCGGCGTGACCATCGACGCCTATCTCGAGGGCGTCGAGCTGGGCACCGTGACGCCGCTGCTGCAAAAGGCTGTCGACAGCATCGAGCTGCCTACCGGCTACCGCAATTCGATGGGTGGCGAAGTGGAACAGATTGCCGAAACCATGGGTTCGGTGGTCTCGGCTTTGCTGCTGGCGGTGATCTTCATCTATCTGGTGCTGGCCAGCCAGTTCGGCAGCTTCTTGCAGCCGATTGCCATCATGGGTTCGCTGCCGCTGGCGCTGATCGGCGTGATGGTGGGGCTGCTGGTGGGCGGTTCGACGCTCAACATGTTCTCCGCCATCGGCTTCATCATGTTGATGGGCCTGGTGGTCAAGAACGCCATTCTGCTGGTCGACAACGCCAATCAGCACGTCAAGCAGGGCTGGAACCTCTATGAGGCGCTGGTCGAGGCTGGCGTCACCCGGTTCCGTCCGATCATCATGACCACGCTGGCGATGATTTTCGGCATGCTGCCGCTGGCGCTCAGCCTGCATGAAGGCAGCGGCCAGAACGCCCCGATGGCCCACGCGGTGATTGGCGGCTTGATCAGCTCGACGGCACTGACCCTGTTGGTGGTGCCGGTGCTGCTGACCTATATCGACAGCTTCAGCCGCTGGACCCGCCGCTTCATGCCCAAAGCCCCGCATGACGAAGCCGAGGCGCCTGCCCCGGTCGCCCTCAGCGAAGCGGCACAGTAAGGCGTCATAGGCACGACGCCGCCTCCCCACCGGCCGACACCTCCCCCTTGACGGGGGAGGTTGGGATGGGTGTGGAGAGCCCCGATGACGGGGGCAAACCACCCCCACCCTTGATCCGCTGCGTTGGCGACATGAGACTATCGCTCTTTCCCTCCCTCCCCCTTGAGGGGAGGGCCGGGGAGGGGGTGGCATTGTGGACAACTGCACGACCCCCACCCTCAATCCCTCCCCTCAAGGGGGAGGGAGGCGAAGGAACCGATACGCCCTCCCTCGGGCGCGCAAAAACCTGCTTCGTCGCGATGGAAAATAGGTCTTCTGTCGCCGGTCTGGTATATGAGCAGGCATAAACCGCGTTCTCGATCCCTGGGCAAATGAGCTAAATGTCGACACTGACCCGGGCTGCCGGCGGCCCTCAGCTGACTCTGCATCAATTGCGTATTGTCTGGGCCGTGGCTCATGCCGGAACGGTGAGCCGCGCCGCCAAGCAACTCGGCCTGTCGCAGCCCTCGCTGTCCCAGCAGATCGCCAAGCTCGAGGCCAGCATCGGGCACAAGGTGTTCGAGCGCGGCGCCGCGCGGATGACCCTGACCGAGATCGGCACCTTTCTTGTCGAGCGCGCCGAACAGGTGATGCGCGAAATGCAGGAGCTGGAGGACCGGCTCAGTGGCTACACCGGCGGCACCCGCACCATCGGCATCGCCGGGATCAGCTCGCCGATAAGGGTGCTGCTGCCGCAGGCCCTGCGCCGCTTCAACGAACTGCATCCCGAGATCGGCTTCGACGTGCATGAGAGCAGTCCGGGCGATGTGATCGCCATGCTCTATGCCCGCCGCGCCAATATCGGCATCGTCGCCGCGAGTTCGATCGCGCAGGCCAGCATGGGCTTTGTGCAGGTGCCGCTGCTCGACGATCCCTATGTTCTGGTGGTGCCGGACACGCTCAAACTCGATGGTATTAACTCAGAGGACGAGCTGGATGCGTCCCAGCGCCAGATCCTCAACAATGCCATCCACTTCATCTACGGCACCCAGCATCAGAAGCGCGTGGAAGCCTGGTACGAGACCGCGCTGGCCGACCATCGGGTGATCGCCCAGTGCCGCAGTTTTGAAGTTGCCGTGGCCATGGTTCGCGCCGGGCTTGGCGTCTGCCTCGCGCCGGCGCTGTCCTGCTTTTCCGGCGACAGCATTCCCCCCGGCATCCGGCTCTACGACGTGGCGCTGGGCATTCCCCGACCACTGGTGGCGCTGATTCCGACGCAATATCGGCATCTGTCGCCCTATTCGGCCCTGATCGACACCCTGCAGGAGGCCGCCCATGACCGGGTGCGGCCGACCATCAGCCCGGCACCACCCTTCCTCAAGGCCTGACGCAACCAGCCTAGAAGAACTGCCTATAAGGCCTATTGCTCCCAGCATGGCGGCTTCGTGCTAGCGATAGCTTGTTTGGGGAATGAGGATGGCCTGCGGGCCGTGGTTGCACCGTGATCATTTGGCTTTATCGCTTGGCTTTTCTGGCCTTTTTGCTGGCCGGCTGGACCATCGCCGCCGAGCTGACTCCCCGCAACCTCATCCCGACGCCCTTCGCCACCTTCGAGGCCGCCCAGCTGCTGTTCAGCGAAGCCCGGCTCTGGATTGCCATCGGCGACAGCCTGACCGTCTATGGCCTGGGCTTCGGGCTCGCCATCGCGGTGGCGGTGCCGGTCGGGGTCATCATGGGCGGCATTCGTCCGCTCGGCAAAACCCTCGATATTTACGTCAACGCCCTGGCCGCGACGCCGCGCGTCGCCTTCATTCCGCTGATCATCGTGCTGCTGGGCCTCGGGGTCCAGGCCAAGGTGTTCATCGTCTTCCTCGGCGCCGCCATGCCGATCCTGCTCAACACCTATGCCGGCGTCCTCGCCTCCAATGACGAACTGGTCGAAATGGCGAAATCGGTCGGGGCAAGCCCCTGGCGCATCTTCAGCCGCATCACCATCCCCAGCGCAGTCCCCTTCATCGTCGTCGGGCTGCGCGTCGGGGCGACCATCGGGCTGATCAATACCGTCGTCGCCGAACTCTATACCGCCGTGCGCGGTCTGGGCGGGTTGCTGGCCATCTATGGCAACACGTTCCGCATGGCGGAGTACTTCGTCATCGTCCTGATCCTGGCCACCGTCGGCGTCATCGTCACCGAAATTCTGCGCCACATTCAGCTGCGCCTCGAGCGCTGGCGTGGCGCAGCGTGAAAAACACAAGAAATCTGGAAGAAAAGTGGAAGAAATCATGCAGAAAATAACCCGTTTTCTTGCGCCAGCGCTGGCTTTGCTGCTGGTTGCCCAACCCGCCGTTGCGGCGCCATTCCGACTGATCCTAACCCATCTGGAGCCCCCGCTGGTCCCCAATTCGGTCATGGATCTGGCCCTGGAGAAGGGCTATTTCGAAGCCGAAGGCGTCGAGGTCGAGCTGGTCCGCGTCCAGCAAACGCCCTCAGCTTTGCAGGCTTTGGCCGCCGGTGAAGGCGAGATGGCCAATGTCAGCGTCGATGGTCTGCTGCTGCTCGTCGCACAGGGCGCCACCGACTTGAAGGCGGTTACCTCGCCCAACAAATCACTGCCTTACGTCATCGCCGCCAAGGACGATATCACCAGTGCCGCCGACCTTGCCGGCCGCACTTTTGGTGTTGGCCGCGTGGGCAGTCTCGACCACTCGCTGTCGATGAAAGTGTTGGCGGGAGAAGGACTTGACACCGATACGATGGATATCCTCGCCATCGGCCAACCCAATGTCCGCGCGCAGGCATTGATGGCCGGGCAGATCGACGCCACGACCATGTCGATCGGCGTCTGGATGTCGATTCCCGACAAGACCGGCTATCATCTGCTCATCGACCAGGCGCCGTATTACGCCGCCGTTCCGGTCATCAACAAGGTCAATGTGGTCACCCAGAAGGTGCTCGACGAGCGCGCGACCGAAGTGCAGGGCGTGATCCGGGCGCTGATCAAACTGTCCCGCGACTTCTCCGCCGACCCCGATGCCTGGGCCGAAGCCATGGTGCCCTATGCACCCAACACCGACGAAGCCGGCCTACAGGCACTGGCCGCCACCTTCGCGGGCACCTGGAGCGTCAACGGCGGCATGAACGAGACCGACCTGCAATACACCCAGGACTGGCTCTACTCGACGGAAGACTTTGTCAACGTACCGCCGGTTACCATTGATCAATGGGTGGACTTTGGCCCCGTTGACGCGGTACTCGCCGAGGTGGGTACGGTCGATGGGGATGCCACCGGCCGCTAAGGTATGACGGCGCGACGGGGGAAAAAGTTCTGGATCAATCATCGTCCCCCGTCGCCGCCATCGAGCTTGAGGGCGTCACCATGTCCTTTCGCTCGGCGCGGCTGAAGCAGGAAATCACCGCCCTGCGCGACATCAATCTCTCGGTGCCCGACCGGCTGTTTGTCAGCCTGCTCGGGCCCTCCGGCTGTGGCAAGACCACGTTGCTGCGGCTGGTGGATGGGCTGCTCAAGCCGCAGCAGGGCACGGTGCGCGTGCTCGGCGAAGCGCCGAAGCCCGGTCCCGACATGGGCTTTGTCTTCCAGTCCTTTCGCCTCATTCCCTGGCTCACCGTCGAGGCCAATGTCGAGTTTCCGCTGGGGGAACAGGGGCTGTCAAAGGCCGAGCGCGCCGAGATGGTGCTGGACCAGCTCGAGGCGGTGGGGCTTTCGCGGTTCAAGGACGCCTATCCCGACGAGCTGTCGGGCGGGATGAAACAGCGGGTCGCCATTGCGCGCGCGCTCGTCACCAAGCCGCGCATCCTGCTGATGGACGAGCCCTTTGCCAGCATCGACGCGCAGACGCGCGAGCTGATGCAGATGGAACTGATGGGGATTTGGAGCCGGCAGCAATCGACCGTGCTGTTCGTCACCCATAGCGTGGATGAGGCGATCCTGCTCTCCGACCGCATCGTGCTGATGGGGCCGCGGCCGGGCCGCGTGGTCGAGACGCTGGATGTCGATCTCGACCGTCCGCGCTGGGAATATGATGCCCACGCCGACGAGCGCTACATCAAGCTGCGCGCCTATCTGTCAGCGCGGATGCGTGAGCTGGTGCTGTCCGACCCGCAATCAGATTTCTACCGCCCGTAACGGGCGGTAGATGGGGTTGGCCTTGCTGGTGCTCTTAGAGCTCAGCAAACATGGCGTCGAAGCGTTCCTTGGCCTTGGGCGGGTTCTTCGCGGCCTTGGCGGCTTCCAGGTTGGACGAGGGATCATCCACCACCACCAGGGCAATCATGCCCATGCCCAGATGCGGCAGGCACTTGATGCCATAGACGCCCGGAACGGTGAAAGTGGCGCTGACTTCCTTGCCAATCGCGCCCTTGAAGGGCTCGGCACCCTCCGGCATCATGTCACGGATGCTCTCGGCATTGTGACCACGATCGGTCGGCACGAACTTCACGGTGTCGCCGGCGGCGATCCGGATCAGCGCCGGTTCGAAAACCATGGCGCCGGCCTCTCCCTTGTTCAGCATATGCACTTCGTGCTCGGCAGCGTAGGCTTGGCTCGGGGCCAGGATTGCTGGGACGGCCAAAGCCGCCACCGTACCGGCAACGAACTTGCGTCTGGTAATGGCAAACATAAAACTCTCCTTAGTGTCGACGCTTTCGCTTCTCGTCTTCCACTCGAATGCTCAGCGGATAACCGGCAAAAGGCCTGCTGTCTTTATAGGCATTGCGGCGGCGGCCAACAAGGCGCGCCAAGCGTAGAGGTGCTTTAGTCGCAGGGCCTCGGCCACTGAACTGCCCGTTCGCATCATTCTACCATACATCTAGTTGACGGCTCCCGTTGCATGGGCCTAGGCTCAAGCCAAGCTAGCGTGCTTTCGCCTGGCTCATTCCACTTCGATCGAGCCTGTGCGCTAGTCCCGTTAATTGTGGGGGAGCCACTCATGCAGGGATTTCGGAAGTTAACGGGGATCATTGCGATCTCCGTGTCGTTCACATCACTGTTGGTCGCGCAGGCGGCCACCGCGCAAGATAGCCCGATCGACAAGGTTACGCCGGTCACTGCCGAGATGCTGCTCAATCCGTCGGACGGCGACTGGTTGATGTGGCGGCGGACGTTCAATGGCTGGGGCTACAGTCCACTCGAAGAGATCAACAAGGAAAACGTCAAGGGCCTGCAACTGGCCTGGGCCTGGGGCATGACGCCGGGCGGGCGCTCGCAGGAGACCCCGTTGGTCCATGACGGGATCATCTATATCCAGAACTCGACACACCTGATCCAGGCGCTCGATGGTGCCACTGGTGATCTGATCTGGGAATATCAGTATGAACTGCCCGATGGCGTGAACCCGAGCGGCGAGCGCAACAAGGCGATCTACGGCAACAATCTGATCCTCGCCACCCGCGATGCCCACATCATCGCGCTCGACACCAAGACCGGCAAACTGGTCTGGGACCAGCAGGTTGCCGATCATGCCAAGGGCTGGGGTTATACCAGCGGCCCGATCGTGGCCGATGGCGTCATCATCCAGGGCATGACCAACTGCGGCAATGGCCAGCCGGGCGGCTGTTTCATTACCGGCCATGATCCCGAAACCGGTGCGGAGCTGTGGCGCGTTCAAACCATTGCCCGTGGCGACACGCCCGAAGGCAATAGCTGGAATGGCATTCCGGTGGATAGCCGGCACGGCGCTTCGGCGTGGATTGCCGGCTCGTATGACCCGGATCAGAACCTGGTGTTTGCCGGCGTCGGCCAGCCTTATCCATGGGTCGCCGAGATCAGCGGCCTGCTGCCGGCAAGCTCTGATCCCGATGTTACCAACAACGCGCTCTACACCGACTCCACGCTGGCCCTCGATCCGCAGACCGGCGATCTGAAGTGGTACCACCAGTATCTCGCCAACGACAGTCTCGACCTGGACTACGTCTATGAGCGCCTGCTCATCGACCTGCCGTTCAAGGGCGAAGACCGCAAGATGGTGGTGACCAGCGGCAAGATCGGCATCGTTGAAGCCCTCGACCGGACCACCGGCGAATGGCTGTGGGCCAAGGAAACCGTGCCGCAAAACGTGGTGCTGTCGATTGACCAGACAACCGGTGAGAAGACCATTAACCCCGAGGTGATCCCCCATATTGGCGAGACCACCTTCAACTGCCCGGCCGACCCCGGCGGGCGCGCCTGGCAGGCGACCTCTTACAGCCCCAAGACGCAGACCCTCTACATGCCAACGGTGGAGTTCTGCTCCAACACCACGCCGAACCCGCTGGATCCGGGCACCATCTATACCGGTGGCGGCATGGCGACCTTTTCGCGTGTGCCGACGCCTGACAGCGACGGCAATATCGGCCAGGTTCGCGCCATCGATCTGACCGACCAGTCGGACAAGTGGATGTACCGTCAGCGCCCGCCGATCACCAGCTCGACCCTGCCAACCGGCGGCGGTCTGGTGTTCGTTGGTAGCCTTGACCGCAAGTTCATGGCCTTCGACGACGAGACGGGTGACAAGCTGTGGGAGAGCGGCGCGCTGAGCAACTCGCTCGAATCCTTCCCCATCAGCTACGAAGCCGGTGGCAAGCAGTATGTTGCCATTGTTGCCAACTTCGCTTCTGGCCTGGGCCGGCTGTCGTCGCTGACCCCGGAAATCAAGCTGCCGCGGGATAACCCGGCGACGCTCTACGTCTTCGCGCTGCCCGACTAATCGGCGAGCGCCCTGCCAACTGCCCGGACGGGCCGGAATTTCCGGTGCCGTCCGGGTCTATCAATGAGGTCTGGTCTTGAGCGTTGCCTCCACGTTTTTACGCCTGGCGGGTCCGCTTCTGATCCTCGCATTGGCGGTCCCAGGGGCCGCATTGTCACCCGCTTCGGCCCAGCAGCCGGAATTCTTCGACATCCCCTTTGCCGATGGCCAGTGGAACTTTGGCCGGCGGCTGGATGAATCCCAGCTCCGCTACTGCATCGATCACCGCGATCCCGATTGGGAGGTAGCCGGCGAAATCGCCGACGCCATCGCCGCAGCATTGCTGCTCGAACCGCAGCGCTATGTGGTCGAAAGCAACCTCATCAGCGAGGACATCACCAAGGTCTATGCCGTGATGCGGCAGCATTGCGACATCTATATGGGCTTCAAGCTGATCCCCGAGGGCTATGAGAGCTGGCTCACCCTGACCCGGGCTTATTATGAAACCCAATATGTCTATGTCGCCGCCGACCCCGACATTCACCAGCTCGCCGAGCTGGCGCCGGCGCGGCCGATCGGCGCGACGATGGGCAGTCTGGCCCATCTCCGCCTAGTCTCTTATCTGACGGCACTGCCGGCCGAAAAACGCTGGCCGACCTATCCCTATGGCAACAATGACATGGCCCTCGAGGCTTTGCTCGCCGGCAGTGTCGATGTCGCGCTGGTCTGGGCACCCAGCCTGTGGGCCAAGCAGCGCCAGGACCCCGAATACGCCAAGTTTCACATCATCGACTCGACACCGCTGCCGCCGACCAGACTGGGGGTGGGCGCCATTGCCCTGGCCAACAGCACCTTCCTCCGCAACGCCGTCGACCAGGCCATTGCGGCGCTTAGCGCCGATGGCACCCTGACGGGTATCCTCGATAGCTTCGCATTCCCCGCCACCGCAGCCCCATGATGCCAGACACACCACCACCCACCGCGCCGCTCCGCCCCGCCATTCGCGTCGACGCCGTGTCCAAGCGTTACGGGCGCACTTTGGCCTTGGACGCGGTCAGTTTCGAGGTTCGCGAGCGCGAATTGTTTGCGCTGCTGGGGCCCAATGGCGCCGGCAAGACGACGCTCATGCATATCCTCTCCACCATTCTCAGGCCCGACAGCGGCACCGCCGAGATCGCCGGCCACGACGTGCTGCGCGCGCCGCTAGCCGCCCGCAGCCGGTTGGGCATCGTGTTTCAGGAACCCAGCCTCGATGATCGGCTGACGGTGCGGGAGAATCTCAATCTGCACGGTCTGGTGTTCGGCGTGCCCCGGCGCCTGCGCCGCCAGCGCATCGAGGAAATGCTGGCGCTGGTCGAGCTGACCGATTGGGCCGACAAGACCGCCCGCACCCTGTCCTCGGGGATGAAGCGGCGGCTCGAAATCGCCCGCGCGCTGATCCATGATTCCGAGATTCTGCTGCTCGATGAGCCCACTGTCGGGCTGGATGCACAGACCCGCGAGCGGATCTGGAGCTATCTGCGTCGCCTGCAGGCAGAGCGTGGGCTCACCGTGGTGATCACCACCCACTATATCGAGGAAGTCGAGAACTGCGACCGGGTCTGCATCATCGACAATGGCAAGCTGCTCGCCATCGACACGCCCACCGCCTTGCGCCACGCCCATGGCCAGCAATTACTGCGGGTGACGCCCCGGACCGAGCAGGACGGCGCTGAAATCCTCGTGCGTTTCCCCGACCGGGTGCTGCGGCAGGCCGGTCCCGAGATCGTGCTCAATTCCGACGAGGCGTTTGTCGAAACCTTCCTGGCGGCCTTCGGCACCCGCGTGCTGGCGCTTTCCAATGAGGTGCCCAGCCTTGAATCGGCGTTCCTGTCGCTGACCGGACGCGAATTGCGTGACCGGGCCGCCGATGTCCGCGAGCGCACCGCCGCCTTTGGCCGCCGGGGAGGAGAACACACCAGATGAGCATTTCCGCTGCTACGCCCCCGGCCTCGCGCCGCCACTGGTTGCTGGTGCAATTGGGTGGGCTTTACGGGTTATGGCTGCGGGAGGTCATGCGCGCCATGCGCGACCGTGGCCAGCTGATCGGCGGGGTCAGCCGTCCCATCCTGTGGGTGCTGATCCTGGGCATCGGGCTCAATCCGTATTTTCGCGGCGAGGTCTATGGCGAGGTCAGCTTTGTCGTGCCCTTCACCTATCTGCAGTTCATCTTCCCGGCCGTCATCGCGCTCAACATCATGTTCACCTCGGTGCAATCGGCCGTCTCGGTGATCTGGGATCGCGAATTCGGCTTTCTCCGCGAGGTGCTGGTCTCGCCTCTGTCGCGCGGCACGGTGCTGCTCGGCAAGATTTTGGGCGGCACCACGGTCGCCGTCCTGCATGGCTGCCTCGCGCTGATCCTGGCGCGCTTTGCCGATGTGCCGCTGACCCCGAGCCAAATCCTGACGGCGCTGGGTCTGATGACCATGCTGGCTTTTTCGCTCACCTGTCTCGGCGTGGTGATCGCCAACCGCATCCGCAGTTTCGAGGGTTTTGGCATCTTCTCCAACGCGGTGATCCTGCCGCTGTATTTCACCTCCAGCTCGATCTTTCCGCTCGATCCGGCTTTGTCGCGCGCTCAGACAAGGGTGGTCTATCCGGACTGGCTGGTGACCATCGTCGAATGGAACCCGCTGACCTATGCGGTGGATGCGCTGCGCGGCGCGCTGATCAATTACCACCAGTTTTCCCCCTGGATCGGGATCACGGTCATGGCGGTCTCGGGGGCGGTGCTGTTCGCCATCGCGCTCTATGACTTCCGCCGGGCGTGAGGCGTCGATGACCCTGTTCCGGCGGCTGCTGCGCGATTTCGGGGGCATCGGCCTCATTCTGGCACTGCTGTTTGCGGTCGCCCTGCTGCCGCCGGACACCTCGCTGTCCGAGGTGCGCAACAGCGCCATGCTGAAGGCCTGCGTGCCGCCCCTCTATCCGCCGCTGGTCACCGGCGACCCGGAGCGGCCCGGCATCGACATTGAACTGCTGCAGGCGGTGGCCGCGCGCATCGGCGTGTCGCTGGCGCTGTATGAGAACAACGCCATGGGGCGCGACTTCAATCCGCGCAATTGGAACCTCAACCGCGCCCAGTGTCAGGTGATCGCCGGTGGCGTGGTGGATTCGGCGCAGACCCGCTCGTTTCTCGAAACCGGGCCCTCCTATGCCGATACCGGCTGGGCCGTGCTCTCGCCGACGCCGCTTGCCTCGCTGGCTGGGCGCAATGTCGGGGCGCTGGCCCTGGTTTCGGGGCTCGACCGCATCGCGCTGGCCAGTTTCCTGCGCGCCGAGGGCGCCACGGCACGCGTCGTCGCTAGCCCCGATGCGCTGGTCGCCGGCATAACGTCCGGCGCGTTCGACGCCGGCGTGACCGAGGCAATGCTGGCGGCGACTTTGGCGGATGCGCATGGCTGGAGCGTCAGCTGGGCCTCCCCCGCACTCGCCCGTTACCATCTGGCGTTCGGATTGTGGAAGGGCGACATCACCCTCAAACGGGCTATCGACGAGGCCTTCGTCGCGCTGGCGGCCGATGGCAGCATCGCCGCTATCCTGGACCGCTACGGGGCGACGCCGATCGACTAGATGGCGAGCTCGACGCCGATGATCAGCGGGGCGACGAACATGTAAACTGGCAGCAGCACCATTCTGGTGATCCCCAATATCGAAGCCACCAGCAGAGCCCAGCCGATCACCATGCCCACCGAACGTGGTAGTTGAATTCCCAAGGCCGCCAGCACATGCGCGCCGACCAGCGGCGGCACCGGCAACAGGGTGAAGATCGCCATCCAGACACAGAGCCGGGCGGTGACCCGCACGAACGCCGCCGCCGTCACGCCCGCCGCGTAAGGCAGTTGCGTCAGCAGGGGAATGGTCAGCAGCAGGATCAGCGAGCCAAGGGCAAGCAGTACGGCGCTGCTGGCCAACGCCGCAATCACCAGCCCCCAGCGCCCGAACCGCAGCTGGGCACACTCGATCGCCACGGGCCGGCTCCAGCCAAAGCCGGACAGCACCAGCGCAGCCAAACCCAAAAGATCGACATGGCCGAACGGCAGCAGCGTCAGCCGGCCGTCATAGCGTGGCCCCTTATCGCCGAGCAGCACCGCCACGGCGGCGATGGTGGCGCCCTGCACCGTGACGATGAGCAGTCCGGCAAACAGCCGCAACGCCAGCAATTGCAGGGTCAGTTCCGAGCCAATCACGCGCGCCTCGCTGCAACAGGAGAGCCGCGCCCGCTGGCGATCACTTCTCCATGGTCAGTTCGTAAAGTGCATCCACATCCGAGGGCAGGGGCGCACCCGACTGGAAGCCGTTCCGCTTGAGAATATAGGCCATCAGATCGGCATAGGCAGTGGGCGAAAACCGGCCCGGCGCATCGGGCGGCATCGTGGCGCTCATGACCTCAAACAACATCCCGGCCGGCATGTCGGTCACGTATTTTTCCTCAAAGCTCAGGCCGCGCAACGGCGCCCCGCCCAGCAGTCCGCCCCTGAGGTCTTCGCCGTGACACTCCACGCAATATTTGGTGAAATTGGTCTGGCCACGATCAGCCTGGTCAGTCGCGTAGGAGACCGGATGTTCGGCCGGCGCAGCAGCGGCCTGGGCAACATGGATCCGCGCCGGAGCCGGCGCCATGGCCGCGCTGGTGGGCGAGGTCACGTCAACGCCAAACGCCAACATCGACAGCCCAAGCCAGCCACTGGCAACCAGGCCTGCCGCCAGCATGCGGCGCTTTGTGGGAAAGTGAGTGTCGGGGTTCATTGGGGGTTCCTCCCGTTATTAGCCAAATCGCCACCGCAGCCCGGCGTTCATGGTCTAAAGCTAAACGTCCAAAAGCTTAGCGCCCGGTCAGGCAAAAGTCGATGGCGCGGTCTTCATGCGAATAAGCCGCTCATTTGGCAAAGGATGCGCGATATTGGCGCGGCGACATGCCCCGCAGCCGCCGGAACTGCCGATTGAAATTGGCCAGCGAGGCATAGCCCACATCCGCAGCGATATGCTGGATCGCCTGGTCGGTGCTCGACAGCCGCGAACAGGCCTCCCCAACCCGCAATCCGATCAGATAATCCGAGATGCTGAGCTGGGTGTGCTTGCGGAACATGCGGTGCAGGCCGGACAGGCTCAAGGCGGCAATTTCGGCCAGCTCGGTCAGGCGGAGCGGTTCGGGATAATGCTGGTGCAGATGCAGCAGCACCCGGTCGATACGCAGGCGGCTGCCCTCCACCGGCTGCGGCGCGGTGGTCGAGAGCGGCTTGATCTCAGTCGCATTGGCGAGCTGCAGCAGGATCTCCAGCAGTCCGATAAGTCGCCGGGCGGGAGGGCGCGCATAGATCGCCGCGAAGTCCTCGGCCAGCATCTGGCCCAGCCCATCGCCAAAGGCCAATCCGCCGGCGGCCTGAGCGATCAGCCGCTCAATGGGGCGGAATTCCACCGTGTCGCCGATCAGCCCTTCCAGCCATTTCTTGCGGAACCAGAACACCAGCGCGACATGCGGCTCAGCCGGGTCGATCTTCTCGCGCGACGCCCAGGTATGCGGCAAATTGGGGCCGACCAGCACCAGATCGCCATGCTCATAGCTGCCCACATGATCGCCGACGAAGCGCTGGCCGCGCGAATTGAGCGTCAGCGTCAGCTCAAATTCGGGATGATGGTGCCAAGTGAACGGAATTGCATCGTCCAGCCGGCGGTTGAGCATGCTCCAGGACGCGTCGGGCGGTTGGGTCAGATGTTCTCGAACTGGCCGCATGGCGCCCCGATCCAGCGTTGGTACGCCAGAATAGTATCATAGCTGGCCAAGCTCCAACAACATGGCGCGGTTGGCGTCGGTATTCTGGCTGCATCACCTGATATTCAGGGAGGGCAGAATGGGAGACCGACATGCAGACCGCCACCACACTCAAGCGCGACAGCCATCCAACCACCGCCGCCACGATCCAGCTCAAGGATATCCAGAAGACCTTGCCGCTGCGTGTGCTGTCGAAGGCCGACTGGGCGCATTGGACCACGAAGGGCTATGTCATTGTCCGGGGCGCGGTGCCTGCGGCCAGGGTCGAGCGTCTTGCCGAGCTGCTCTGGAAATTTGACGAGAAAGATCCGAACGACTCCACCACCTGGTACGCGCCGCAGCGCCGCGAGCACAAGATGAAGGAGCTCAACAATACCGGCATGCTGGAGATCTACAATCACCAGTTCTTGTGGGACAACCGTATGGAGCCGCGCATCTACGACGTCTTCGTCGACATCTGGGACCGCGAAGATTTGTGGGTCACCATTGATCGCGCCAACCTCAATCCACCCAAGCTGGTCAAGGGCAATCCCAATGGCTTCATCCATTGGGATGTGGACACCTCGATTCAGCCGCCGCCAATCGGCGTGCAGGCCGTGCTGAGCCTGCAAAAGCAGGATGGCGATGTCGGCGGCTTCCAGTGCGTGCCCTATCTGTTCGAGCATTTCGATGAGTGGGTGCAGACCCAGCCTGGGGATCGCGATCCGATGCATCCGGATATGACGGGCCTCAGCGTCGTCAATGTCGATCTGGAACCGGGCGACCTGATGATCTTCAATTCGCTGTTGGCCCATGGCGTCCGCCCCAACCATTCGGATGGTCGGGTGCGCATGGCGCAATATGTCTCGATGCACCCCGCAGAGTGGGACAATGACGCCGAACGCCAGGAACGCATCCGGCTTTGGCGTGAGCTGGACCATCCCAAGCGGGACGCCTTTCCCGGCGATCCACGCGAATGGGAAAAGCACAATGCCACGACGGCGGTTCTCTCGCCGCTGGGCCAGAAACTGCTCGGTCTCGAGCGCTGGTAAGGCGCAATAATAGCGGCCCCCATCGATCCATTCCGCCATTGCGGCAGGATCGATTTTGGGGCCGCCGACGTTATTGCTCCGACGCAATCATTGCGCCGGAGGAGAGCCCCATGACCACGTTCAAAGTCGGCTACTTCGTAGGCAGCCTTGCCACTGCCTCTATCAACCGCAAGCTGGCCATGGCGCTGGTGCGGCTGGCGCATCCTGGGTTCATCATGAGCGAAATCCCGTTCCGCGACCTACCGCTCTACAGCTATGATTATGACGCGGACTATCCGCCCGTCGCCCGGGCCTTCAAGCAGGCCATCGCCGATGTCGATGCGGTGCTGTTCGTGACCCCGGAATATAACCGCTCGATCCCCGGCGGTCTCAAAAACGCCATCGACTGGGCCAGCCGGCCCTGGGGCCAGAATGCCTTCACCCGCAAGCCCTCGGCGGTGATCGGCGCCTCGATCGGCTCCATCGGTACGGCGGTGGCGCAGCAAAATCTGCGCAGCGTACTCAGCTTTTCCAACTCGCCGCAGATGAACGCGCCGGAGGCCTATATCCATTTCACCCCCGGCCTGATTACCGCCGAGGGCGAGGTGAACAATGACAGCACCAAGGAGTTCCTGCGCAACTACATGGCCGAGTTCCACCAGTTCGTCGCCCGCGTCTACACGGCCCTGCCGCGCGGCGAATAATCCGGCTGTATCAGGCCGGCTCCTGCGCCCGGAGCAACATACCGAATAGATCGCGCGGCTCATTGGGGTCGGCGAGCAGGTCGAGTTCGTTGTAGTGGCCGCTGTCGACAAGCTGATCGCGCACATAGCGCAGCGCTGAAAAGTCTTCGATGGCGAAGCCCACGGAATCGAACAGCGTGATCTGCTTGCCACTGGCCCGGCCCGGCACCGTGCCGCCCACAACCTGCCAGAGTTCGGTGACCGGATGGTCTTGCGCCAGTTGCTGGATTTCGCCCTCGATACGGGTCTGCGGCGCGAATTCCACGAAGATGTCGGAGCGCAGCAGAATGTCCCGATGCAGCTCGGTCTTGCCGGGGCAGTCGCCGCCGACAGCGTTGATATGGATGCCGGGCCCGATCATGTTGTCGGTAAGGATGGTCGCGCATTGCTTGTCGGCAGTGATGGTGGTGATGATCTCGGCGCCCTCCACCGCTTCCTGCCCGCTGTCGCAGATGGTGATATCAAAGCCCATGCCGGCCAAATTCCCCTGGCATTTGAGCGACGCGGCGCGGTCGATGTCATAGAGGCGCAGCCGGTCGATGCCGAGCACGGCCTTGAAGGCCAGTGCCTGGAACTCGGACTGCGCGCCATTGCCAATAATGGCCATGGTGCGGGCGCCCTGCGGCGCCAGATATTTCGCTGCCACCACTGAGGTTGCGGCGGTGCGCAAGGCGGTCAGGATGGTCATTTCCGACAGCAGCAGCGGATAGCCCGAACCGACATCGGCCAACATGCCGAAAGCCGTCACCGTCTGGCGGCCCTCGCGCATGTTCTTGGGGTGGCCGTTGACATATTTGAAGCTGTAGAGCTGGGCGTCGCTGGTCGGCATCAGCTCGATCACGCCGTCCGGGCTGTGCGAGGCGACGCGCGGCGTCTTGTCGAACTGCTCCCAGCGACGGAAATCGTCCTCGATATAACTGACGAGTTCAGTGAGAAAACGCTCGAAGCCGATGCCAAGCACCAGCTTCATCATCGAGTCGACGCTGACAAAAGGCACCACGGCGAGGCGGGAAGGGGCGGTCATGGGGCCGGGCTCCAGGTCTGGCGATCCATGATACGGCGGCCCATCAGGCTGGCCGTCAGATCGACCATGAGGATGGCGGTGCGGCCGCGCTCATCGAGGAACGGGTTGAGTTCGACGAGGTCAAGGCTGCTCACCAGATGGCTGTCCGAGAGCATCTCCATGACCATATGTGCCTCCCGAAACGTGGCGCCGCCGGGAACACAGGTGCCGACGGCAGGCGCGATGGACGGATCGAGGAAATCGACATCAAGGCTGACATGGAGCAGCCCGTTCTCGTCGGCCACGCGCTTGAGGAAAGCGCGCAGCAGCGGCGCGATGCCATATTCATCGATTTCCCGCATGTCGTGCACGACGACATTCACCTCGGCCAGCGCCTGGCGCTCGGCCGGATCAATGCTGCGCAAGCCCAGGATGCAGATGCGCGACGGCTCGACGGCGACCGGCAGGTCGGGGAAATAGCCGGCGAACCCCGGCCGCCCGGCACCATAGGCCAGCGGCACGCCATGCAGATTGCCACTGGCGCTGCTGTCGAGCGTGTGGAAATCGGCATGGGCGTCGAGCCAGAGCACGAAGAGCGGGCGCCCGCTTTCCGCTGCCCGCCGCGCCAGCCCGGACAGTGTCCCCGCCGAAATGGAATGATCGCCGCCGAGGAAGATCGGCATGGCGTCATCGGCCGCCTGATAGGCGGCAGCGGCAATGGAAGCGACCCAGTTGGAGATTTCGGGCAGCGCCTTGAGCGCCGGATTGCTGTGCACCAGCGGGCGTGCTGCGCTGCGCTGCACCGTGCCGATATCCTCGACAATATGCCCAAGCGCCTCCAGCGTGCTGACAAGGCCCGCCGTGCGCAGCGCGCTCGGCCCCATCTCGCAGCCCATGCGTCCGGCGCCATCCTGCACCGGCACACCGAGTATTCTGCAGCGCATCATTGGCCTCCCTTTGCTTGCTCACTAACCAAGCGCAACCGGCTGGCGGAATGAACAGTCTGAATTGGCAATTCTCCGACAATGACCTATCATTTCGGCGGTAGGAGGTTCCAAAGTGGGTGATATGGACAATCTGGACGAGAAGCTGGTGACGCTGCTCCGCCATGACGGGCGCTGCTCGATCTCCAATCTGGCGATTGATCTGGGGGTCTCGCGGGCCACGGTGCGCGCCCGCCTCGAGCGGCTGGAACGTCAGGGCGATATTCTGGGCTACACCGTAATCCTGCGCGCCGACGCGCTGGACCAGCAGGTGCGCGGCGTCATGATGGTGGATGTCGAAGGCCATGCGGCCGACAAGGTGGTGCGGACGCTGGGGGGCTTTCCCGAAGTGGTGGCCATTCACACCACCAATGGCCGCTGGGATCTGGTCGTGGAACTCGCCACCGAAAGCCTGACCCAGTTCGACGTGGTGCTGCGCAAGGTAAGGCTGGTGCCCGGCATTACCGGCAGCGAGACCTCGCTGCTGCTCGCCACCCCGCGCTCGACCAAGGCGCGCCTATGATGGACTGACGGCTTACGCCATCAATCCAGTTTTTCACCGGCCAGTGCGAGCAGGCGACGGGCCTGCAGCAGATGCGGGCGGTCGATCATCCGATTATCCAGCCGCAGCGCGCCGGCGTCCGGATTGGCGGCGAACGCGGCGATGACCGCCCTGGCATGCGCGATCTGCTGCGCATCGGGGGTAAAGCCGGCATTGATGATGGGGATTTGGCGCGGATGGATCGCCATCATGCCGCCAAAACCATCCCGGCGGGCGCGCTCAACATAGCGGGCCAGCCCCTCCAGATCGTCCAGCGCCGGATAGACCGTTTCGATGGCCTGAACTTGGGCGGCATGGGCCCCGAACAGCGTCAGCGAGCGCACCAATTCGATGGGCGGTGTGTAGCTGCCATCGGCCAGCCGCGCTGAAATGGCTCCGATCGCCGCCGGCAGGTCTTCCGCCCCCCAGGTTAGCCCCAGCAGATGCTCGGTCACCGACGCGTAACTCCCCAACTGGAAGATCGCAGCCGGTGTTTCGGTGGCGATAGGCAGCAACCGGGTTTGGCCCACCACTTCGCCGTAACGCCGGAAAAACTCGCTGATCGATGCCGCGCCCTCGGCTTTCGGCAAGACAATGCCATCGGCGCGTCCCGCTATCGCTGCAACATCGAGGTCGATATCCGCGCTATCCAGCGGGTTGACCCGCACCAGGTAGGGTAGCTCGTTGTGCTCGCCTATAAACGCCGCCACCGCCGCGCGGGCCGCTGCCTTGCGCTCGGGCACCACCGAGTCTTCGAGGTCCAAAATCAGCGCGTCGGCCCCGCTCGCTGCCGCCTTGGCGAAGCGTTCGGGCCGGTCGCCCGGCACAAATAGCAGCGAGCGCAATCTCATAGCGGTGTCCGGCTGAGCATCGCCATGCGCAGGCATTGGCAGACGATCTGGCCGCTCTGATTGGTCAGCCGATGGGCAAAGGTGACGATGCCGGCTTCCGGGCGCGACTGGCTGTTGCGCAGCTCAACCACCTCGGATTGGCAGCGTAGCGTATCGCCGATAAACACCGGCTTGGGCATTACGACCTTGTCGTAGCCCAGATTGGCCACCAGCGTGCCCAGCGTGGTGTCGCTGACGCTCAAGCCGATCATCAGCGCAAAGGTGAAGGTGCCATTGACGATGATCTGGCCGAATTCGCTGGCCTTCGCCGCCTCGGCATCGAGATGCAGCGGCTGGGTATTGTGCGTCATCACGGTGAACAGCAGATTGTCGGTCTCGGTGACCGTGCGCCGCACCGCATGCTCGATCACATCGCCGACGGCCCATTGGTCATAGTATTTTCCGGCCATGCTCGCTCTCCTCATCGCCGATCAAACGCACCAGCATGGAACCCTCATCCACCTGCGCGCCTTCCACAGCGCCAATCTCGTTCACCGTCCCGTCGAACGGCGCCGTCACCGCCAGCTCCATCTTCATGGCTTCCACCACCACCAGCGTCTGTCCCTTGCGCACAGGCTGGCCCTGCTGGACCAGAACCGCAATGACCCGTCCCGACATCGGCGAGGTGAGCAAACCATCCGAAGCGTGTAAATGTGTCCCGGCATCCGTCCGGTGCAGGCGCAGCCTGAAGCGCTCGCCGCCCTCATGCAGCTCATGGCTGGGCTGCGGCTGGGCACGGCCCACCAGCCCATCAGTCTCCACCGTATAGGGGCGGTCGAACTGGTCCATCAGTCTGGCGCCACGCACCGGCGCGGCGTTCAGCCGGAAGCCGGACCGCACCGTCCATGGCGTATTGCCGAGTGGCCCCAACAACTGATCCGCCGCTTGGCGCAGTGCCTCTTCGCTCGGGGCCGGTATCTGGGTCAGCGTCTCGATCTCGCGCGCAATCAGCCCGGTATCCAGCCTTGCGGCGTCAAAATCGGCATGACCCAGCAGGCGACATAAAAACCCGGCATTGCTCGCCAGCGGCCCCACCACGCCCTGATCCAGCGCCTGCCGCAGCGTTGCGATGGCGCTGGCCCGGTCCGGCGCATGCGCAATCAGCTTGGCAATCATCGGGTCGTAATAGGGGCTGATCGTGTCGCCGGCTTCCACGCCCGCATCGACGCGAACCTGGTCCTGAGAAAAGCTGAACTGCTCCAGCAGCCCCACCGACGGCAAAAATCCCTTGGCCGGGTCTTCCGAATACAGCCGCGCCTCGATGGCCCAGCCAGTGATGGTCAATTCGTGCTGCTGCTTGGGCAGGGCTTCGCCGCTGGCGACGCGCAATTGCCATTCCACCAAATCCTGCCCGGTAATGGCCTCGGTCACCGGATGTTCCACCTGCAGACGGGTGTTCATTTCCATGAACCAGATGCGGTCAGCGCGCAGCCCGGCGCTGGCGTCGGCGATGAACTCAATCGTCCCCGCCCCGACATAGCCCACTGCCTTGGCCGCTTTCACCGCCGCGGTGCAAATCGCCTCCCGCGTCGCTGCGTCCATGCCCGGCGCCGGCGCTTCCTCGATCACCTTCTGATGCCGGCGCTGCATGCTGCAATCGCGCTCGAACAGATGCACCACCTGCCCATGACTGTCGCCAAACACCTGCACCTCGATATGGCGCGGATTATCGATCCATTTTTCCAGCAGCACGATGTCATTGCCAAACGCCGCTGCCGCCTCGCGCTGGCACGAGCCGAGCGCCTCGGCGAAGTCTTCTGGCTGCTCGACCCGCCGCATGCCTTTGCCGCCGCCGCCCGCCACCGCCTTGATCAGCACTGGATAGCCGATCAGCGCGGCTTCGCTGGCGAGCCGCTCCGCCGATTGATCATCCCCGATATAGCCCGGCGTCGTCGCCACCCCGGCCTGCTGCATCAGCAACTTGGCGGCGTCCTTGCCCCCCATCGCAGCAATCGCCTGCGGCGGTGGGCCAACCCAGATCAGCTCCGCATCCAGCACCGCCTGCGCAAACGCAGCATTCTCCGACAGAAACCCATAGCCGGGATGGATCGCCTGGGCTCCCGCCTCTCTTGCAGCAGCGATGATCTTGCCGCCATCGAGATAGCTATCCCGCGCCGGCGCTGCGCCAATATGGATGGCCTGATCCGCCAGCCGCACATGCAGCGCCCCCGCATCGGCGTCGGAATAAACCGCAATGGTCCGCACGCCCAAGCGCTTGGCGGTCCGCATGATGCGGCAGGCGATCTCTCCGCGATTGGCGATCAGCAGCGATCCGATCATGGTGCTCACATCCGGAACACGCCGAAGCGCGCCTGTCTGGGGAAGGGGGCATTGAGCGTCGCGGCAAAAGCCAGCCCCAGCACGTCGCGCGTCTGCGCCGGATCGATCACTCCATCGTCCCACAGCCGTGCCGTGGCGTACCAGGGATTGCCCTCGGCCTCATATTTGGCGCGGATCGGCTCCTTGAACGCCTCCAGTTGCTCGGCCGACCAGTTCGCCGCATCGGCATTGACCGTCGCCAGCACCGACGCCGCCTGCTCGCCGCCCATCACCGAAATCCGGCTATTCGGCCACGAAAACAGGAAGCGCGGCGAGTAGGCCCGTCCGGCCATACCGTAATTGCCCGCCCCGAAACTGCCGCCAATCAGCACGGTGATCTTGGGCACCTGCGCCGTCGCCACTGCCGTCACCAGCTTGGCGCCATGCTTGGCAATGCCCTCGGCCTCATAGCGCCCCCCGACCATGAAGCCGGAAATATTCTGCAAAAACAGCAGCGGAATGCCACGCTGACAGGCCAGCTCGATGAAATGCGCGCCCTTGAGCGCGCTTTCCGAATACAGCACGCCATTATTGGCCAGAATGGCGACCGGCATCCCCCAAATACAGGCAAAGCCGCAGACCAGCGTCGCGCCATACAGCGCCTTGAATTCGTGAAATTCACTGCCATCGACGATCCGCGCAATGATTTCGCGCACGTCATAGGCGGTCCGCCCATCCTCGGGAATCACCCCATAAATGCTCTCCGGCGCATAAAGCGGCGCCACCGGCTCGCGCAATTCGACATCGGGCACATGGTCGGCCGGTAGCGTCGAGACGATATCGCGCAGCATGGTCAGGGCATGTTCGTCGCTATCGGCCAGATGGTCGACCACGCCGGATTTGCGCGCATGCAGATCGCCGCCACCCAGGCTTTCCGCGTCGATTTCCTCGCCGGTCGCCGCCTTGACCAGCGGCGGTCCCGCCAGAAAGATTGTCCCCTGATCGCGCACGATGATCGACTCGTCCGACATCGCCGGCACATAGGCGCCACCCGCCGTACAGCTCCCCATCACGCAGGCGAGCTGGGCAATGCCCTGCGCCGACATATTGGCCTGATTGAAAAAGATGCGCCCGAAATGGTCGCGGTCGGGAAACACTTCGGCCTGATGCGGCAGGTTGGCGCCGCCCGAATCCACCAGATAGATGCAGGGCAGGCGATTGGCCTCGGCGATTTCCTGCGCCCGCAAATGCTTCTTCACCGTCATCGGATAATAGGTGCCGCCTTTGACGGTAGCGTCATTGCAGGCGATCATCACCTGCCGACCGCTGACCCGTCCGATGCCGGCAATCATCCCCGCGCCCGGCACCGCATCGCCATAAAGCCCATTGGCGGCAAGCTGGCCGATTTCGAGAAACGGTGAGCCGGGATCGAGCAGCGCCTCCACCCGGTCGCGCGGCAACAATTTGCCCCGCGCCACATGCCGTTGCCGCGAGGCCTCGGTGCCGCCCAAAGCCGCCTTTGCCACCCGCGCCGCCAGCTCGTCACGCAACGCCAGATGATGCGCCTGCCGCCGCTGAAACACCGCGTCGCTGGTTGAGACCGTGCTGACAATGACCGGTGCGCTCATGCGGTCTTCCCGATTAGTTCGCGGCCGATCAGCATGCGGCGGATTTCATTGGTGCCGGCCCCGATATCGAGCAATTTGGCATCGCGCATGAAACGCTCCACCGGCCAGTCCTTGGTATAGCCGGCCCCGCCCAACGCCTGGATCGCCTCAAGGCTGACCCGCACCGCGTTTTCGCTGGCATAAAGAATGGCCCCAGCCGCATCGGCCCGCGCCATCTGCCCCGCGTCGCAGGCCCGCGCCACGGCATAGACATAGGCTCGCGCCGAATTCAGTGACACATACATATCGGCCACCTTGGCCTGGATCAGCTGGAACGAACCGATGGCTTTGCCGAACTGGTGGCGTTCGCGCACAAAGGGCAGCACCACGTCGAGACACGCCTGCATGATGCCGAGCTGAATGCCCGCCAGCACCGTCCGCTCATAATCCAGCCCCGACATCAGCACCGCCACGCCGCCATTTTCCGGCCCCATCACATTCTCGATCGGGACGACGCAGTCCCTAAACACCAGCTCCCCGGTCGGACTGCCGCGCATCCCCATTTTCTCGATATGCTGGCCCACCGCAAAGCCCTTCATATCCTTGTCGATGATGAAGGCCGTCAGCCCTTTGGAGCCGGCATCTTGCGCCGTGCGGGCATAGACCACCAGCGTCTGCGCATAGGCGGCATTGGTGATCCAGAATTTGGTGCCGTTGAGCACATAATGATCGCCCTTGCGGTCGGCCCGCAGCTTCATCCCCACCACGTCCGAGCCGGCATCGGCCTCCGACATCGCCAGCGCCCCGACATGGTCGCCCGAAATCAGTCCCGGCAAATATTTCTGCTTCTGCGCCGCATTGCCCCAGCGGCGGATCTGGTTGACGCAGAGATTGGAATGCGCGCCGTAAGACAGCCCGACCGAGGCGCTGGCCCGCGACACTTCCTCGATGGCCACCACATGTTCGAGATAGCCCAGTCCCAGCCCGCCAAACTCTTCTTCCACGGTAATGCCATGCAGCCCCAGCGCCCCCATTTCGGGCCACAGTTCCATGGGGAAACGGTCCTCCGCATCGATGGCAGCCGCCAGCGGCGCGATGCGCTCATCGGCAAAGCGGTGCGTGGCTTCGCGGATCATGTCCGCATTCTCGCCCAGCGCAAACTCGAAACCGGAAGTCAGATCACTCATGGCGCGTCTCCTGTTTCGGCATTTCGATGAACAACAGGGCCGGCTGCTCGATCAGCCGTTTCAAGCCTTGCACGAAACGCGCCGCCTCGTGACCATCAATGATGCGGTGATCGAAGGACGACGACAGATTCATCATCTGGCGAATGACGATCTGCCCCTCCAGCACCACCGGCCGCTGCACCAGCTTGTTGGGACCGATAATAGCGACTTCTGGCGCGTTGATGATCGGGGTGGCGGCAATGCCGCCCAACGCGCCCAGGCTGGTCAGGGTAATGGTCGAGCCCGACAATTCCTCACGTGTGGCGCTGCCATCGCGCGCGGCGGTGGTGACGCGACTCAGTTCGCGCGCCAACCCCCAGAGGTCCAACGTCTCGGCATGGCGCACCACCGGCACCATCAGTCCAGCTGCGGTCTGCGTGGCAATGCCGATATGCACCGCGTCGTGTTGCTGCAACACGCCCGCTTCGTCATCGTAACGCGCATTGACCGACGGAAATTCCGTCCGCAATTTCACCAGGGCGCGCATGAAAAACGGCAGCAGCGTCAGCTTGGGCCGGGTCTCGCCGCGTTCGCCATTGAGCCGCGCCCGTAAGTCTTCCAGCACCGTCATGTCGAATTCCTCGACATAGCTGAAATGGGGAATGCGGCGCGTCGCCTCTGCCATCCGTTCGGCAATCTTGCGGCGCAACCCGGTAATCTTGATTTCGGTGATGCCGGCCGAGGGAGCAGACTGCGCCGCATGCCGCTCGATATCCTGCGCGGTAATGATGCCATGGGCGCCGCTGCCGCGTACCGCTTCCAGCGCAATCCCCAATTCGGCGGCCCGCCGTCGCGTCGCCGGCGCCGCCAGCGGCGCGGCGTTCGTGGGGGCTTCTGCCGCGTTCGGCGTCACCGCGATTGGCGCGACCGGCTCAGCAGCGGGGGCAGGGGCAGACAGGACTGGTGTTGCCGCTACGCTTGGCCCGACCGCTTCCCCGGCTTCGGTCTCGATTTCAACCAACACGCTGCCCACCGGCACCATGTCACCAACGGCGCCATGGATCGCCAGCACCACGCCCGCCACCGGCGAGGTCATGTCGACCGTCGCCTTGTCGGTCATTACATCGACCAGTGATTGATCCTCGGCGATTGTGTCGCCCGGCTTGACATACCAGCCGGTGATTTCGGCCTCGGTCACCCCTTCGCCAATGTCGGGCAGTCGGAACAGGAAATTGCTCATGCCGGTTCCTCCATGCAACGCCGCAGGGCCTTGGCGACCCGGGCGGGACCGGGGAAATAATCCCACTCGAAGGCATGCGGATAGGGCGTGTCCCAGCCCCCTAGCCGTTCGATGGGGCTTTTGAGATGATAAAAGCACCGCTCCTGCACCAGCGCCGACAGCTCCGCGCCAAAGCCGGCAAAGCGTGAGGCTTCATGCACGATGAGGCATCTTCCGGTCTTGCGCACCGATTCCGTGATCGCTTCGATATCCAGCGGCACGATGGAGCGCAGGTCGATCAATTCGGCGTCGATCCCGGTTTCGGCAATCGCCGCCTGCGCCACATGCACCATGGTGCCATAGGCCAGCACGGTGACCTCCCGGCCTTCGCGCAAGGTGGCGGCCTTGCCCAGCGGTACGCTGTAATAGCCCTCCGGCACCTCGGCGGCGGGGTGTCCCGCCCAGGATTTGAGCTGCTGGTCATGATGGCCGTCGAACGGGCCGTTATAGATGCGCTTGGGCTCGAGAAAGATCACCGGATCATCGCATTCGATGGAGGCGATCAGCAGCCCCTTGGCGTCATAGGGATTGGACGGGATAACGGTCTTGAGCCCGGTCACATGCGCGAACAGCGCCTCCGGGCTCTGGCTATGCGTCTGGCCGCCAAAAATGCCGCCGCCATAGGGTGAGCGCACGGTAATCGGCGCCCAGAAATCCCCATTGGAGCGATAGCGCAGCCGCGCCGCTTCCGACACCAATTGGTCAAAGGCCGGCAGGATGTAGTCGGCGAACTGGATTTCCACCACCGGCCGCAGCCCATAGGCGCCCATGCCGATGGCGGTGGCGACAATGCCGCCTTCCGAAATCGGCGTATCGAAACAGCGCGTCACCCCATGCCGGGCCTGCAGATTGTCGGTCACGCGGAACACGCCGCCGAAATAGCCGACATCTTCGCCGAAGATCAGCACATCGGGATCGCGCGTCAGCATGACATCGAGAGCATCGTTGAGCGCCTGGATCATACTCATTTCGGCCATGCTCAGATCCCCAATTCGCGGCGTTGTTCGAGAATGCGCCAGTCGGGTTCCTTGAACACGCCCTCGAACATTTCGCCCAAATGCGGCTTGCCATGGCCCAGCGTGCCAATGGCCTCGCCCTGTTTCACCGCCTCGCGCACCGTCTGGTCGAGTTCAGCCAGCAGCGCCTCATGGCGGGCGTCGTCCCAATGGCCGGTTAGGTTCAGATGCTGGCGCAGGCGCTCGATCGGATCGCCCAGCGGCCAATGCTCGGCCTCGTCGACGGGCCGATATTTGCTGGGGTCGTCGCTGGTCGAGTGTCCGCTGGCGCGGTAGGTAAAAAACTCGATCAGCGTCGCCCCGCCATTGCGCCGCGCCCGCTCGGCCGCCCATTGCGTGGCCGCCCACACCGCGAGGAAATCATTGCCGTCGACCAGCAATCCCGGCAGGCCATAGCCGATGGCTTTCGAAGCAAAAGTGGTGCTGTCCGCGCCGGCCAGTCCGGAAAAGCTGGAAATCGCCCATTGATTGTTGGTGACGCAGAGAATGACCGGCGCGCGATAGACACTGGCAAAAGTCAGCGCTTCGTGGAAGTCGCCCTCGGCAGTGGTGCCGTCGCCGACATGGCCGATGGCGATCTTGTCGTCGCCTCTATAGGCCGAGGCCATGGCCCAGCCGACGGCATGTCCATAGCGGCTGCCGAGATTGCCCGAGAGCGAATAAAACCCATATTCCCGCGCCGAATAGAGGATCGGCAGTTGCCTGCCCTGCAGCGGGTCCTTGGCATTGGAGAAAATCTGGTTCACCAGCGCGTCGAGCGGATAGTTGCGCGCCATCAGCCAGCCGAGATAGCGATAGGTGGGAAAGCTCATATCGCCCGCGCCCGCCACCAGCGCCTGCGCCACGGCAATGGCCTCTTCGCCGGTCGACTTCATGTAAAAGCTGGTCTTGCCCTGCCGCTGCGCCCGAAACAGTCGCTCATCGAACACCCGCGTCAGCAGCATGGCGCGCAGCCCGGCCAACAGCGTCTCCGGCGCGATCTCCGGCGCCCACGGCCCGACCGCCGCGCCGCTGTCATCCAGCACCCGGACCAATTGGAACGGCAGCTCCCGCATTGCGTCGTGATCGGTCAGCGGCTCCGGGCGCGCCACGAGGCCTGCCGGCGGAATATGGATATGGCTGAAGTCAGGTCTATCGCCGGGCCGGGTCGTCGGCGCCGGGATATACAGCTGCAGTTTTCCGTCGTCTCCCATGCCTCGCCCTCCCAAGCGTGGTTCCTAGAGAAGACTATGGCAGCGCCGCCGGAGAGTTTCCTTGCTTTCATATTGCCATTGGCGGGCTGGATAGGATGGATAATTGCTTTTTGCCGGAGATTTTAGGATGATCGATGCAAATAGCCGCCGTCGCCGTTACGAGGAGTTTTGATGGACGCGATGGATCTGAAAATCTTGCGAGCCCTGCAGGCCGAGCCGGACCTGTCGATGGCGGCTTTAGCCGATAAGGTCGGGCTGTCCCACACGCCGTGCTGGCGGCGGATCAAGAAGCTCGAGGCCGACGGCGTCATCCTCAAGCGCGCGCTGCTGCTTGATCCCAAGGCGGTGGGTCTGGGCGTCAACGTCATCGCCCAGCTGCATTTTGCCCGTCAGGACGAGGAAACGCTGGAGGCGTTTGAAAACGCCGTCAGCAAGCATCCGCAGATTGTCGAGTGCTTCTCGATGAGCGGCGAGAGCGATTATCTGCTGCGCGTCGTGGCGCAGAGCATCGAGGACTACGAGCAGTTCCTCAAGAAGATCATCCTGCATCTGCCCGGCGTGTCGACGGTCAACTCCAGCTTCTCACTCAAGACGGTCAAACTGACCACCGACCTGCCAATCTAGCGGGCACCACCAGCCAGATCGGCGATCCCGACAATGCCGGCATTGGCCCCCAGCTGCGCCGCGACGATCTGCGGCCGCAGCACCGGGGCAATCTGCTCCAGCGCCGCATCGATGGCGGCGCGGAATTCCGGCAGCAGGCCAATGCCGCCGCCCAGCACCACGATTTCGGGGTCAACCAGTCGCTGCAAATCCACCAGACTATGGGCCACGCGCTGCGCCGCCGCCGCGATCAGCTGCCGCGCCGTCCCATCGCCCGCCGCACCGGCGGCAAACAACGCGCGGGTATCACCGGCCATGCCAGATGCCTCTGCGCTGGCGGCCAGCGCAAAGCCTGAGGCCTGCTCTTCCAGCCGCGCGCCGCCGGTCGCGCCCTGCACCTGTCCCAGACTGCCGGTCAAACCCCGCGCGCCCTCGATCAGCCTGCCGCCCAACACCAGCCCGCCGCCAATTCCCGACGACACGGTGACAAACGCCAGATCGCGGCCCTTACCAGCGCCATGGCGATATTCGCCCCAGGCGGCGGCCTGCGCATCATTGCGGGCGATCACCGGGCAACGCAGCCGCGCCTGCAATTCAGCCACCAGCGGCGTGCCGGCCGGGATGTCGAGCGTCTGCGGATTGAGCGCCGACCAATGCCCCTCATGCACCAGGCCGGTGACAGCGGCCCCGGCGCGGGTGAAACGTCCTTCCCAACCATCGGTCAGGCTGGCGATGGCGTCGAACCAGGCTGGGCTGGCCACGGCCTGCGGCGTCGGCAACACGCGTTGTTCGAGAATCTCGGCTCCCCGAACCAGCGCCGCCAGGGCCTTGGTCCCGCCGATATCGAGGGCGAGCACGGTGTCATCAAGGCTGGCGCGCGCGCCTTCCACGGCATCGCGGAACCAGTTGGTCACATGCTCGGTGCGGGTGATGGCGGAGCCGACGCAAACAGCGCTGGCCCCGGCCCGCATGCCGGCAGCGGCGGTGTCGGGCGCATTGTAGCGGCCTTCGGCGACCACCGTACCGCCCAGCGCCCGGCAGGCGCTGACGAAATCGAGATCGGGACCAGCGGGGATCGGCCCGCCGGTATAGCCGGACATGGTGGTGCCCAGAATATCGAAGCCCATCGCCTTGGCCTGCCTGGCTTCGGCGATGTTGGAGAGGTCCGCCATCGCCAGCCGGCCGCGCGCCTTGATGGCCGCCAGCAACGCCGCCACCGGCACCGGGCGGGGCCTGTCGGTGGCGTCAACGGCAATGATCTGCGCGCCGGCATCGGCCAGCGCTTCGACATCATGCAGGAACGGGCTGATCCGCACCGGCGAGTCATCGAGGTCGCGCTTGATGATGCCAACCACCGGCAGGTCGCACACCGCCACCACGGCCGCGACATTCTCCGCGCCTTCGATGCGCAGCGCGCGCGCCCCACCGTCGCGGGCCGCCAGCGCGAAAGCCACGATGGACGGGATAGTATCAAGCGGACCGTCATCGACCGGCTGGCACGAAACGATCAGGCCGCCTTCAAGGCGCTGCAATATGGAAGAGGTCATGGCTGGCTTGGCTCCACGGTAATTTCCCGGCGCTCCTGGCTCGAAAGCTGGGCGGCCGCAATGATGGCGACGAGATGCCGCCCATAAGCTGCATCAACGGGCGAAGGGCCGCCCGCCTTTATCGCGTCGATAAACGCCTGCCATTCGCGGCGCACGGCCCCGTTCATCGGGTCGGCCTCGGGGCAGGGCAGGTCGCGCCAGGTCCCGTTCTCGCCTGCGCGCAGCCGCCCGTCCAGATCAACCGCCAGCGTGCCGCCCTCGCAGACCAGTTGCAGCGCCGAAGTCATCGCGCCATCGGCATAGCCAATGCTGCTCACCTGTCCGAACCGCCCATCGGCAAAGCGCAGGTTGATGAAGGCTGTGTCGTCGGCATGCTGCTGGTGAAACGCCGCCGACATCAGCGCGCTGACGCCGGACACCCGGCCGCCCATCAGAAACACCAGCCGGTCCAGCGCATGGATGCCGGCCGTCATCAGCATGCCGCCGCCGGTTTCCCGCTCCAGATGCCATGGCTGTCGATTGCCCTCCATCCACAGCTTGATGAAAGCGCTGGTGCCGGTGATCGGGCGGCCCAGCGTGCCACTGGCCAGAAAATCGCTGGCCGCCAGCATCGGCAGAAAGAAGCGCGGCACATGGCCGATCATCAGACTGCCCGATGAGCGACCCGCGGCCGCAGCGATGGCGTCGCAATCCTCCAGCGAGACCGCCATCGGCTTTTCCAGCAGCACATGCTTGCCGGCGTCGAGCGCGGCGATGGCAATGTCGCGATGCAGATCATGCGGCGTGGCGATCACCACCGCGTCGACCGCGCCATCATCGAGCAAGGCCCGCCAGTCGGTATAAGGCGTTCCGCCATGCGCCTGGGTGAAGCTGGCGATCCCGGTCGCGTCATTGCGGCAGGCGGCAACCAGCCGGGCCCCGCTCACCCCCGCCAGCGCCTTGGCATGCACCGCGCCGAAATGCCCGGCGCCAATAATTCCAACGCCGATCATGATCGTGCCACCGCGTAAATATCATCGATCAGGCGCATGGCGCCCACATAGTCGTCGAGCGTCACCAGTGGCGACCGCCCGTCGCGCAGCCGCGCCAGCGTGTCGGCCATGAAGGCGCGATAGCGCAATGATGGCAGCAGCGGCGGCAAGGCATAGGGACCATTGGCGCCGGGCGCAAAATTGATCACCCGGCTGCCATGGTCGATGCAATAGCGCGTGGCGGTGGCGGTGCGCCATTCAAAGTCGCCGCCGGGCGCCAGGTCCGGCACCGTATAGCCGGCCTCGACGGTGAACAGCGCCCCGGCCTCGTCAGCCAGCACCACATGGCTATGGTCCTCCACCGCCTCTTCGTCATGCAGCCGCTTGGCCAGTGTCGCCGAGACAATCCGCAATCTGCCGCGCGCCAGGCTGAGTGCGCAGTCGATGCCGTGAATGCCCAGATTGCGCAGCGCCCCGCCGCCGCCAATCGCCGGATCGAGCACCCAGCCCACCCCGTCATCGCAATAGCGCTGTGGCGGACCGTTGACGATGCGGAAATGGGCATGCGCCACGGCAGCGCCTTCCAGCCCCTGCATGGCCGGGCTGAAGCGGTTGGCCAGTGGCACGGCAACAAAGGCGCTGTGCCGCTGGGCCATTTCCGCCAGGGCGTTCAGCGTCGCGCTGTCGGAGGCGGCCGGCTTTTCCAGCACCATGGGAATCTCGGCCGCGAGCAGGCGGGCGGCGAGGGCCGGCACCTGCGCCGGATGTCCCATCACCACCGCCAGGTCGGGGCGCGCGTCGATAATCGCGTCGAGCGACGCCACCGGCGCCTGTTCATTTTCGTCCGAAAAGCGTTGCGCGCAGGCCAGATCCCAGTCCCAGAGCTGAGAGATGCGGGCACCGGCGTGGCGAACCGCGTCGGCATGCATGGCAGCGTGCCAGTGGCTAACACCGAGAAGGGCAATGTTCATGCGAAACTATCCGTAGTGAAGGGGCGGCACGAGGCGCCGCCCCAGCTGTCGAATTATTCGTCGAAACCGACACTCGCGCCATCCCAGCGCATCAGTCGTACATCGGCGCGCGGCGCGCCGGTGCCGTCTTCGCCGCCCACCAGCAACACGCCTTCGGGCAGCGAGAAGCTGGCGCCATAACCCATGGCTTCGGGCAGGGCGCCCACCTGGCTCCAGGCGCCGTCAACCAGCGCATAGACTTCGTCGCGCCAGGTCTTGGTCAGGCCTTCATGGGCAAACCATTTGCCGGCCTGGCTGTTGTCGCGGGCGCCGGGAAAATTGGCGCCACCGGTCAGCAGCACAACGTCGCCGATCTTGCCGGCATAGGCGCCGGCCACGCCCTCCTGCACCGCCGCCGAGCTTGGCGCCGGCAGGCTGGCCTGCGCCTCCCAGGTCGCTGCTCCATTGGCGAGGGTGATGGTCTTGACCTCGTCGGTGCGCAGCCCCGGCTTGATCTCGCCATTGAGCAACAGGAAGCGGTCATTGCCCAGATCGACGAAAGCCGCGTCGCAATTGGGCAGGAACGGGTTCTCCCCCAGCTCGCCCCAGCTATTGCTGGCCGGGTCATAGCTCAGCAGCGTGTCGTTCCACTGATAGAATTCGGGTGGCTGCGCCATATAGCCCTGCACCAGCGCGGCATATTTCTCGGGCTCGGCCTTGCTGTCGGTGGTGGCGACATCATGCAGATAGGCGTCGAACAGCGTCTTGTTATAACCGCCGGCCACGACGATGCGGCCATCGCTGGTGGCCATGGCGCGGGCGCCGGACAGCCCGGCCGGGGTCACCGTGTCCAGTTTGCTCCAGCTGTCGGCTGCGGGGTCATAGACATAGGCAGTGTCGTAGATGATCGGCGAGATGGCGTCGGGCGTCGCCTTGCCATTGCCACCGAAGATATAAAGCTTGCCGCCGGTCGCCACCGACGCTGCGCCGCTGGTCGGGCTGCCGATGAAGTCGGCCCGCTCGGTCCAGCCGGCGGCGATATTGTTGAGGTCGAGTCCGTAAAGCGCCTGACCGGCGCTGCCCAATCCCACCAGGATGGTGTCGCCGATCTGGGCCGAAACCCCGCTTTTGATGCCGACCGGAAGGTCGGGCCACTGCTGCGCCATTGCCTGTGTTCCTCCGAATGCCGTGGTCAGAACCAGGGCGCATGTCAGGGTGCGTAATGCCGTCATTCTCGTCCTCCTCGCCGCAAAACCTCCGCCGCGGCCTGTGGATAAAATGATGGGATATCCCATAAGTCAATATCACATAGCGGTAAAGCCAACAAGGAGCTTGCGGGATATCCTACAAGTTGCTATAGGACAAGTCGCCAGGACGGCTGAAGGGTGTTAAGGCTCGACCGAATACCTCACAGCAGGAGACCCGGAATGAGTGTCAAAAAATCGATAAAGCCGCTGAACAGGCCTCCTTTGCTGCACGTCACCGTGCAGGAGAGTCTGCGCGACTATGTCGAGGCCAATGACCTGCAGGCCGGCGATGCGCTGCCGCCCGAAACCTTCCTCGCCCAGCAGCTCGGCGTCGGTCGCAACTCGGTCCGCGAGGCGATCAAGGCGCTCGAATCCATCGGCATCCTGGAGACCCGCCGGGGTATCGGCGTCTTCGTCAAGGAATTCTCCTTCCAGCCGCTGCTCGACAATCTGGCCTACGGGCTGGGTGGTAGCCTGCGCGATATCGAGGAACTGCGCGAAATTCGCCGCGTGCTCGAAACCGGACTGATCGGCAAGACCATCGACATGATCCCGCCCGAAGATATCGCCGAACTGCAGGCGGTGACGCAGCGCATGCGCCAGCGCGCCGAGCGCAACGAGAACTTCGCCGAGGAGGATCAGCAGTTCCACGAATTGCTGTTCCGCTGCCAGAACAACCGCATGCTCACCGGGCTGATCGAAGTGTTCTGGCGCGCTTTCTACAAGGCGTCCGATTTCGCCAATCTGACCAATTCTGATCCGCTATCGACCTGGCGCGATCACCACGAAATCGTCGAGGCGATTGTCGCCCGCGATGTCGAGAAGGCCCGCACGCGCCTGGACGAACATTACCAGGGCATCATGCAGGTCATCGAGAACAACAAGCAGACTTTGAAGACGTAACGGGGAGGATACCCATGACACTGAAAGCCTTTACGCGTTCTTTTGCTATCGCGGCACTACTTGGCGCCACCGCGCTGACCCTGCCGGCCATGGCGCAGGACCCCAGCACCATCACCGGCGGTTTCGACGTCGGTCCGGGCGGTTTCCAGGGCAATTTCAATCCGCTCGCCGCGACGAGTGGCCTGACCTGGCTCAGTGTCTATTACGAACCCCTGGTCATCTATAATGCCGAGCTGACCCAGCTCGAAGGCGCCCTCGCCAGCGAGTGGTCGCTCAGCGAAGATCAGACGGAAGTGACCTTCAAGCTGGCCGAGGAAACCTGGCATGACGGCGAGGCCTTCACCTCGGCCGACGTCAAGTTCACCCTCGAACTGGCCAAGAATGCCGCTGCTGGCAGCGTCTTCGCCGCCCGCCTCGGCAAGATCGACGCGGTCGAGACGCCCGATGACCGCACCGTCGTGCTCAAGCTCAGCGCACCAGACACCGGCCTGCTTTCGGTGCTCGCCCAGGTGATGATCCTGCCCGAGCATGCCCTCTCCGGCATTGCCCCCGAAGCCATCGCCACCAGCACCTGGTGGGCCACCACGCCCATCGGCACCGGCCCGTTCAAATTCACCAAATATGTCACCGACCAGTATGTCGAGCTGGCCGCCGACGAGGATTACCGCCTCGGTCGCCCGCTGACCGACCGTCTCATCAACCGCTATTTCGACAATTCGGCTGCCGCCGTGTCGGCCCTGCGCGCTGGCGAGATCGACTTCACCTATGTCGAGCCCGATGACGCCAAGACCTTCGCCGGCAGTGCCGATTACACGGTGATCGAAGGCGCCTCCTTCGTCGTCAACTATGTCGGCTTCAACCACAAGGTGCCGCTGTGGGATGACGTGCGCGTGCGTCAGGCCTTCATGCATGCCATCGACCGCGAGGCCATCATCGACAGCCTCTATGGTGGTGCCGCCGAGGCCGCCAATTGCGGCTACGTCGCCGACCATCTGGTGCCGGCCGATATCGACCCCTATGCCTATGACCCGGAAAAGGCCAAGGCGCTGCTGGCCGAGGCTGGCTGGGCCGAGACCAATGGCGACAAGCCGATCACCTGGCTGACCTATTACAACACGCCGCTGGCCGCCAACGTCATGGCCGCGTCCCAGGCGATGCTGGCCCAGGTCGGCATCAACGTGGTGCCGCGCGTCGTCGATACGCCGACCTATAACGGCATCGTCTACAAGGAAAACAACCCGGACTGGAACGAGTTCGCGCTGGTCTATGCCGGCCTGCAGAACGGTCCGAACCCCGCCGGCATCAATGTCGGTCTCAACCAGTCGCAACTGCCGCCGAACGGCGCCAACATCATGCGCGTCGAGAGCCCGACGCTGAGCGCCGCCTTCGACACGGCCCTCGGCGAAACCGATCCGGCCCAGTCCGATGCCCGCTGGCAGGATGTCTGCCGCGTGATGAACGCCGAACTGCCCTGGGCGACCATGTGGGTGGCGAACCGTTATGGCGTCGCCTCCAACGATCTGGTGGACTTCGTCTGGACCCCGGCTCCGGCGGGTGGCCCCTTCGCGTCGCATCCGGAAAAGTGGACCAAGTCCGAATAAGGCAAGGCTCCCTCCCGACCTTGCCCCACAGGTGGCGCAGCTCTGGCTGCGCCACCTGCCTCAACCCAGCGGTGACGATATGACCATTTTCATAGCCAGGCGCTTGGCCATCGGCCTCGTAATGCTTGTTGCGCTGAGCGTGCTGGTATTCATCCTGCTGCGCCTGGCGCCAGGCGATCCCATCGACGCCTATATCAATCCGCAGTCGCCGCTCTCGCCCGACGCCATCCAGGCGCTGCGTGACCGTCTCGGCCTCGATGCACCCCTGCCGGTGCAATATTTCGGCTGGCTGCGCGAGGCTGTCACCGGCGATCTTGGCTTTTCCACCCAGCGCATCGGCGTGCAGGTGCTGCCTTTGGTGCTGGAACGCATCGGTCCGACCTTGCTGCTGATGGCCGCCGGTCTGCTGATCGCAATTACTGTCGGCGTCGGCGCTGGCATCATCAGCGCCGTCCGCCGCAATTCGCCCACCGATATCGGCTTTTCCGTCGTGGCCTTTGTCGGCATTTCCAGCCCCGCTTTTCTCACGGCGCTGCTCGGCCTCTATTTCTTCTCGGTGCAACTGCGCTGGGCGCCCTCGGGCGGCATGCTGACGCCGGGGGCGAATTTCTCCATCGGCGATCTGGTGTCCCACCTCATCCTGCCGGCCTGCCTGCTGTCTATCGGCCATGCGGCGCTGATCATGCGCTATATGCGCGCCTCGCTGCTCGAGGTGCTCAATCAGGACTATGTCCGCACCGCCCGCGCCAAGGGCGTCCGCGAGTTCTTCGTCATCGTCAAGCATGCGGTGCGCAATGCGCTGCTGCCCGTCGTTACCCTGATCGGCTCGACCATCGGCATCGCCATCGGCGGCGCCATCTTTATCGAGAGCGTGTTCAACTGGCCGGGCATGGGCCTGCTGCTGGTCAATGCGGTGGAGACCCGCGACTACCCCGTCATCATGGGTGCAACCCTGGTCATCGGCGCCTGCGTCATCGTGGTGAACCTGTTGACCGACATCACTTACGCCGCGGTCGATCCGCGCATCCAGGTGGGCTGACATGAGCGTTTCAACATCAACCGCCCCGACAGCGCCGCGTTCGACCAGCAAAGGCCCCTGGGCCCGCGCCTGGGACCGCTTCCGCTCCAACGGCGCCGCGCTGGCCGGCCTGCTCATTCTGCTGCCGATCCTCGTCGCGGTGGTCAGCTATCCGCTGTGGTGGCCCTATGCCCCCAACGATATTGATCTGCGCGCCCTCAATCAGGGCCCCGGTCCGGTCCACTGGTTCGGCACCGACGGCGTGGGCCGTGATGTGTTGGCCCGCCTGCTGCAGGGCGGTCGCATTTCGCTGACCGTGGCCATTGTTTCGGTCGCCATCTCCATCGTCATCGGCTTCCTCGTTGGCGCCATTGCCAGCTTTGGCGGCCGGCTGGTCGATAATGGCGTGATGCGCCTCGTCGATCTGGCGATGACGCTGCCGCCGGTGATTTTCCTCCTGGTCCTGGCCTCCATCGCCGGCACCGGCGTGCTGCCGACTATCCTCGTCATCTCGCTGCTGTCCTGGCCGGTGCTGTCGCGCATGGTGCGGGCTCGTCTGATGGAGCTGCGCGAGCGTGACTTCGTCGTCGCCGCGCGCGGCATGGGCGCCTCGATGCCGCATCTGCTGTTCCGTCACGGCCTGCCCAACAGCATCGACATTCTGGTGGTCTATGCGACCCTCCAGATCGCCAATGCCATCCTGCTCGAAGCCGGCCTCTCCTTCCTCGGCCTGGGCATTGCCCCGCCCGAGGCGAGCTGGGGCAACATGCTCAACGCCGCCCGCTCCACCATCGTGCTCGAACAATATGTCTGGCAGTGGATGTTCCCCGGCGGCGCGCTGGTGCTGACCGTGCTGGCAATCAACTTCCTGGGTGACGGGCTGCGCGATGCCTTTGACCCACGATCCGACCTCAACTGATCTAGAACCTCACAGGGTACAACTATGACTACCTTTCACGGCGTCGTTCCTCCCGTCGTCACTCCGCTGACCGAAAATTATGAAGTCGACTACGTCTCGCTGACCCGCGTCGTCGAAAATCTGGTCGATGGCGGCGTGCACGGCCTGTTCGTGCTCGGCTCCAGCGGCGAAGTGGTGTTCCATGACGATGCGACCCGTCGCAAGATCATCGAGCACACCATCAAGATCGCCAATGGCCGCGTGCCGGTGCTCGCCGGCACCATCGATCCGACCACTGACCGCACCATCGGCCACGCCAAGGCCGCCCAGGAGCTGGGCGTCGACGCCGTGGTGGTGACCGCCCCCTTCTATGCCCGCACCAGCCAGCCCGAAGTGGCCGACCACTTCCGCTATGTCCGCGACGCCATCGATGTCCCGGTGATCGCCTATGACATCCCGGTGTGCGTCAACATCAAGCTCGAACGCAAGACCACTGTGACCCTGGCCCGCGAAGGCGTCATTGCCGGCCTCAAGGACTCCAGCGGCGATGACGGCAATTTCCGCTTCTGCCTGCTCGACCTCGCCGACCTGCCGGATTTCTTCCTGATGACCGGCTCGGAAATCGTCGTCGACAACGCCCTGCAGATGGGTGCCCACGGCGTCGTTCCCGGCCTCGCCAATGTCGATCCGCATGGCTATGTGCGCCTGTGGAACCACGCCAAGGCCGGCAATTGGGACGCTGCCCGCAAGGAGCAGGAACGCCTCTGCCGCCTGTTTGAAATGGTCTGGGTCGCGCTGCCGCGCGTCAGCGCCGGCTCGGCTGGCGTCGGCTCGTTCAAGACCGCCATGCAGCAGCTTGGCATTATCGAAACCAACATCATGGCCCGTCCGCAGCGTCGTCTCGATGCCGCTGAAACGTCCAAGATCGTCGAGCTGGTCCGCGCTGCGGGCCTGATGGGCTAAGCCATGATGCCCGAACCCATCCTCGACATCAGCGATCTGCGCACGGTGTTCCGCATCGGCGGCCGTGAAATCGCCGCCGTGCAGGATCTCACCCTGACCATCGCGCCGGGCGAGACCGTCGCCTTGGTGGGTGAATCGGGTTCGGGCAAATCGGTCACCAGTCTCTCCATCATGGGCCTGTTGCCCAAAAAGGTGGGACGGGTGGCCAACGGCCAGATCGCGTTTCGCGGCAAGTCGGGCGAGGTCAGGGATCTCGCCCAGCTCGATGCGGAAAGCCTGCGCCGTATCCGCGGCAATGACATCGCCATGGTGTTCCAGGAACCCATGACCAGCCTCAACCCGGTCTATACCATCGGCGAACAGATCGCCGAGCCGATCCGCATCCATCTCGGCCACTCGCACAAGCAGGCAGCCGAGGAGGCGGTGCGGCTGCTGGCGGATGTCGGCATTCCCGACCCGGCCCGCCGTGCCACCCAATTCCCGCATGAATTGTCGGGCGGCATGCGCCAGCGCGCCACCATCGCCATGGCGCTGGCCTGCGATCCGGCCCTGCTGATTGCCGACGAGCCGACCACGGCGCTCGACGTGACCATTCAGGCGCAAATTCTCGAACTGCTGGCCAAGCTGCAGGCCGAGCGCGGCATGGCCATGCTGTTCGTCACCCATAATCTGGGCGTCGTCGCCGAAATCGCCGACCGCGTCGCGGTGATGTATGCCGGCCGCATCGTCGAAACCGGCACTGTCGCCGAGGTTTTCGCCCATCCGCGCCATCCCTATACCAAGGGGCTGTTGCGCTCGGTGCCCCGGCTGGGCGAGGCGACCGCGCTCAAGCGCGCCGGTACGCCGCTGCCCACCATTGCCGGCGCGGTGCCCAGCCTCGCCAATCTTCCGCCGGGGTGCTCCTTCGCGCCCCGCTGTCCCTATGCGATTGACGCCTGCGCCGTGGCGGTGCCGCCCTTGGCCGATACCGGCAACGGCCAGTTGAGCCGCTGCATCCGCTGGCAGGAGCTTTGAGCATGAGCGAGCAACCGTTTCTGTCCGTCACCGGGCTGACCAAGCATTTCAAGCCGGCCACCTTTTCGCGAGGGCCCGTGGTGCGGGCGCTCGAGGATGTGTCCTTCGATGTGCCGCGTGGCAAGGTCGTCGGCCTCGTCGGCGAATCCGGCAGCGGCAAGACCACTATTGGCCGCTCGGTGCTCCGCCTGATCGAGCCTACTTCGGGCAGCGTCCGCTTCGATGGCGTCGAAATGACCAGCCTGTCATCGCGCGAATTGCGCCGGCAGCGGGCGCGCATGCAGTATATTTTCCAGGACCCCTTCGCCTCGCTCTCGCCGCGCATGACCATCGGCCAGATCCTGATGGAAGGCCTCGAAATCCAGGGCATCAAGCCGCGCGAAGCCCGGGTCGAACGCGCCAAGGAGGTGCTGGCGGCGGTGGAACTGCCGATCGACGCCTTTGACCGCTATGCCCATGAATTTTCCGGTGGCCAGCGCCAGCGCATCGGCATTGCCCGCGCTCTTGCGCTCGAGCCCGAACTGATCGTCGCCGATGAGCCGGTGTCGGCGCTCGACGTCTCCATTCAGGCCCAGATCATCAACCTGCTGCGCGACCTGCAATTGCGGCTTGGCCTGACCATGCTGTTCATCTCGCATGATCTGGCGGTGGTCGAATATATCTGTGACACGGTGATCGTGCTCTATCTCGGGCGCATCATGGAAATCGCGCCCTCCGAGACGCTTTATGCCAACCCGCGCCATCCCTATACCCGCGCCTTGCTATCAGCCATTCCCGAGCCGGTGCCCGGTCGCTCCAGCGCGCGTCAGGTACTGACCGGCGATATTCCGAGCCCCGCCAATCCGCCCTCCGGCTGCGTCTTCCGCACCCGCTGTCCCATGGCTATCGAGGCCTGCGCCGCAGTGGTGCCGCCGCTCGAAGAGGTCGGCGTCGGTCACAAGTCGGCCTGCATTCGCAACGCCGAACTGGCCTAGCTTCAGCGCCGCTCGAACCGGAACACGCCGTCATCATCGAGATGACGGCGCAACTGCCCTTCCCGCCAGAGGTGATTGGCCAGCGCCAGCGTCATGCCGGGCAGCAAATCGCCAAACCGCCCCACGGTGCGCGCCGAAAACACCAGCGGCGCCATCTCGAAGCAGCTCAAGCTGCCGCTGAACCCGGCCAGCAGCCGCGCCAACCGCTTGTCATGGCCCTGCCGCAGCGCCACGGCGTGCCGGGCAATGCCGGAAAACGGCACGCCATGGCCCGGCAACACCAGCATGCTGTCGGGCAGGGCGCTCAACCGGTCGAGAAAGGCGAAATATTCGCTCAGCAGATCGGCATCCTGCTCCGCCGGCCCGGCCGTAATATGCGGCCCCGAGCCCGGCAATATCTGGTCACCGGCCAGCATCAAACTCTGATCCTTTGCGATCAGCACCGCCGCTTCGCTCGAATGCCCGCCCCCCAGCAACACCTGCCAGTCCATGCCGCCCAGCCGCAGCTCCATCCCATCAGTCAGCGCCACGAAGTCTTGGGGAAACGGGTCCAGCATGGTGTAGTCGATGGGCTCGATTGCCTGCACCGCCGCCGCCTCCGGCCCCAGCCGGTGCAGAAATCCCCACAGCCGTTCCCGGCGCTGCGCGGTGGTCGCCGCGCTTTGGGCGACGAGATGGGCATGCTCCTGCGCCGTCATATAGAGCGGCGCGGCATGCCGTTGCATCAGCGCCGCGCTCTGCCCGGTATGGTCGCGATGCATATGGGTGCCGACCACCGCCTCGACCCCAGCCACCTCGCCCGCCGCCTCGGCCTGCGCCCACAGCGCCGCCGTCGCCGCATCGGGCATGCCGCTATCGACAATCGCCTGCTGCCCCGGCGCGCCGATGATCCAGGCATTGACCGAGAAAAACTGGCTCATCGGGCAGACCAGCCGCCGGACATTGGGCATGACGAGATCGAGAGGCAAAGGAGTCAACAGCACAGGCCTTTGGAAGCGTCGCGCCACCCCTGGGGTGACACGGCATGCGGCAAGCCCATCCCTGCCGCTCTCCGCTCGGACTAGCCGAAATCCCCCGCTACCGCCACCGGCCTTGAAATTGTATCGACTGTTAGATACAGAAATTTGCCGACCTTGCGCGTTGTAAGCGAGCCGCGTCGCCGGTACCGTAACGGACGAACAGGGAGAGTTCGCTGTGAAACTGATGGTCGCCGTCAAGCGGGTCCTCGATTTCAACGTCAAGGTCAGGGTGAAAAGCGACGGTTCCGGCGCCGATCTTGGCAACGTCAAGATGAGCATGAACCCGTTTGACGAGATTGCCGTCGAAGCGGCCGTCCGTCTGCGCGAAGCCGGCACCGCCACTGAGGTGGTCGCCGTCTCCATCGGCCCGGCCCAGGCCCAGGACACCCTGCGCAGCGCGCTGGCCATGGGCGCCGACCGCGCCATTCTGGTCAAGACCGATGCCCGCATCGAGCCGCTCGCCGTCGCCAAAATTCTCAAGGCCATCGCCGAGCGCGAACAGCCCGACCTGATCATTCTGGGCAAGCAGTCCATCGATGACGACAGCAACCAGACCGGCCAGATGCTGGCGGCGCTGCTGGATCGCCCACAAGCCACCTTCGCCTCAGCGCTGACCATCGAGGGCCAGACCGCCACCGTCACCCGCGAAGTCGATGGCGGGCTCGAAACCATCAGCATCGACCTGCCGGCCATCGTCACCACCGATCTGCGCCTCAACGAGCCGCGCTACGCCTCGCTGCCCAATATCATGAAGGCCAAGAAGAAGCCGTTCGAGGAAATCGAGCTGGCCGAACTCGGCGTCGACATCACCCCGCGCCACAAGGTGCTCAACGTCGCCGCCCCGCCGACGCGGCAGGCCGGAATCATGGTCGCCAGCGTCGACGAGCTGATCACCCGGCTCAAAACCGAAGCCAAAGTGCTGTAGGAGCCGATGATGAGCATTCTTGTTGTTGCCGACCACGCCAATGGCCATCTCGGCGAGGCCACCGCCCGCATCGTCACCGCCGCCAGCCAGATCGGCGGCGACATCCATTTGCTGGTCGCCGGCCTCAACTGCGCCGCCATTGCCCAGCAAGCCGCCAACATCGCCGGCGTCGCCAAAGTGCTGGTCGCCGATCACGCCAGCTACGAGCACCAGCTTGCCGAACCCCTCGCCACCCTGATCACCACCCTCGGCCAGTCCTACGACGTGATCATGGGGTCAGCCGGCTCCACCGCCAAAAACACCATGCCCCGCGTCGCCGCTCTGCTCGACGTGATGCAGGTTTCCGAAATCATCGAAGTTGTCGCTCCCGACATTTTCAAGCGCCCGATCTATGCCGGCAACGCCATCGAGACGATCCAGGTGCTCGACAGCAAAACCGTCATCACCGTCCGCACCAGCGCCTTCGACCCAGCCCCCTCCGGCGGCACGGCGAGCATCGAAGCTGTCCCCACCGTCGCCAGCGCCGGCGGCTCGCGCTTTGTCAGCCATGAGCAGGTCAAAAACGACCGCCCCGAGCTGGGCGCAGCCCGCGTCGTCGTCTCCGGCGGCCGCGCACTCGGCTCCAAGGCCGAGTTCGACCGGCTGATCCTGCCGCTGGCCGACAAGCTCAACGCGGCCATCGGCGCCTCGCGCGCCGCCGTCGATGCCGGTTATGTCGCCAATGACTGCCAGGTCGGCCAGACCGGCAAGGTGGTCGCCCCCGAGCTTTACCTCGCGCTGGGCATTTCCGGCGCCATCCAGCATCTGGCCGGCATGAAGGACAGCAAGGTAATCGTCGCCATCAACAAGGACGCCGACGCCCCGATCTTCCAGCTCGCCGATTACGGCCTCGTCGCCGACATTTTCACCGCCATTCCCGAACTGACCGAAAAGCTCTAGAGCTAACGTCATCCCGGCTCCCGATGCCATCCCGAAACTCTCCCCACCGTCACCACCCGGCTTGTCCGGGTGGTCCAGCAGGTGCGGAGGCAAAGCTGGATTGCCGGGACAAGCCCGGCAATGACGGGCGTAGGGGAATCTGGGTACAACTACCCCGCTGAGCTTCACCATCGTCCGCCGTGACGCGCATAAAACAGGAAACATACCCCGATGACCGAGCGCGAAAGCATGGATGTTGATGTGGTGGTCGTCGGCGGCGGTGTCGCCGGCCTCTCCGCCGCCATCCGGCTCAAGCAATTGGCCATGGCCAGCCAGACCGAATTGTCCATTGTCGTGCTGGAAAAATCGGCCGCCATCGGCGCTCATGTGCTGTCCGGCGCCGTCATCGATCCCATCGGTCTGGCCACCCTGTTCCCCGATTGGCAGGCGCGCGGCGCGCCGCTTACCACCCCCGTCACCAGCGACCGCTTTACCCTCTTGGGCAAGGCCGCCAGCTTCGGCATTCCGCAATTCCTGCTGCCGCCGGTCCTGTCCAATCACGGCTGCTACATTGCCAGCCTCGGCGCCGTCACCGCCTGGCTCGGCGAGCAGGCCGAAGCCATGGGCATCGACATCTTCCCCGGCTTTGCCGCCACCGAACTGCTCTATAATGAGGATGGCTCGGTCAAGGGCGTCGCCACCGGCGATCAGGGCGTCGGCAGGGATGGCCAGCCCAAATCCAGCTACACAACCGGCATGGAACTGCACGCCCGCTACACACTGATCGCCGAAGGCGCGCATGGCTCGCTGGCCAAGCAACTCATCGCGCAGTTCAAGCTCAGCGCCGATAGCGACCCGCAGCATTATGGCCTCGGCATCAAGGAAGTCTGGGAAATCGACCCGGCTTTGCACCGCGAGGGCCACACCGAACACACTCTGGGCTGGCCGCTCGATGACCGTACCGGCGGCGGCGGCTTCATTTATCACGCCGCCGACAACCAGCTGTTTTTGGGCTTCATCACCCATCTCAACTACGAAAATCCGCGCCTCTCCCCCTTCGAGGAAATGCAGCGCTGGAAGACCCATCCCCAAATCAAGCCGCTGCTGGCCGGCGGCAAGCGCATCGCCTATGGCGCCCGCGCCGTCACCTCGGGCGGCTGGCAGTCGATCCCCGAACTCGCCTTTCCCGGCGGGGCGCTGGTCGGCTGCGCCGCCGGCTTCATGAATGTGCCCCGCATCAAGGGCAGCCACACCGCCATCCTCTCGGCCATTGCCATGGCCGAGGAAGTGTTTGCCGCGCTGCAGGCTGGGCGCAGCAATGATCTGATCGCCGACGCCAAGCGCAAGGTCACCGCCGGCGCCATCGAGCGCGACCTGCATCTGGTGCGCAATGCCAAGCCGCTGCTCACCAAATTCGGCACTCTGCTGGGCATGCTGCTGACCGGCATCGATCTCTGGTGCCAGACTCTATTGCGCTTTTCGCCCTTCGGCACCCTGCGCCACCCCAAGCCCGATTACGCCTATCTGCGCCCGGCCAAGGATTTTTCTCCCATCGCCTATCCCAAGCCCGATGGCACCGTCACCTTCGATCGCCTGTCCTCGGTCTATCTCGCCAATATCGGCCATGACGAAGACCAGCCGGTCCACCTCAAGCTGACCGATCCCGCCGTGCCGGTGGCCTATAATCTGCCGCTCTACGACGAGCCGGCCCAGCGCTACTGTCCGGCCGGTGTCTATGAAATCGTTGAGATCGACGGCCAGCCCCAGTTCCGCATCAACGCCGCCAACTGCGTCCACTGCAAAACCTGCGACATCAAGGACCCGGCCCAGAACATCACCTGGGTCCCCCCCGAAGGCGGCGCCGGTCCCAACTATATCGGCCTGTAGCTAACCCGGAGCGCCGTACGCCTGACTAAGCCGGTGTGCGTGGCCCCACCCCACCCTCAATCCCTCCCCATCGAGGGGAGGGAGGCGCAGGTTGCGAGGCTGGTGTTCATCGTCTCCCTCCCCCTTGTGGGGAGGGATCAAGGGTGGGGGTGTCTCACGCACCGGCCTCGTGATGCCCCTCTCGACACACCCACCCATGCCCTCTAGCGTCACCCAACCAGTTCGCTAACCCGGAGCGCCACCATGCAAACCCAGGACACAGTGGCCATCATCAGCGGCGGCACCTCCGGTCTGGGCGCGGCCACCGCCATCGCCCTGGCGGCGCAGGGCGCCCGCGTCGGCATTCTCGATTTCAATCAGGCCGGCGCGGAAGCCATCGCCCGCCAGATCGGCGGCGTCGCCCGCAAGGTTGACGTCACCGATGCCGCCAGCGTCGAAACCGCCATGGCCGAGATCGCCGCCGAACTCGGTGGCCCGCGCATTCTGGTCAATTGCGCCGGCATCGCCCCCGGCAAGCGGATCCTCGGCCGCTCGGGCATCATGCCGCTCGACGATTTCAGCCAGGTCATCGCCGTCAACCTGATCGGCTCGTTCAATGTCATGCGGGTGTTTGCCGGCCTCGCCGCCGAGCTGGAGCCGCTGGCTGATGGCGAGCGCGGCGTGATCATCAACACCGCTTCGGTTGCCGCCTATGAAGGCCAGATCGGGCAGGCCGCCTATGCCGCATCCAAGGGCGGCATCGTCTCGCTCACTTTGCCGGCGGCGCGCGAATTGGCCGATAGGGGCATCCGCGTCATGGCCATCGCCCCCGGCATTTTTGAAACCCCGATGCTGGCCGCCATGACTGACGAGGTCCGGGCCGGCCTCGCCGCCGCCGTGCCGTTTCCGCGCCGGCTCGGCACCGCTGCCGAATATGCCAGTCTGGCGCTGCACATCATCGGCAATGTCATGCTCAACGGCACGGTGCTACGCCTCGATGGCGCCCTGCGCATGCAGCCCAAATAGAGCGTTTCACGCCACTCGAAATCGTCGGCTCTTTCGCCCCCTCGCCCCTCAGGGGAGAGGGTTGGGGTGAGGGGTGAAGGCCCATCGGCAGGAGCCGGAGAGGCCCTATTCCGCCAGCGCCTCCAGATGCCGTGCAATCACCAGCCGCTGCATTTCGCTGGTGCCTTCATAAATCTGGCAGACTTTCACGTCGCGATAGATGCGCTCGACGGCAAACTCATTGAGATAGCCATAGCCGCCGTGAATCTGGATGGCGTCCGAGCACACCTTCTCGGCCATTTCCGAGGCAAACAGCTTGGCCATCGAGGCTTCGGCAATTGCCGGCCGGCCGGCTTCGCGCAGGCTCGCCGCATGCAGCATCATCTGCCGCGCCACCGCAATCTGCGTCGCCATATCGGCCAGCTTGAACGCCACCGCCTGATGCTTGAGCAGCACCTCGCCAAACGCCACTCGCTCCTGCGCATATTTGACCGAGGCCGCATAGGCCGCCCGCGCCATGCCCACCGCCTGCGCCGCAATGCCGATCCGTCCGCCCTCGAGATTGGCCAGCGCAATCCGATAGCCCTGTCCCTCGTCGCCGAGCAGCGCCTCGGCCGGCAGCGCCATGTCCGCGAACACGATCTGCGCCGTGTCGGACGCGCGCTGCCCCATCTTCTCCTCAATCCGCGCCACCTGATAGCCGGGCGTCGCCGTCGGCACGATGAAGGCGCTGAGCCCGCGCTTGCCGGCGGTAGGGTCGGTCACCGCAATCGCAATGGCCACATCGGCATTCTGGCCCGAAGTGATGAACTGCTTGGCCCCGTTGAGCACATAACCGCCATCGGTCTTGCGCGCTCTGGTGCTGATCGCCGCCGCATCCGATCCGGCCTGCGCCTCGGTCAGGCAAAACGCTCCCAGCCATTCCCCGCGCGCCATCTTGGGCAGATAGGTCGCCTTCTGTGCCGCGCTGCCAAACGCCAATATCGGCGCACAGCCGACCGAGCTATGCACGCTGAGCACCGTCGACAGCGCCCCGTCGCCTGCCGCGATTTCCTCGATCGCCAGCGCATAGGCGATATAGCCGGTGTCCGAGCCGTCAAATTCTTCGGGCACCAGCATGCCCATCAGCCCCAGCGCCCCCATCTCGGCGACCTGCTCATGTGGAAACTGCTTGCTCCGGTCCCATTCGGCGGCAAACGGGGCAATGCGCTCGGCAGCGAAGCGCCGCGCCATCTCGCGCACCATGCTCTGGTCATCGCTCAAAATCATGCCGTTGTTCCCTTGGGTTAAGTCAGCTCTTGCCGGAGCATGGCGAGCCCCGATCCGTTCCCTCCCCCTTGAGGGGAGGGTTAGGGTGGGGTGTCGTGGCGTCCATACGCACCGAGAGGGGAGGGAGCCCATTGGGCCCCCGGCCCACCTCTCCCTAGCCCAGCAACTCGACGCCCATCGCCGTGGCCTCGCCACCGCCAATGCAGATCGCCGCCACCCCGCGCTTGCCCCCACTCGCCTTGAGCGCATGCAGCAGGGTGATCAATATCCGCGCGCCCGAACAGCCGATCGGGTGCCCCAGCGCACAGGCCCCGCCATGCACATTCACCTTGTCGGCGGGCAGGTCGAGGTCGCGCATCGCCGCCATCGCCACCACGGCAAAGGCCTCGTTGATTTCAAACAGGTCGACCATGCCCGCCGACCAGCCGGTCGCGGCAAACAGCTTTTCCATCGCCCCGATGGGCGCGGTGGTGAACCAGTTGGGCGCTCCGGCATGGCTGGCATGGCCGACGATCCGCGCCAGTGGCACCAGCCCCAGCCGTTCGGCTTCGCCCAGACTCGTTACCACCAGCGCTGCTGCGCCATCCGAGATCGACGACGAATTGGCCGCCGTCACCGTGCCATTCTCCCGAAACGCCGGTTTGAGCAGCGGGATTTTCTCCGGTCTTGCCTTGCCCGGCAATTCGTCCGCCACGAAGTCGCCGATAGCGACGATCTCGTCGGCAAAAGCCCCGCTGGCAGTAGCGCGCTGCGCCCGCTCCAATGAGGTCAGCGCAAACGCGTCCTGCTGCGCCCGCGAAAATTGATAATGCTCCGCCGTGTCCTCGGCAAAGCTGCCCATCGAGCGGCCCTTGTCATAGGCGTCTTCCAGCCCATCGAGAAACATGTGGTCGAACATCTGCCCATGCCCCAGCCGATAGCCGGAGCGGGCCTTGTCGAGCAGATAGGGCGCGCGCGACATGGCTTCCATGCCACCGGCCACCACCGTCGTGGCGCTGCCGGCGCGGATCAGATCATGCGCCAGCATCACCGCCTTCATGCCCGAGCCGCACACCTTGTTGATGGTGGTCGCGGGCAGGGCGTCGGAGAGCCCCGCGCCCAGTGCCGCCTGCCGCGCCGGGGCCTGCCCCAGTCCGGCCGACAACGCACATCCCATGATCACTTCGCTGATCGCCTCGCCGGCCACCCCGGCGCGCGCGATCGCCGCCCGAATGGCGATGGCCCCCAGTTCGGTGGCAGCGCTCTTGCTTAGCGCTCCCTGAAACGCCCCGATCGGCGTGCGCGCCGCGCCGGCAATGACGATGGAATTGGCTTGATCGGACATGCTCCCCCTCCCAGGTTCGCCGCCCGCGTGGAGCGTTGCCCAAAACTATAGCATCGCATGCAGACAAACGGCAGAAATCTGTCAGCATGCTGCCAGCATGCTGGTGAAAGCTGCAAGAAAATGGAGGCGTTTCGTGCCGATTTCTTCTGCGTTGAGCAACTTGAAACTGCCCGCCATCGCCGCCCCGATGCTGTTGATTTCCAACCCCGATCTGGTGGTCGAAGTCTGCCGCTCCGGCCTGATCGGCACCTTCCCCGCCCTCAACCAGCGCAGCACCGCCGGCTTCGAAGCCTGGATGGTTGAGATAAATCAACGGCTTGCCGCATTCGAACGCCCCGCGCCCTGGGGCGTCAACCTCGTGGTGCACAAGACCAACACAAGGCTCGAAGCCGATCTCGACGCCATCCTGCGCCACCGCCCCCCGCTGGTCATCACCTCCCTCGGCGCCGTCCGCGACATCGTCGAAGCCGTCCACTCTTATGGCGGTTTGGTGTTCCACGACGTCATCTCCCGACGCCACGCCGAGAAGGCCGCAGCGGCCGGAGTCGACGGGATTATCGCGGTTTGCGCCGGGGCCGGGGGCCATGCCGGCACCTTGTCGCCCTTTGCCTTCGTCGCCGAAATTCGCTCGATTTTTGCTGGCACGATCGTGGTTTCCGGCGCCATCAGCCACGGCCGCGACATCGCCGCCGTCCGCGCCATGAGCGGCGATCTGGCCTATATCGGCACCCGCTTCATCGCCACGCATGAGGCGGCGGCCAGCGAGCCTTACCGGCAGATGCTCGTCGACGCCAACACCGCCGATATCGTCTACACGCCGGCCATTTCCGGCGTGAACGCCAATTTCCTGCGCCCCAGCATCGCGGCCACGGGCATGGACCCGGACAATCTCACCCATCGCGGCGAACTCGATATGAACAACGCCCAGGCCTGGAAAACCGTCTGGTCGGCCGGCCATGGCGTCGCCGCCATCCACGACATACTAAGCGCCGCCGAACTCTGCGCCCGCCTCAAAACCCAATATATCGAAGCCATCCAGGCCCTCGCCACCGACCCGTATGTCGCGCTGTAGCCGCGGGTATCCGGCCCTTTTCTCCACTATCACCCGCTCATATGCCTCCTTGGCACCACCCCGGTTGCATTTGCCGTCAGTCTCGGGTTTGGGTGGATGCGATGTTTCGATTCCTGCACAGTTCCGATCTGCATCTGGGCAAGCGTTTCGGCAATTTGCCCGACGATTTGCGCGGCCGGCTGCGCGAGGCCCGGCACGGCGCCATTGCCCGGCTGGCGGCGCAGGCCCAGGCCCATAATGCGACGTCCATTCTGTTGGCCGGCGACACCTTCGATACCGAAACCCCGACCCCAGCTATCCTGCGCCAGGCGCTGACCGAAATGGGCCATCACCCGACGCTGAGCTGGGTAATGCTGCCGGGCAATCACGATAGCCTGCTGGCCGATCAATTATGGGATGCGGCCCGCGCCGCCGCCCCGCCCAATGTGGTGCTGGCCACTGCCGCCACCCCGTTGACTTTGGCGCCCGGCGTCATGCTGCTGCCCGCGCCCTGCACGGCGCGGCGTCCCGGCCGCGACCTGACCGAGTGGATGGTCGACGCCCCCACCCCCGAGGGCAGCCTGCGCCTCGGCCTCGCCCATGGCGCGATCCAGCAATTCTCCGAGGATGCGGCCGCCTCCGATGTCATTGCCCCCAATCGCGCGACTTTGGCGGGGCTGGACTATCTGGCGCTGGGCGACTGGCATGGCCAGATCGCCGTCAATCCGCGCACCTATTATAGCGGCTCGCCCGAGCCCGACCGCTTCAAGCATGAGCGCCCCGGCTCGGCCCTCTTGGTCACGCTGGCCGGCCCCGGCGCGCCGCCCGAGGTGACGCCGGTCGAAACCGCCAGCTTTGCCTGGCGCGATCTGTCGCTCGACCTGCTCTCGAGCGAAGACGGTGTCGAGGCGTTGACCGCCCTGTTGCCGCCCACCTCAGCCCGACGACAAACCCTGCTGCGCGTCATCGCCAGCGGCCGCACCAGGCTCGCCGGTCGCACGGCGCTGGCCGCAGCCCTGGCGCAGGTCACGCCCGATTTCGCCCATCTCGAATTCGACGCCACCGGCCTCGCCACCGATTGCGATAGCAGCGATCTCGACCAGATCGATCGCGCCGGCGCCTTGCGCGAAGCCGCCGATGCGCTGCTGGCCGAGAGCCAGGACGACGCCCGTTCGCAGGGTGAGCGCGAGATCGCCCAGGCGGCTTTGGTGCGGTTATTCTCCTATTGCGAGGCGGTGGCGCCATGAAGCTCACCGCGCTGCGGCTGCATAATGTCAAACGCTTCGGCGGCCATGGCGTCGCCATCGAGGGCATTGGCGATGGCGTCAACGTGCTCACCGCCGCCAATGAATTCGGCAAATCCACCGCCTTCGAAGCGCTGCATGCGCTGTTCTTCCAGCCCCATACCGGCACCGGCAAGACGGTGCAGCTGCTGCGCCCCTATAGCGGCGGCAATCCGCTGGTCGAGGCCGATATCACCACTGCCGAAGGGCAGTTCCGGCTGACCAAGCAGTTCCATGGCGGCAAGCGTGCCGAGGTGCGCGATCTGCTCAGCGGTCGGTTGCTGGCCCAGGCCGATGAGGCCGAGGCGTTCATCAGCGAATTGACGCGCGGCGGCAGCGCCGGCCCGGCCGGACTGCTCTGGGTGCGCCAGGGCATTACCGGCATGGAGCGCCAGACCAATAATGAGCAGGAGAGCGACAAGCGCGTCCGCGAAACGCTGCTCAGTTCGGTGCAGGGCGAGGTCGAAGCGCTGACCGGCGGTCGTCGCATGGCCGACATTCTGGCTGCTTGCGAAGGCGAATTGTTCAAGCTGGTCACCGCCACTCTGCGCCCCAAAGCCGGCGGTCGTTATGCGGCTGCCATCGAGGAGCGCGACCGGTTGCTGGTTGAAGAGATCCGCCTGCGTGCGGAGGTCGACTCCCTGCGCGAGGCACTGGACAAGCGCCGGCAGGCGCTGGCCCGGCTGGCCGAGCTGGAACAGCCCGAGGAACGGCTGGCGCGGCGCGAGGCCATCACCGCCGCCGAAGTCGCCTTCGAGGCGGCAAAGTCGCATAATGAAGCGCTCAAGGCCGCCGAGGCCGAAGCCGCTTTGGCCCGCCACCGCGCCGACAGCGCCACTGCCACGCTAGCCGACTATCAGGCCGCTCTCGACCGCGCCGCGCAACTGGCCCAGCGTCTGGTCAAATTGCAGCAGCAGCGCGATGACGCCCTGACCCGGCGCGCGAGTCTCACCGCCGATAGCGACACCGCTGGCTTGGCCATCGGCGCGGCCGAAGCCGAGGAGCGCGAACACCGCGAGCTGCTGACCCGGCTTGATCTGGCCCTGCGCGCCCGCGATGCCGCCGAAAAACTCACCCTATTGCGCGCCCAGCTTGCCAAGGCCGAAGCCGCGCGCGAGGGCGTTGAGCAGGGCGAGGCAGCTTTGGCGGTGCTCGCCATTCCGGCTAAAGCCATCGCCCAATTGCAGGAAATAGAACTCGAACTGGTGCGCCTGCGCGCCGCGCAGCAGGCCACCTTGCCGACCGTCCGGGTGGACTACCAAGCCGGGGCCGTCCTGCTCACCCAGGCCGGAACGGCGCTGGCGGACGGGCAGGAGCTGGGCTTTGCCAATACGTTGCGCCTCGACATTGCCGGCGTTGGCACGCTCACCCTGCGCTCCAATCGTCCGGCCGAGGCCGATCAGGGTATTGCGCAGGCGACGGCCCGGCACAGCCAGCTGCTGACCAGCCTGGGCGTCGATGGCCTCGCCACCGCCCAGCAGCGCCAGGCCGACGCCCAGCAAAAATCCGCCGATCTGGAACTGGCCCGCCAGCGCCTCGCCGATCTGGCGCCGCAGGGCATTGCCCGGTTGCAGGCCGATATTGCTCAACTGGCCGAAGCCAGCACCGGTGATCTCGAACTCAAGGGCGATCTGGCCCAGCTCCGGCAGGCGCACGCCGCCGCTCAATTGCAGATGGATTCCGCCCGCAATGGCGCCCGCCAGTTGCAGCCCATGCTGGCGCAGGCCGCCAATGAGGTGGTTGCCGCCGAAACCGCGCTCGCCGGGGCCATGGCCGATCAAGCCACGCTCGACGGGCTGCTCGGTCCAAGCGCCGGGCGCCCCGCACGGCAACAGGCCCTGCGCGATGAGCAGGCCAAGCAGCAAACCGCCTTCGCCGCCGCCGAAGCGCAGGCGGCGACGCTGCGGCCACTGGCGCATGATCTGGCCGCTGCCGATGCCACGCTACGCCGCCTGCGGTCGGTGGTGGATGCAGCGGCGCAGGCGGCTAGCCAGTTGCAGGTGACGCTGGCCGATCTTAACGGCCATATCAATGCCCGCGCCGAGAGCGCCATCGAGGAAAACTGGCAGGAAACCACCGAAGCCCTCACCAGTGCCAACGCTGCCGTAGCGCGGTTCAAAACCGAAATCGACGTGCTCGACCGGCTGCGCGGCAGCCTGATCGCCGCCCGCTCGGCCGCCCGCGACCTTTATCTCAAGCCGGTCGTCACCCAATTGCGTCCGCTGCTCGGCCTGCTGTTCGACGATATTTCCATCACCTTCGACGAGGATACGCTGCTGCCGCAGACCGTGCGGCGCAATGGACAGGATGAAGAGGTCGACCGCCTTAGCGGTGGCATGCGCGAGCAGTTGTCGGTGCTGACCAGGCTGGCCTTTGCCCGGCTGCTGGCGCGCGATGGCCGGCCAGCCCCGGTCATCCTCGATGACGCGCTGGTCTATTCCGACGATGACCGCATCGAGCGCATGTTCGACGCGCTGCACCAGCAGGCGCGCGACCAGCAGATCCTGGTATTCTCCTGCCGCCAGCGCGCCTTTTCCCGCCTCGGTGGCAATGTGCTGCAAATGCAGCCCTGGGTGCCGCCCGGCCTGAACTAGGCCCGCGCCGACCACAGAATTTGCGGGCTAAAGGCAAAATCCTTGTCGAACGGATATTGCTGGCCGGTCTTATGTTTGCGCTCCAGCCGCTCGACAAACTGGTCGACCACGCCGGGCGACAGTGCCATCAGGCTCGGATTGGCCAGGGGCCCCAGATCGGGCGAGAGATAGCCCGATTTCACCACCACGATTTTCGCTGTCCGCGGATCGAGCCCCAGCCGGGTGAAATCCCCCAGATTGTGGAAGGGTCGCCGCCGCGCCGTCAGCACCAGATCGATGCCGCCGATCCGCACCACAGCCTCGCGCCGGGCTGCGTCAGTAGTTTCGAGCAGAAACACCACTTTGGCTGCGGCTTTGACCGGCGTGCTCGCCGGATCAAGGCTCCCGCCAATGCTCAAATCCAGCGTCGCACCGACCCCGGCTTCATAGGCCGCCTCAGTCGCCGCTGCGTCGGCAATGCCGGCAAACACCACGCCCTGCGCGTTCCGCGCAATCAATTCCGCCAGCACTTCGGCCCGGTCACCCACGCCGCCGCCGGTGGGATTATCCCCCGACTCGGCCAGCACCACCGGCGCGGTGGTGGCGCTCACCGCCCAGCCGACGCATTCGGCAATGCTGCCCACCTTGGTGCCAAAGACGAAGTCTTTGCGGATGTCCCAATAGCCCTGCGCCAGATGCTGCGCTGCCGCTGTCATCGCGGCTCGGTCAGTGCCGGTGATCACCGCGCAGGCGGTGGCACGCGGCTCGTCGGCCCAGACATAGCCCACCTGAAATGACGCATCCCAAATGCCAGTGGGGTCTTCCACCTCCTGCAGTTGCGCATAAAAGCTGCGCGCCGGCTCATCCTGCGTGCAGGTGCGCTCGCCCGGCAGCAACACCGGCACCGGGGCCCAGGCCAGCACGGGTCGTTGACCGGTGCGCAATGCCCGCACCAGCATGGTCACCGCCCGCCGCATGGTGTCCGGAACGTCGATATGTGGCGCCGTGCGATAGGTGGAAAAAATATCGAGACTGTCGATGATTTTTTGGCTGATATTGCCATGCAGGTCATAGCTGGCCGCGATAACCACATCCGGGCCTATGACGGCGCGGACTGCCGAAATGAAATCACCCTCGGCGTCGAACAGATCCTCGACAAACATCGCCCCATGCATCGCCAGATAGACCCCGTCCAGCGGCAGCGCTGCCTGCAGCCCCGCGAGGATTTCGGCCTTCCAGCGCTCATAGAGCGCCCGCTCGACCGGCCCGCCGGCAATCGCCCTCGCATGCAGGATGGTGATGAACTCGGCTGGAAAATGCGTCAGGAAATCAAAATAGCCATCCTTGAGCATGGCGGAGCCGCGCAGCACGCGAAAATCCGCCTCGCGGGCCAGCACGGGATTATAGGTGCTGCATTCCATATGCAGCCCGGCAACGGCGATGCGCATCACAGCACTCCTGGAACTTCGGCTTCAGCATTACTGGTCGTCGGCGCGGTTTTGTGCGTCGCCAGCCGCCCGGTCAGCAGCAGGCTCACCAACAGCACTGGCACAAGGCAGGCAATGCCGGCGCGCATGTCGAAATGCTCGGCGACAAAGCCGATCATCGGCGGCCCGACCAGAAAGCCGAGCAGAGCGACAAAGCTGAGGATGGCGACATTGGCCGAGGCGGTGCGGTCGGTGAGGCTCGCCGCGGCAGTCACGGCCAGCGGGAAGCCCACCGATACCCCGAGCCCGATAATGGCAAAGCCCACCAGCGCCAGCACCGTATTGGGCGCCACAAACAATAGCGCCGCGCCGGTTACGGCCAGCGTGCCGCAAATGCGGGCGGTGTTCACTGCGCCAAAACGGCGCTTTAGCCGGTCGCCGCCAAACCGTCCGGCCGCCACCAACATGGCAAAGACCGAATAGCCCAGCCCAACCACGCCGGCTTCGGCGCCCATCACATCGCGCAGGAAAATCGCCGACCAGTCGGCCATCGCCCCCTCGGTCATGGTGATGCCGAAGACGAAAAAGCAGATGCCCAGGAGCGCCCAGCTCGGCAGCGCCCACACCGAGCGCTGGTGTTCACTGCGCGGCGGTTCAGGGGCATGCACGGGCAGGGCATTGCTGGTGAGCAGCGCCACTGGCAACACCAGCAGCGCCACCAGCAGGATCGCCCATTTCGTCTCCAGCCCCAGCGCCGCCAACCCCGAGCCGATCAGGCTGCCCACCATGATGCCGACCGACCAGAAGCCGTGCGAGGTGGTCATGATCACCGAACCGGTGGCTTTTTCCACCGCATCGGCCTGCACATTGAGCCCCAGCTCGACAAAGGAAATTGTCGACCCCGCCAGCATCAGCGCCACGAATAGCATGGCCGGGCTCATCGCAAAAGCCGGCAGGCTGACGGCGATGGAATAGAGCACGAAGCCGCCCAGGATCGCCAGGCGCGGCCCGATTTTGCCCACCAGCGGCCCGGCAAAGGGCAGCGTCAGCAGCGTGCCGCAGGGCAGGCCGAGCAGCGCAAAGGCCAGCCCCGCCGGCCCCAGCCCCAACGCCTGCTGCACATCGGGAATGCGCGGCAACCACGACCCAAAGGCAATCGGTTGCAAAAAGAAGACCAGCATGGTCAGGCGTTGCGGATTGAGGAAGGACATTTTTGTCTCTTGCTGAGAGGGCCGTTCCAACTGTGGTTGGAATGAAAACTCAGGCGCCCATCGGATAGGGCAGATAGCCGGCGAAGCCGGTCAGCTTCCACACGCCGGCGACCTTGCGGCAGAAATACAGCGTCTGCCAGTTCAGCGTGTCCTTGCCGCCATCGGCCAGCGCGATGGAGCCGTCGAACTTTTTGTGGGCGATGGCGATGTCGCCATTGATCTCGATTTCGGTGAGGCTGGTGGCGCGGTGAATGCCGGTTAGTACGTCTTCGGCATAGACCAGCTTCTGGCTGGCCTGGGCCTGGGCGATCCAGTCGTCGCGATAGGCTTCCAGCGTTGGGAAGCTGATGCGCCAGGCATCCGGATTGCCCGACTTGCCGCCATTGATGCCAAGGAAGCCCTCCTTGATGAAATCACCATCCACCATGCTCCAGTCGGCGGCGACAAAGGCGGCGATATCGCGCTCGACCAGCATGGTCCAGATGGCGCTGCGGTCGGCATCATTGGGGAAGGGATTGCTGCTGCTCATGAAACTTCTCGTGGGGACGGGCAGGCCGACCATCAGTGTTGCAAATTTTCATTGGACCCCTTGGCGTGAAAGCAGTCGCAAGAGCCCAGATGAATACCAATTGCGGTATGCTGCCCGTTTCAGATCTGCTTGTCCACACCCCGAGCCGCCGGAATCGCCGAACAATGCCCCGGAAATTAAGCGAAACCCCAGGCTTTCCGGCAATCGTCAGGGGTGGTTTAAATTGGTATTGAAATCGTGACGATTCCATGTTGACATTGGTTTTGAAACGACCCTAATCTTGAAAATCGTTTACAAAACTACACAACCGATCCGACAGAGATTGGCAGTTTTGGCGCAGGGAGAAGCACAGTATGCGTGTTGGCATTATCGGCCTCGGATATCGTTTGGGCTATCTGGCGCGGGTCTTCTCCGCTGCCCGGCCGGACTTTTCCGTTGCTGGATATGTGGACCCGGCGCCCGCCGGGCTGCCCTATGCCACCGAGAACGGTATTGCCGTCGGCAAGCGATATGACTCGCTCGAAGCGCTGCTCGATAATGAACAGCTCGATCTGCTGATGGTGGGTTCGCCCAACCATCTCCATCTCGGTCACATCCGCACCGGTCTCGAGCGCGGCATGAAGATTTTCACCGAAAAGCCGGTGGTGACCTCGGTCGAGGACACTATGGAACTGGCGCGGCTGATCGCCCAATATGGCTCCGACAATCTGATGGTCGGGTTGGTGCTGCGCTATGCCCCCCTTTATGTCGATCTGCGACAAGCCCAGGCCGATGGTCTGCTCGGCGACATCACTTCCATCGAGGCGTCCGAGCATATTCCGCCCTATCACGGCGCGTTCTTCATGCGCGACTGGCGCCGCTATGAGCGCTATTCCGGCAGCTTCATGCTGGAAAAATGCTGCCACGACCTCGATCTCTATAACGGCGTCATGGGATGTCGGCCGCAATATGTATCGAGCTTCGGCGGCCGCCGCAGTTTCGTGCCCAAGAACGCCCCGGCCGCGACCGGCATCAACGACATGGAAGTCTATCACCGCAAGCCGAGTGGCTGGATGGGCAGCGACAAGGTGTTCGACAGCGATGGTGACATCATCGATTTCCAGACCGCCATGGTGCAGTACGCCAATGGCGCTGCACTCACCTTCCACACCAATCTCAATGTCCCCGACGACTTCCGGCGCTTTGCCGTGATGGGCGCCAAGGGCATGGCCGAAGGCGATTTCATCCGCAATTTCCTGCGCGTCACCGACTCGCGAACCTCCGACCGGCTGGTCGACACCAGCTACAAGGTCGGCGGGCTGAGCCAGCATTACGGCGCCGACGAACAGATGGCCGAGGATATCCTCACCCATGTGCTCGATGGCGCACCGCTGCCGGTCTCGATCACCGACGCATTGGAGGCGGGGCTATTGGCGCTCACCATGGATCAGGCGATGCGCAGCCGTTCCGTCATCGACATGACCCCGATCTGGCAGCAATTCGATGCCGCCCTCGGGCGAGCGAACTGAGGAGATCACCCGATGACCAGCACCCGAAGCGCTGCCCTCTTCGCCCTGGCCCTGCTGGCTCCGGCCCTGATCTACATCCTGATTATCGTCGCCTATCCGCTGCTCGACACCATCATCCTGTCCTTCACCAATGCCTCGCTTCGTCCGACCTATGATTTTGTCGGCTGGGCCAATTACGAGCGCATCTTCGGGGCCGGAAACTTCACCAGCGTCATCATCCGCACCTTCGTGTGGACCTTCTTTTCGGTGTCGATCAAGATGATCATCGGCATGTGCGGCGCCGTGCTGCTCAATGCCGCCATTCCCGGCCAGGCGCTGTTCCGCATCCTGACCATGCCGCCCTGGGTGGTGCCGATGGCCATCGGCATCTTCATGTGGGGCTGGATGTATAACGGCCAGTTCGGCATGATTTCCGGCATGCTGCAGAATTTCGGCTTCGCCAGCCGTCCCATCGCCTGGCTGGCCTATGGCGACACCGCCTTCTGGGCGACGATCATCACCGACGTGTGGATCGGGGTGCCGATGGTCACCATCTATTTCCTCGCCTCGATGCAGTCGATCCCGCGCGATCTGCATGAAGCCGCCTGGACCGATGGCGCCGGCCGCTTCTATCGCTTCCGCCGCATCACCCTGCCGCTGATGGTGCCGGCGATCATCACCATGAGCCTGCTCAGCCTGATCGCCACCTTCAACTCGTTCGACATCATCTGGATCCTGACCCAGGGCGGTCCGTCCGGCTCCACCACCACCATGATCATCGACACCTACAAGACCGCCATTGGCAGCCGCAAATATGGCGAGGGCGCCGCCCGCGCCGTGGTCATCTGCATCTTCGTGTCGCTGTTCTGCATCGCCTATTTCCGGGCAGTCCGTAAGCTGTCGATGGGAGAAGCCAAATGAGTGATCTTGCCCGCTCCACCGAAATCGCCCAGCCCGCCATCATCGACACCGGCATTGTCGCCAAGCCGCGCAAGGTCCGCGCCGTCAAGGCGATGATCGACCGCTACAACTGGTACGAGGTCGCCGCGCTCTATGCCGGCATGGCGCTGTTCCTGTTCTTCATCCTGGCGCCCTTCATCGAGGGGTTCCTCGTCTCGCTCAAGCCCTTGGCGCAGCTGTTCTCCACGCCCTACAGCTTCATCCCGAAAAAGGCATCTTTCGACGCCTATTTCCAGATTTGGCAGTCAGTGCCGCTGCTGGGACTCTATATTTTCAACTCGTTCTTCATCTCCACCGTGGTGACGGTGATCGTCATCGCCGTGGTGGTGCCCGCCTCTTATGCCTTCGCCCGCTTCCAGTTCACCGGGGCAGGGATGATGCTGGGCGGCTTCCTGGCGGTGAACATGTTCTCGGGCGCGGTGCTGCTGATCCCGCTCTTCCGCCTGATGCGCTCGATGGGCCTGCTCAATACCTATTGGGCGATGATCGTGCCGGGCGCCGCCTTCCTCATTCCCTCGTCCATCTGGCTGCTGCGCACCTATATGATGCGCATTCCCAAGGAGCTGGACGAGGCGGCCTGGGTCGATGGCGCCAGCCGGCTCTACACCCTTCGCCGGGTCATCCTGCCGCTGGCCATGCCGGGCATCGTCGTGGTCGCCATCATGACCTTCATCGGTGCCTACGCCCAGCAGTTCATCTTTGCGCTGACCTTCAACTCGAAATCCGAATTCATGCCGCTGCCGATCGGGCTATTCGCCTTCTTCGGCAAGCAGGAAGTGATCTGGAACGAGCTGATGGCCGCCAGTTTCGTCGGCATTCTGCCGGTCATGATCGTCATCGTGTTCCTGCAGCGTTACCTCGTGGCCGGGCTGACTGCCGGCGCGATCAAGCAATAATGTCGCGCCGGCAGGAGGGCCGGCCGACATCGGGAGTTCTAGGCCGGAATCGCCAGAGTCCGGTCAAGGGAAAGCGTCCTTCAGGGCGTGCAACAAGGGAGACTAACAAGTGAACAAACTGACCGGACTTCTCACCGTGTCGCTGCTGGCCATGGCCGCAGCTGCCCCCGCGACGTTCGCCCAGGATGTGAAGGAAATTACCTTCATCAACTGCGGCGACGAACTGACCGCTGGCTACGCCGAATATTTCGCCGAATGGGAAGCCGCCAATCCGGGTTACAAGATTGCCCCTGAGCTTGTTGGCTGGGGCCAGTGCCAGGACAAGGTGACCACGCTCGCCGCCGCCGGCACGCCCGTTGCCCTGGCCTATGTTGGCTCGCGCACCCTCAAGCAGTTCGCCCTCAACGACCTGATCGTTGAGATCCCGATGACCGACGAAGAAAAGGCGAGCTACTACAACTACGTGCCCGAAACCGTCACCATCGACGGCACCCAGTGGGGCGTCCCGGTCGCGTTCTCGACCAAGGCGCTGTTCTGGAACAAGGGCCTGTTTGAAGCCGCTGGTCTCGATCCCGAAGTGCCGCCCAAGACCTGGGCTGAGGAAGTCGAATTCGCCAAGATCATCTCGGAAAAGACCGACGCTGACGGCTTCGGCGTGGTCGCCAAGACCTTCGACAATACCGTGCACCAGTTCCTGCATTGGGTTTACACCAATGACGGCCTGGTGATCGACGGCGAAAACAATATCGTGCTCGACAGCCCGCAGAATCTGGAAGCGCTGACCGCCCTGCACGACATCACCGCCTATGCCGAAGAAGGCCCGACCGCTTACGAGCAGAACGAAGTTCGCGCCATCTTCTTCGACAACAAGCTCGGCATGATCCATGCTGCGGTTGGTGCCGTTCGCCTGCTGGAAGATACCGAAATCAACTGGGGCGTGGCGCCGCTGCCGCTCGGCCCCAGCGCCAAGGGTCCCGGCACGCTGCTGATCACCGACTCGCTGGCCGTGTTCAAGGGCTCGGGCGTTGAAGACAAGGCGGTTGAGTTCGCCAAATTCCTCACCGCGCCGGAACGCCAGTGGGAAGCTGAAATGGCCCAGGGCCTGACGCCCTTGCGTCCGCTGCAGCCCCAGACCGATGAACTGGTTGCCGAAAAGCCCTACTGGAAGCCGTTCCTTGACGGCATCGAGTTCGGTGGTCCCGAGCCGCTGTTCACCGACTATATCGGGTTCCAGAACGTCATGATCGAAATGGTCCAGTCCGTGGTGACCGACCAGGCCGAGCCGGCCGCTGCCCTCACCAAGGCTGCCGGCGAACTCGAGCAGTACAAGTAAGGTCCTCCGACCTGGCCGTCGCCCCTATCTGGGGCGGCGGCACCCTCCGATACCAAGTCCTTTAGCCGGAGACGCGATCATGTCGCAGTTGAGCCTCAAGCACCTCGAAAAATCCTTCAACGAAGCCCGCATCATCAAAGGCATCGACCTCGAGGTTTCTGAGGGCGAGTTCGTCGTCTTTGTCGGCCCCTCGGGCTGCGGCAAGTCCACTTTGTTGCGCATGATTGCCGGGCTTGAAGAGGTGACCGCCGGCGAGATCACCATCAGCGATCGCGTCGTCAACGACCTGCCGCCGGTACAGCGCGGCATCGCCATGGTGTTCCAGAGCTACGCGCTTTATCCGCATATGACGGTCTATGAAAACATCGCCTTCCCGCTGCGCGTCGAACGCCTGCCCCAGGCGCAGGTCGATGAACGCGTGCAGGCCGCCGCCAAGGTGCTGCAGCTCGAACCGCGCCTGCAGCATCGCCCGGGCCAGCTCTCCGGCGGCCAGCGCCAGCGCGTCGCCATCGGCCGCGCCATCGTGCGCCAGCCCAAGATTTTCCTGTTCGACGAGCCGCTTTCCAACCTCGACGCCGCGCTCCGCTCCGAGATGCGCATCGAGCTGATGGAGCTGCATAAGCGCCTCGGCTCCACCATGATTTACGTGACCCATGATCAGGTCGAAGCCATGACCATGGCCGACAAGATCGTGGTGCTCGATGCCGGTACGATTTCCCAGGTTGGCTCGCCGCTCCAGCTCTATCACAAGCCCGATAACTTGTTCGTCGCCGGCTTTATCGGCAGCCCCAAGATGAACTTCATCCACGGCAAGGTGCGCGCCGCGGACGGCACCACCGCCACCATCGATCTGGGCTCGCTCGGCACCATCGCCATTCCGCGCAGCAGCAAGGCCATTGCCGGCCAAGCGGTGACGCTGGGCGTGCGCCCCGAGCATTTGCGGCTCGGCGCAGGTGCTTTCAGTATGGACATCACCCCCAAGATCGTCGAGCAGCTCGGCATCCACTCGGTCGCCTATTCGACGCTCCCGGCCGGCGAGAATTTCATCGGCCTGTTCGAGGGCAATCCCGATCTGGAAGACGGCAAGACCGTCCGCATGGGCTTCGATCTCGACAAGGTCCACCTCTTTGATCAGGCGGGTCTGGCGGTCTACTAGGGGCCGGCGGCGCCGAGCTGATTCAGCGCCGTCACTGACCGCTTGAGGAAAATACCATGCTGGATATCGTCGGGCTGCTGCAGACCGAAAAGAACGAGTTCACCCGTTCCGAACGCGCCCTGACCGAAATCGTGCTGGCCGATGTCGATAGCGTGCTCAAGATGAGCATTGTCGATCTCGCCGCGCAGGCCGAAGTCTCCCCGCCCACCGTCACCCGCTTCTGTCGCCGGCTGGGCTGCGATTCCTACGCCGATTTCAAGGTGCGGCTGGCCCAGTCGCGCTTTGTCGGCCAGCGCTATTTCGCCCCCGCCGCCGGCCCGTCCAGCGTCCGCGAAATCGCCCAGGGCGTGGTCAACGGCATTCAGTCCACCATCTACGAAACCTTCGACCATCTCGATTTCGACGCCGTCGAGCGCGCCGCCGAGAGCATCGTCAAGGCCAGTTTCGTGCTGGCTTTTGGCTCGGGCGGCTCCTCCTCCATGGTCGCCACCGAAACCGAAATGCGGCTGTTCCGCGTCGGGCTAAAGGTGTCCTCCTCCACCGATCATCAGGTCCAGATGATGCGCGCCGCATCCTCGCCGCCGGGCACCGCCGTCATCGCCTTTTCCCTGTCGGGCAATAATCTGCCGCTGTCGCATGCGCTCGACGTCGCCGGCGAATATGGCCTCACCCGCATCCTCATCACCCGCTCCGGCTCCGCCGTGGCCGAGCGCGCCGATATTCTGTTGCCCATCGACCGCCGCGACAACACCGACATCCTGCGCCCCACCCCCGGCCGCTATGCGCTGCTGGCCGCCGTCGACATTCTCTCCCAAACCGTCGCCACCCGCCTCGGCTCCACCGCCGTCGCCAGCATGCGCCGCATCAAACACCAGCTCGTCGTCAACCGCGACGGCGAAGACGGCCAACCGTTGGGAGACTAGCTGTGACCGAACTCCAGTTCGCACGCAGCGCATCCCCAGCATCAGACCCCGAACGAGATTTGCGATGACTGTTTCCTTCTCCCTCGTCACCACCTGGACCCCTGCCACGGACGGCAGCCCGCTGGGTTACGGCATCGAGCTGACCAATACCGGCACTTCTCCGGTCAGCGATTTCACCCTGGGTTTTTCCGGCCCGGCCCGCATTGATCCGCATGCCACGCTGGAAAATGGCAAGCTGCTGAAGCGCCTGTCCAACCACACGCTGATCGCACCGCCCGATGGTTTCGTGCTGCAGCCCGGCCAGACCTGGACGTCCATCGCCCGTGGCCTGTCCTATGGCCTGCGCCACTGGAGCGACGGCGCGAATTCGGGCTATGTCGCCCTCAGCGACGGCACCATCATCACCCTCGCCACCGCCCCGACCCAGGCCAAGGGCCACAATTCACCCTTGCTCAAGGGCGCGGCCAAATTCCCCGTGCCGGCCAAGGCGCCGGTGTCGGTCTCGATCATTCCCTGGCCCCAATCGGTCGCCACCACCGGCGCCCGCACCGCCCCGCCGGGGCTTGAGCTGCATCCCGAAGGCAGCGACGCCGGTCAGGCCGCTGCCGCCTTCACCGCGCTGGTCGCCGATTTGTTCCCGGTCGAAGCCCTCGTTCGCCCCGCCTCCGAAGCCGGCATGCCGGTGATCATCCGCCAGCAAGCCGGCCTAGCCGCCGAGGCCTATGAGCTGAGCTTTGCCGATAACAGCGCCACCATCGCTGCCACCACCCGGCAGGGCATGTTCTATGGTCTGGTGACGCTCGGCCAGATCCTGCGCGGCGCCAGGCAATATCCGCAGACCTTCGTCTTCCCCACCGGCGGCATCATCATCGACGCGCCCGGCTTTGCCTATCGCGGCTGCCATCTCGACGTGGCGCGCCAGTTCTATACCGGCGCCGAAGTCGGCCAATTGCTCAAGCTGATGGCGTGGAACAAGCTCAATAAATTCCACTGGCACCTGTCCGAAGACGAAGCTTGGCGCGTCGAAATCGACGCCTATCCGGCGCTCACCGAAATCGGCGCCTGGCGCGGTCACGGCAAGGCGCTGCCGCCGCTGCTCGGCTCGGGGCCACACCCCACCGGCGGCTATTATTCCAAGCTGGTGATCCGCGAAATCGTCGCGCTGGCCGATAGCCTCGCCATTGCCGTGATCCCCGAAATCGACATGCCCGGCCATTTCTACGCCGCCTTGCAGGCGCTGCCCGAATTGCGCGATCCCAACGAAACCGGCGAATACCAGTCGGTGCAGGGCTTCCCCAATAACAGCCTCAACCCGGCCCATGAGCCGGTGTATAAATTCGTCGAGACGGTGATCGACGAAATGCTTGAGCTGTTCCCCGCCGGTATCTTCCATCTCGGCGCCGACGAAGTGCCGCTGGCCGCCTGGTCCGGCTCGCCGCTGGCGCTCGACATGATCGAACAGCTGAGCGGCCCCGACATGCGCAAGAAGCATGAGGCCCAGTTCAACCAGCTCGGCAATCACGGCGGCGCCGACGAAATCGAGGGCTCGCCCACGGCACTGATCCAGGCCGCCTTCATCCGCCGCGTCCACGATTATATCGCGTCCAAGGGCGCCATCACCGGCGGCTGGGAAGAGGCCGCCCATGGCGATGCGGTGGACAAGGATAAGAGCTTCGTCATCGGCTGGCGCAATGTGAAGATCAACGCCGCGCTGGCCGAACGCGGCTACGATATCGTCGTCTCCCCCGGCCAACGCTACTATCTCGATATGGCCAATGGCGTCGCCTGGGCCGAGCCGGGCGCCGGTTGGGCCGGTTGGTCCGGCCCGCAGGAAACCTATGAGTTCGAAGCCCGCGCCGGTTTCTCCGAACAGGGGCTCGCTCACCTGCTCGGCATCCAGGCCTGCATCTGGAGCGAGTCGATGACCGACCGCGCCATCTTCGACCGTCTGGTCTTCCCCCGCCTTTCAGCGGTGGCCGAAGCCGGCTGGACCCTGCCCGAACGCAAAAGCTGGAGCCGCTTCAAGGCGCTCGTGGGCACCATGCCGATCATGTACGGCAACTGGTCGGCGGATTAAGGGGCACAACCCCTCCCACCCACAGGACGATACCTCCCCCCTCGACGGGGGAGGCTAGGAGGGGGGATGAGAGCCCCAATGATCGGGGCCGACCACCCCCACCCTTGATCCCTCCCCGCAAGGGGGGAGGGTGTCGACTGAGCGTATGGTGGTGAAAGTAAAAGCCCGCTTTCACTCAGCCCAAGGGTTCTCCACCATCGGCCATATATCCCGCCGCGCCTTGCGATAATTCGTCGTCGCCGGGGTGTTGGGATAGGGCTTGCCCGCCGCGCAATAGATAATCTCCGAGGCGATCTTGGAGAATGAATCGTAGAAATGATTGGTCGATTTGATCAGCAGGATTTTCCGCGACTTGGGATCGATCCCCAGCGCCGAAAACAGGCTCGGATCAAAGCTCTGCGCCCGCGTGGAATTGAGGATCACGTCGATGCCGTCAAACGAAATCCAGGCCGCATCGCCGAACGGGGCAAAGCTCTCGCCGAAGCGCATTTCGGCATTGGCCACCAGCCGCTTGACCGTGACCAGCTTGTCGATCGGATCGCCGGTTTCCGGCGCTGACTTGGCCCCGAAACGCAGCGGGATTTCCGCGCCTTCGCCGGCGGCAAAACAAATCTGCACCGCGATCGGGTCCCAGATCGTCCCCACCGCAACATCTGTGATGCCCCGGACGATCAGCTCGGCCAGAATGACCGTGGCGTCGCCCGCCGTGCCACCGCCGGGATTGTCCCACACATCGGCAATCACCACCGGCCCGGTGGGTGCCGCTACGGCCGCATCGACCGCCTGCTTTTCGTCCACCTGCTTGACCATGAAGGTGCCGCGCATGGCGAATAATTCCCGCCCCAACCGCTCCGCCAAGGCAGCGCCCTTGGCCGCATCGCCATCGGTCACCGCAATCATTTTGGTGCCCATTTCCGGCACATCGCCGGCCATGAAGCCATGGATCACCGACAGCGACAGCAGGCCGGGCTCGGACTGTTCCAGCGCCATCAACTGGTCGACAAAGCCGCGCATCGGCTGCTTGGAGGTGGGGAAAACGTCGATCATCCGGCAGTCGAACACGCTCATCACCGGGGCGATTTCGCCCTTCAGTGCCCGCACGGCGATGGCCCAGAGATCGCGCGCCCGGTCGACGAAATCGGTATGCGGAAACTCCTTGAACACCACGAAGAAATTGGCGGCGGCGACCCGCTTGGCGGTCAGATGACTATGCGGATCAAGCTCGGCGCAAACGAGGATATCCGGCCCGACAATGTCGCGGATGCGGCTGAGCAGATCGCCCTCGGGGTCGTCATAGCCCTGCGCCACCATGGCGCCATGCAGCCCCAGCACCACGCCATCCACCGGCATCGCTTCACGCAATTGCCCGAGGATTTCGTCGCGGAGCTCTTCGTAAGTGGCGCGGGCGAGCAGCCCTGCAGGATCCGCCCAACTGGCGCTGCCCTCGATCAGCGTCCAGCCCTCGCGGGCGCAGACTTCGCGGCCGACGGTGATCGGCGCCGTACACAGGGTCGGGGTCGCCGGATGCTCGCCCGGCTTGGCGTAAAGCGACGCCTCAAAAGCTCGCTTGTCGACGGCGATGGGCGAAAATGTGTTGGTTTCGGTGGCCAGGGCGGCGGTGAAGACACGCACGAGAAATCTCGCATGAACAGGGGACGGGAACAGCAGGCTGGGCAGGCGCCCATGGCTCAGGCTAGCATAGGCAGAACCGGTCAATCACGTAATTAATTTACATTTTTGCCGCGGATTTAGCCCCAATATCCGGCGTTTTGCGCGATATTGGGTCAAATTACGAAACTGACTTTCAAAATCCGAGGAGAGTGTCGCGATGTCGATCAAGCGTTATGGTGCCGAGAAGTCGGGTGCGGGTGGCCAGAACCTGCCTTTCGCCCGTGCCGTTGAGGCCGGCGGCTGGCTGCATGTTTCGGGCCAGGTGGCGATGAAGGACGGCGAGATCGTGCGCGGCGGCATTGTCGAGGAAACCCACCTGACCATCCAGAACATCATCGCCATTCTGACCGAGGCCGGCTACGGACTGGAACACGTGGTGCGCTGCGGCGTCTGGCTCGATGATCCCCGCGATTTCTGGAGCTTTAACGGCGTTTACAAAAGCTATTTCGGCGAGCATCCGCCGGCCCGCGCCTGCGTGCAGAGCCATATGATGGTCGACTGCAAGGTCGAGATCGACTGCATCGCCTATAAGGGGCCGTGAGCATGAGCAGTTCCGCGTTCGGCATGGACGGCAAGACGGTGCTGATCAGTGGTGCTGGCGGCGGTATTGGCCAGTCGTTGGTCAAGGTTTTTCGCGAGGCTGGCGCCAAGGTGTTCGGCGCCGACCGCGATGCTAACCTATTGCAGGGGCTCGATTTAGCTGGCTCCGTGCTGTTCGATCAGGCCGATCCCAAAGCCACCCGCGCTGCTGTCGAGCGCTACCTTGGCGAGTTCGGTGTGCCCGACGCGGTGGTGTCCAATGCTGGCTTCACCCGCGCCGAGCATTTTGGCCAGGTCGATGACGTGGTTTGGGCCTCGGAAATCGCCATCAATCTCAACGGCGCCTATGCCATGACCGACCCGATTGTCAGCGCCATGGCGGCGCGGGGCAGGGGCAGTCTGGTGTTCATCTCCTCGGTTAACGCCTTGGCGCATTACGGTAATCCGGCCTACTCAGCCGCCAAGGCCGGGCTGGTGGCCTATGCCAAAGCCATCGCCGTCGAGCGCGGTGGGCAGGGGGTGCGGGCCAATGTGATCTGCCCCGGCTCGGTGCGGACCCCGGCCTGGGACCACCGATTGGCGGCCGATCCGAGCCTGCTGGATAATGTGCTGCCGCATTATCCGCTCGGGCGTATGGTGCTGCCGACTGAAGTGGCCAATGCGGCTTTGTTCTTTTGTTCGGATGCGGCGTCGGGAATTACTGGCACGGTTTTGCCGGTCGATGCCGGGCTGACGGCGGGCAATTTGCGGTTTGTCGATGAGGTGTTGAGAGGCAAATGAGCGATATATTTCAACTCGATACGCCTGCCGTGCTGATCGATATCGACCGCGTGGAAGCCAATCTGCAGCGGGTTCAGTCCTATGCCGATCAGCATGGTTTGCGGCTGCGGCCGCATATCAAAACCCACAAGCTGGCCCGCTTCGCCAAGCGGGCAATGGAGCTGGGTGCGGTGGGGACAACAGTGCAGAAATTGGGTGAGGCGGAGGTGTTTGCCGATGCCGGGATCAGCGAAATCTTCTTGCCTTACAATATCTTAGGTCCTGCCAAGCTCGCGCGGCTGAAGGCGCTGCATGAGCGGGTCAATATCTCCGTCACCGCCGATAGTGCCGAGACGGTGGAGGGACTGTCGCAGACCTTTGCCGGTTCGGCTAAGCCACTGACAGTGCTGGTGGAATGCGATACCGGCATGGGGCGCTGCGGGGTGCAGAGCCCGGCGGCGGCGCTGGCACTGGCCGAGAAAATCGCCAATTCGCCGGGGCTGCGTTTTGGCGGGCTGATGACCTATCCGGCGGCCGGACAGGTGGAAAACAATGCAGTATGGCTAGCAGCAGCTGCAGATTTGCTGACTGCGGCCGGACTGCCGGCAACGACGATTTCCAATGGCGGCACGCCCGATATCTGGCGCGCCCATGAGGTCACAGCCGCCACCGAGCATCGCCCCGGCACCTATATCTATATGGACCGCTCGCAGGTCGCCCGCGGCGTCGGTGGCTATGAGGATTGCGCGCTGACCGTGCTGGCCACGGTGGTCAGCCGCCCCACCGAGGACCGCGCCATCATCGATGCCGGCTCCAAGGCGCTGACCAGCGATACGCTGGGAATGGCCGGTTTCGGGCTGATTGAGGCCTATCCGGAGGCGGTGATCGTCGGGTTGAGCGAGGAGCACGGCACCATCGATCTGTCGGCTTGCACCAGCAAGCCCAAGATCGGCGACAAAATCCGCATCATCCCCAACCACGCCTGTGTGGTCAGCAATCTGTTCGATAATGTGACGTTGATCTCAGGCGATCAGGTGGTGGAGACGGTGAAGGTCGATGCGCGGGGACGGGTGGATTAGCGTCAAATTCGATGTCTGGTGATTCAGCACTCGCTTCCAGCATGCTTGCGGATTTCTTTGACCGTCCGGTCACCGCGGTGGCGCGCGACCTGATCGGCGTCACTTTGCTGGTCGATGGCGTTGGTGGTCCGATGGTCGAAGTGGAAGCCTATGACCCCGCCGATCCGGCTTCACATAGTTTCAACGGCCCGACGCCGCGCAATGCGGCGATGTTTGGTCCGCCCGGCCATGCCTATGTTTACAAAATCTACGGCATCCATTGGTGCCTCAATTTCGTCTGCCAGCGCGGCAGTGCGGTGTTGGTCCGAGCGCTGGAGCCGGTGCAAGGACTGGACCAGATGCATGAGCGGCGCGGTGGGGTTTCGGCGCGCCAGCTTTGTTCCGGGCCGGGCAAATTGTGTCAGGCGCTTGGCATCTCGATTGCGCAGAATGGGCTGTCGCTCGATGCGCCGCCCTTTGTGTTGTTGCCGCGCGATGTTGAGCATGATGTCGCAGTGGGGCCGCGCATTGGCATCACCAAGGGCGTCGAGACGCCCTGGCGTTTCGTGCGGCGCGGCTCGCCGTTTCTGAGCAAACCGCTGGTGGATAGCGCCAAAGCTTGATCGCTGCCGGCTTGCGGCTCACCCCGCCCCTGTGGTCCAAGGGCGGTGTGAGCACGCTTGAATCAGGAATGGATTTGTTCGAGGCCGGACCGCAGGCATTGCCGCGTGACCCCCTGGCCGTGCTGCGCGATGTTTTCGGGCATAAAAGCTTTCGTGGCCAGCAGGCCGATGTGGTGGATCATCTGGTCGGCGGCGGCGACGCCGTGGTGCTGTTCCCCACCGGCGCCGGCAAATCCATGTGCTACCAGATCCCGGCGATTTGCCGCCCCGGCGTCGGCATTGTCATCTCGCCGCTGATCGCCTTGATGCGCGATCAGGTCGAAGCGCTGCGCCAGGCCGGCGTGGCGGCAGCGGCGCTCAATTCGTCGCTGACCGCCGAAGAGTCCGCCGAAGTGCGTGGGCAATTGCGGCGCGGCGAACTCGACCTGCTCTATGTGGCGCCCGAACGGGTGGCGACGCCGGGCTTTGCCAATATGCTGAGCGATATCGACATTGCGCTCTTCGCCATCGACGAGGCGCATTGCGTGAGCCAGTGGGGGCATGATTTCCGCCCCGAATATCGCGAGCTGAGCAAGCTCACCGAGCTGTTCCCCGGCGTGCCGCGCATTGCGCTCACCGCCACCGCCGATCCGACGACGCGCGAAGACATCATCGAGCGGCTGGGGCTGGAAACGGCGCAGGTGTTTGCCACCAGCTTTGACCGGCCCAATATTTCCTATTCCATCGTCGAGCGCGACAAGGCTCGCGACCAGCTACTGAGTTTCCTCGCGGCGCATAAGGGCAGCTCGGGCATTGTCTATTGCCTCTCCCGCGCCAAGGTCGAGGACGTCGCCGACTGGCTGAGCGGCAAGGGCATCCCGGCTTTGCCCTACCATGCCGGTCTGCCGGCCGAGCGCCGCAACGCCAATCAGGATGCGTTCCTCAAGGAGGAAAATGTCTGCATGGTGGCCACCGTGGCCTTCGGCATGGGCATCGACAAGCCGGACGTGCGCTATGTGGCGCATATGGACCTGCCCGCTTCCATCGAGGCCTATTATCAGGAGACCGGCCGCGCCGGCCGCGACGGTCAGCCCGCCGATGCCTGGATGAGCTATGGCATGGCCGATGTGGTGCAGCGTCGCCGCATGATCGACGAGGGCAATGCGCCCGACGAGATCAAGCGCGTCGAGCACGGCAAGCTCAATGCGCTGCTCGGGGTCTGTGAAACCGCCGAGTGTCGTCGCAAGGCCATCCTCAACCATTTCGGCGAGGCCCATCCCGGCGCTTGCGGCAATTGCGACACCTGCCGGTCGCCCGTCGAATCCTGGGATGGCACCGAGGCGGCGATCAAGGCGCTGGCCGCCATCTATCGCACTGGCATGCGCTTCGGCGCGGCGCATGTCATCGATGTGCTGCTGGGCAAGGCCACCGAAAAGGTCGAGCGGTTTGGCCACCAGAACCAGCCGGTGTTCGGGCAGGGGGCTGATCTCGATAGCAAGACCTGGCAATCGGTATTGCGGCAGTTGACGGCGGGCGGGCTGATCGTGGTCGACCACGCCAATCATGGCGCGCTGACGCTGGGTGAGGGCGCCCGCGCCGTGTTCCGCCGCGAGCGCGTGGTGACCCTGCGCAAGGATCGGCCGAAAAAATCCGTCGATGTGCGCCGCCAATTGGCCAGCAGCGTGCAACTGCCGGAACCGGCGATGTCGGTGTTCAATGCGCTGCGCGAGGAACGCCTGCGCATCGCCAAGCAGCAGGGCGTGCCGCCTTACGTCATTTTCCACGATGCCACTTTGCGCGCCATGGCGCTGGCTCGGCCCCGCCATCCGCATGACATGCTCAACCTGCCCGGCGTCGGCCAGGCCAAGCTCGACCGTTATGGCGAGGCGTTTTTGGCGGTCTTGGCGCAGCAGGATTAGGACCAAGCAGCCTCGACTGCTGCCTCGGTGTGCTTGGCCCCACCCCACCAAGGGGAGGGAGGCGCAGGCTGCGATGGCTGTGTGCATCGTCTCCCTCCCCTTGTGGGGAGGGATCAAGGGTGGGGGGGCACACGCGCCGGCCTAGTAAATACCCTTACGGAATTCACCAGGAAACGGCTTTGATCTCTCGCTAGACCGGGATGCTGCTAAGTTTTGTTCGTCGGTAACAAAACATTAAGCATGATCCACTGATGTTCCACGCCACCAATAGCTCGCAATTCATGCCGCCGCCTGCGCTTGCTTTGGGCGATTGGCCGGGTGAACTCTGGCAGACGCGCTGGTGGCTGTTGACGGGCGCGCTGGGTGGGGTCGCATTGGCCGTGCTCACTGCGCAAGTGGTGACCCCGAGCTACCGCGCCAGCGCGCAGATTTTCATCGATCCGCAAAACCTGCAATTGCTCGAACGCGATTTGACACCCTCGACCGCCTCGGGCGATGCCGGCGTGGTGTTGATCGAAAGCCAGGCACGGGTCATGGCTTCGGACTCGGTGCTGCGCGCTGCTGCGACCCAGCTTGGGCTGGATCAGGATCCCGAATTTGCGGGGCCGATCAACCCGCTCAAGGCGCTGCTGGATGGGAGCTTCAACGTTTCGGACGCGCCGCGCGATGAGCTTAGCCGGGCGGTCACCGCGCTGGGCAAGGCCGTGCATGTGGTGCGGCTGGACCGGACCTATGTGGTCGATATTCACGCCGAATCCGAAAGCGCCAGCAAGGCGGCCGCTATCGCCAATGCCGTGGTCGGCAATTATCTGGCCTTGCGCGAAGCCCAGCGCGCCGAACAGGCCGGCCGGGCTTCGGCGACGCTAGAGGGGCGGCTGACGCAATTGCTGGCCGAGTTGGACGTCGCCGAAACCGCCGTTGAGCGCTATCGCAGCGCCAACAATATTGTCGAAACCGGCGGCCAGTCGCTGCTTGAAGGCCGGGTCGGCCAGACCAGCCAGGCGCTGCTTGCCGCCAATAATGCGGTCGAGGCCGCGACCATCCAGCTGGCGCAATTGCGGCAATTGGCACTGGACCCCGACCGCATCATTGCCGCGCCCGAGGCGATTGGCTCGGTCGACATCACCCGGCTGCGCAGCGAGCTGCAAAGTGCTGTCGCCGATGCGGCGACGCTGCGCGCCACGCTGGGCGCGCGCCATCCCCGGTTGCAGGTGGCGGAGCAGGGTGTGGCGCTGGCCCGCACTGCCATCACGGCTGAAATCGGGCGGCTGCTGGATGCCGCCGAATTGGGCCTGCAGCGGGCCGAGCAGCAGGCGGGGGCCCTGAGCCAACAGATGGAAGCTGCGACCACGGCGCTACAGGATACCGACTCCCGCCGCATCCGTCTGCGCCAGCTCGAGCGCGTGGCCGAGGCCAGCCGGGCGATTTATGAGGACGCGCTGCTGCGCTCGCGTGAAACCGCCGAGCAGGCGCAGATCGATACGCTGAATGCCCAGATTGTGTCGCGCGCCGTTGCTCCGATGGAGCGCAGCTTTCCACCAAAACTCAGCCTGTTGCTACCGCTGGGCGCCCTTGCCGGGTTGGTGCTGGGCGGTTTTTATGGCCTGCTGCGCCAGCGCCGCAAGGCCACCAAATGAACCGGCGCGGCGCTCTGGCTGGGCTGGCCGGGTTGGCGGCAACGCCGCTGCTGCGCGCCGCCGAGCCGGGCCGCATCGAGATCGTCGGCAATCGCCTGCACTGGAACAACGCGCCGCTGCGTCTCGCCGGCATTGCCATGGGCGACCCGGTCTATATCCGCGCCGGGCGCAGCCTTGATGATTATCGCGTGGTGGCCGAGGACTGGGCGGCTAATTGCGTGCGCATCAGCGTGCATCCCGGTCATTGGCGCTATGATCGAATGCTGCTGGGGCAGTTGCTCGATGCCGACATCGCGGCGGCGCGGGCGCAAAATCTCTTCGTTATTGTTGACTGGCACGCCATCGGTTTTCCCGACCTGTATGCGCCGGTGCCGCCGCCGCAATGGGGCCTACCGGCCGACGCCTATCTGTCCTCCATCGACGACGCCATCGCCTTCTGGCGCGGCATGGCCGAGCGACACGGCAGTGATCCGGCTGTGATGTTCGAGCTGTGGAACGAGCCGGTGGGTGACGAGCGGCATTGGCTGTCGGATGGTGCTTTCTGGTCTGAGTTTCGGCCCGCCTGGGCGGCGATCACGACCGACATCCGCCGCATCAGCGACAACATCGTGCTCGCGGCGGGTGGGCGCTGGGCGCATGATTTGACGGGCGCGGCCGCCGATCCGCTGGATGATGCGCGCACCGCCTATGCCTGGCATGTCTATCCCAATGAAGACCGCCATGCGCCCGACCGCTGGTTCGCCAGCCTCGGCACGCTGGCCAAACACAAGCCGATCATCGTCACCGAATGGGGCTTTTGCCCGGCATGCGCGGATGGCTTGCAGGGCGGGTTGGATGACTTCGCCATCCCGTTCACCCGCGACGTTCTGGACGGATTGGGTCTCGGCCACACCGCCTGGTGCTATAGCCCCGGCGCGCTGCCGGCCCTGCTGCTGCAAGACGATACGCTCTCGGTCTATGGCCGCTTTGTGCGCGACTATTTGCGGGGCGAGACATGACTGCGGCGCTGAGCCGTTTTGAGCTGAGGGTGCTGCTGGTCGGTGGCTTTGTGCTTTGCGCCATGCTGGTGCTGTGGACGCAGGCGCAGCCCTTTGCCAGCCTTGCCGATTATGGCGTGCTGGATGATCCGACCCGATCCAATGGTCTGCGCCGCAATCTGACGCTGCTGATCCTCGCCCTGGCCTTGCTGCTGGTGTGGCGCGGCGGGCAGGCGGGTCGGCTGTGGCAGGCGGTCAGTCCGGGGCTGGTGTCGATCTTTCTGTGGTTCGCCGTGACGGCGCTGCTGTCGCCCAGTGCCGGGCTGGCGCTCAACCGGCTGGTGCTGGCCGGGGTGGTCATCGCCATCGCCGTCTGCCTGCCGCTGCTGTTCGTGCGGATGGAAGACTTTGTCGTGACGCTGGGCGTGGCCACCAGCCTCGCCATTGTGCTGTGTTTCGGCGGCGCCCTCTTTGCCCCCGATCTGGCCATCCATTCGCTGCGCGATAATGTGGAGCAGGGCCTCGCCGGCGACTGGCGCGGCTTGTTCCGGCACAAGAATGATCTGGCGCCGATGGCGATCCATTTCACGCTGGTCGGTATTTTGTTGTGGCGGCTGGGCTGGCGGGTCTGGGGCGGGGGTATTGTTCTCGGGGCGCTGGCGCTGTTGGGGCTGTCCGGCGGCAAGTCGGCGGCCTTGCTGTTGTTGCCCGCGCTGGGCGGGGCGCTGTCGATTACCCGGCTGCGTCCGGGCGGCGCGCTGCTGGTGGCGCATTTGCCCGATCCGAGCTTTACCGGCCGCACCGATATCTGGCAGCTCGCTCTCGAGGCGGTCGGCCGGCGGCCAGTGATTGGCTATGGCTACAACGTGTTCTGGGACACTGGCGCGACCTATGCCATCGCCGGCAGCGGCGATACGGCGGCGCAGGTGTCGCATGCGCATAATGGCTTTCTCGATATCGCCATTTCGGCGGGCATTCCCGGCCTGGTTCTGGTGCTCGGCTGGGCCGGCATCGCGCCGCTTCGGCACATAGCCGCCATCAGGGCGCGGGCGACCGACGCCGCCGAACGGGCGTTTCTCGACTATCTGGTCGCCGGCTGGCTGTTCACCCTGCTGATGTCCAGTCTTGAGGCGGTGCTGTTCAACCGGGGCGACTCCATCTGGTTCACCGGGCTGCTGGCCATCGTCTGCCTGCGGCTATGGGCGCGGGCGGAGTTGGCGCGATGAGCCGGGTGCTGCAATTGCTCACCAACAATACGCCGGGCGGCGTGCCGGTGCCGGCCGCGATGGTGGCCGAGGGGCTGGTCGCGCGCGGGCATGAGGTCGAGACGCTGGTGCTGCGCCAGGGGCCGGGGCTGGTGGCGCGCCGCATTCTGACGGGGCGCTATGATGGCATCCTGTCCTATCAGGTGGCGGCGGGGCTGGTTGGCGCGCTGCTGGGCGGAGTGGTTGGCGTTCGAGTGCGGGCGAGCCATCTCACCGCCATCCCTTCGGCCATGCGTGGCCCTTGGCGCGTGCTGGATCGGTGGTTCGGGCTGGTAGGGCTGCATACTGCCATCATCGCCAATTCTGCGGCGACCGTTGCGGCTGTGGACACCTATCCGCAGCGCTATCAAAGCCGCTTGCGGCTCATTCCCCATGGGGTGGCGCCGCTGCCCAAAGCGGTGACCGGTGGCTGGGCTGGGCGGCTGGCCATTCCGTCATTGGCGCCGCTGCTGGTGACTGCCGGCCGGCTGGCCGAGCAGAAGAACCATCAGCTCGCGGTGGCTGCCTTGGCCGAGTTGCCGACCGCCCATCTGGTCATTGCCGGCGATGGGCCGCTGCGCCCGGAGCTGCTGCAGCAGGCGGGACGGCTGGGCGTGGCGGCGCGGCTGCATCTGGTGGGTCATCTGGACCGGTCGGCTCTGGCTGGCCTGATGGCGGAGGCCGACGCCTTTGTGTTTCCTTCGCGGTGGGAGAGTTTTGGGCTGGTGGCGGTCGAAGCCGGCATGGCGGGGCTGCCCGTCATTGCAGCCGACCTGCCGGTGCTGCGCGAGGTGCTCGCGCCGGCCGGGACGGTGGCGTTTCACCCGGTTGACGATGCTAGCGCTTTGGCAGAAGCGGTGCGGGTCCTGCTGGCGGATTATCCGAGTTCGGCGCAGCGCCATGCGGCGGCCCTTGCCCTGCGCCAGGTCTATGCGGTGGAGCGGATGATTGATGATTATTGCCGCTTGATTGCCAGTAACTGACGGGCGCCAAACAGGTCCCAGCGCCAGCCCAGCCATAGCGCGGCTGCCAGCACCGGCAGCAGCGCCGCCCACCAGCCGGCGAGGTGCAGGAACATCAGCCCCAGCATGCTTGTGCCGGCGCAGACCAAAAGGGCGAGCCCGGCGCGGGCAAGTTCCACCGGCATCAACCGGGTGTGGCGATCGGCGATGAGGAAACCGAGCAGACCACCGAGCTGTGCCAGTGCGAAGGCGGCGGCGGCGCCTGTCGGGCCGAAGGCGGGCACCAGAATAGCGACGCCAATAGCGGTGAGCGCCAGCATGGCGATATTGGCAATCACCTCGCGCCGCACCGAGCCGGCGAAATAGATCACCTGGCCGAAATAATAAGCGCGCAGCGTCAGCGCGCCGGTGCCCAGCACGATGAAAGGCAGGATCGCCGGGGCGGCGGCGGCATAGTCGGCATCGAGCAATACGCCGAGCAGGCCGGGACCCAGCACCAGCCAGCCGGTCATGCCGAGCAGCACTATGGTCCATAGCGTGAGGAAGGCGCGGCGGAGTATGGCCCGGCGTTGCGCAGTATCCGCCCCCAGCGCCTTGGCCTGCGACACATAGGCGGCGGCGATGGCTTCGCCCAGCACGACAAAGCTCTGTCGGGTCACGTCGCTGACCGCTCCATAGGACCCGACCGCAGCGGCGCCGGCCAAGCGCTCGAGCACCAGCCGATCCAGATTGAGGGCGAGGGCCGCCGCTGCCAATGCCACGATCAGCGGCCAGCCATAGCGGAGGAGCGCCATGACATCGCCGGGTTCGGGCCGGGCGATGCCGTCGCGCCACAAGGCGCGTAGCACCGGCGCGGCGGCGAGAGCTTGGCCCAGGCCAATGGCGGTCAGCAACAGACTGGCCGATTGGGCCAGCAGCAGCGCCAGGCTGCCCAGCGCCAAGATCAGCACGCCGCGCAGCAGGCCGGAGGCTGTCACCTCGGCGACCAGCAGGCGGGCCCGGCCCAGTTCGACAGCGCCGATATGGATGATGAAGCCCAGCGATAGCACGGCGATCCCCAACGCCGTCTCCGGCGCTACCAGACCCGTGGCGAGGGCGAGCAGCAGCAGGACGCTGCCGAGCGCCGTGACCGCGCCGAGCGCCACGATCAGCGCTCCGGCCAGCCGCGCGGCGCGGGCCGGGGCATAGACGCCGAAATGGGCGTGCAGCAGCCATTGGCAGAGGGTGGCGAAGACGATGAAGCTGGTGGCGAAGCCGACGAGATAGACGCCATACACCGCCGGCGTGGCCAGCCGGGTGAAGATGGCGACCGACAGCAGGTTGAGCCCGGCAGCCCCCAGACGGGAGACCATATACAGCGAGGCGTGGTGGTCGTTCAAGATTTTTGGATTGATAAGTATAGGTGCATAGGGAAAATCCAGTAATATTAACCCGTTAAATCAAGTAACGTGGCTTTGGATTATCAGATCAGATTTAAGTAATTCAATTATTACCATCTGGTCGATGATGATTATTTACGAGAATAGCCAAAGCCGATCTATCGTGATGCTGGTGCGCGCCATGTCGGGCGGCGGGGCGCAGCGCGATGCCATCGAGCTGGCCAATGGGCTGCTGGCGGCGGGCTGGCCGATGCTGGTGGCCACCCTCGATGCAGAGGGGCCGCTGCGCGATTTTCTGGCGCCTTCCATGCCACTGCTCGATCTGGGCGGGGGCAAGCGGCTGCGCATGGCACGCGCCGTTCCGGCGCTGACGCGGATGCTTCGGGCGCGGCAGCCGGCGGCCATCATTGCCTCAGAGGCGGCGGGCAATTGTCTTGCGGTGGTGGCGGTGCAGCTATGCCCACCGGCGCTGCGGCCGCGAATTATCCTGCGCGAAGTGGCGGCGCCGCTGGCGGCCAGGCGCGCCGATCCCTATTGGCAAAACCGTCTCGGCTATCATCTGGCACCCTGGCTCTATCCCCGCGCCGATCTGGTGCTGAGCTTCACCGCCGGGGTGCGGCAGGAATTGGTGGAGCACTTCGGCGTGGCGCCGCAACGGGCGATCAATCTGGGCACCAATGCGGTGCTGTCGGCGGCGCGGTTGGCCGAACTGATCGTGCCGGAGCGGCGCGAGGCCGGGCATATCATCGCGGTGGGCCGGCTGTCGCGAGAGAAGGATTTTGCTGCGCTGATTGCCGCTTTCGCCGTATTGCGCGACGAGCGCATGGTGCGACTGACCATTCTCGGGGAGGGGCCGGAGCGCCCGGCGCTGCAGCGTCTGGTGCGGCAATTGGGGCTCGATGATTGCGTCATGCTGCTAGGCTTCGTTGCCGAACCGAGTGACTGGGTGGCGCGGGTCGGGCTGCTGGTCTCCTCCTCGCGGCATGAGGGCTTTGGCAATGCCATTGTCGAGGCCCTGGCCTGCGGCACGCCGGTGGTCGCCACCGATGCGCCCCATGGCCCGCGCGAAATCCTCGCCAATGGGCGCTTCGGCCTGCTGGTGCCGCCCAACAATCTGCATGCACTGGTCCATGCCATGCGCCGTGCCCTCGATGCGCCGGTGGACCGCGCGGCGCTGCGGGCGCGCGCCGCCAGCTTCACCACCGAGGTCGCCGTGTCGCGCATGAACGCGGTTCTGGCCAGCCTGGGTCTGACGCCGCTGCCGCTACCCGTCCGCGAAGAGGTCTGGTGATAGAGCTGTCCCACCCCATTGCCGGCCTGTCGCGCCGACTGGCCCGGACCATCCCGTTCCGGCCATTCCGGCTCAGACTGAGCCAGCCGATGGTGTCGTTCAGCTTTGATGATTTTCCGGTTTCTGCCGTTGAATACGCCGCGCCGCAGCTCGAAGCGCTCGGGGCGCGCGGCACTTTCTATTTCGCCGATGCGCTGGCTGGGGGCAGCGAGAACGGCCAGCAGATTGCCAGCCGCGATCAGGTGGCTGCATTGGCGGCGCGCGGGCACGATATCGGCGGCCATACCAGCGCCCATCTCAATGTCCAGCGCTGCGCGCCGGATCACCTCATTGCCGATGTGACTGCCAACACTTCGGCAATCGCGGCGCTGAGCGGGCGGGCGCCTACCTCCTTCGCCTACCCGTTCGGCGTCGTGTCGCTCAATACCAAGCGCCTGCTGGCGCCGCTTTATGCCGGGCTGCGCGGCATCCAGCCGGGGATCAATCGCGGCTGGATCGACCTGGCGCATCTGCGGGCCGAGGAGTTGTATGACGCGACGCTCAGCCCGGCGCGGCTGGACCGGCTGCTGGAAGATCTCGTAGAGGGTGGCGGCTGGCTGATTTTTTACGCCCACGATGTGCAACACGCGCCCAGCAGCATTGGCTGCTCGCCGGCCCATTTTGGGCTGGTGCTCGACCGGGTGCAGGCGCGGGGGCTGGCGATCCATCCGGTGGCCGAGGTTTTGGTCGCAAGCGGAGCTTTGCGATGATGGCGGCGATGCAGCGCGACGACGTGCCGGCTGTCGCCGCTCTGTTTTACCGCGCCTTTCGCGGTGGTGGGGCGCCATCGGCGGCGTTCCTGAGCTATCTCGAGCGTAGCTTCTTCACCGCGCCCAGCCATGACCCGGCTGTGGCCAGCATGGTGCATCGCGATGGCGACGGCATTATCGACGCGGCGCTGCTGGTCATTCCCATGCAGGTGCGTATCGGGGAGCGGGTGCTGACCGGTCGGCTGATGAGCAATTACATGACCGATCCACGCCAGCCGACGCGCGGCGGGGCCAATATGGTGCTGACATTGCGGGCGCGGCATCAGGATTTCTGTTTTTCCGATAGCGCCAATCCGGTCAGCGCCGACCATTGGCGGGCGATTGGTGGCCATGTGCTGCCGGTGCAGAGCCTGGATTGGCGGCGGGTATTTCGCCCGGCGGGATGGCTGGCGCAGCGGATGCAGCGCCGTGTGCCGGGCTGGTTGCGGCCAATGCTGGGTGGCGTGGCGCGGGGCATCGATACGCTGTTGCGGCGCCTGGTGCCGGGGCTGCGGGCAGTTGGTCCGGCCGTTGGGACGCCGATGGCGCGGGATGACTTCATTCAACTGGCGCCGGGGCTGGTCGAGCGCTTCGCGCTGCATCCGGTGTGGGGGGCGGAGGAGCTGGGCTGGCTGCTCGAGATGGCGGCGCAAAATCCGGGGCATGGCAAGCTGCACCTGCGCGAACTGCGCGATGGCAGAAGCGAGCTGGCCGGGTGCAGCGTGTTTTATGCCCGACCGGGCGGCATGGCGCGGGTGCTCAATATTCTGAGCCGGCCAGGGCAGGAGGCGGCGGTGGTCGGTGATTTGCTGGCCCATCTCGATACGCTGGGGTGTCTGGGCGCAACGGGGCTGGCGCAGCCGTTTCTGATGGCGGCGCTGGGGGCGCAGAAGGGCATGGTTTTCGTGCCGCGCGGCGCTTACTGCATTTCCACTAGGCATGCCGAAATCACCGATGCAGCGCTGCGGGGCGACGCCTATCTCGGCGGGCTGATGGGCGAGGACTGGAGCCGGCTGCTCGACGATTTTCACGATTGAACCCGGCGGCGACGCCAGCCATTGTGCGGCCATGAGTGAAACTGCTTCGCCGCGCCCCCGCCTCGCCATTGTCGACATCGCCCGTGGCGTCGCCATTCTGGCCATGGTCGTCTATCATTTATGCTGGGACCTCAGCTATTTCCGCTTCATCCCGGCCGATGTGGGGCATGACCCGGAATGGGTGCTGTTTGCCCGCAGCATTCTGGCGGCGTTCCTGTTTCTGGTCGGGGTTGGGTTGGTGCTCGGCCATGGTCGGGGCATTCGCTGGCGCGGCTTCTGGCGGCGCTGGGTGTTTGTGCTGGCCGGGGCGCTGATCATCAGTGCGGCGACCTGGTTCACCTTCCCGGATAGTTTTGTCTATTTCGGCGTGCTGCATGCCATCGCGCTGTTCAGCCTGCTCGGGCTGGGCTTCGTGCGCACGCCGCTGTGGCTGGTGATCATTGCAGCGATTGTCTTCATTGCGCCGACCTTCTTTTTCTCCGACGCGCTGTTCAATGAGAAAGTGTGGTCCTGGCTCGGCTTCTGGCAGGTTCCGCCGCCGACCAATGATCTGGTGCCGGTATTCCCCTGGTTCGGCGCGGTGCTGGTCGGCATCATCGCCACCCGGCTGCTGCTGGCCTCAAGCTGGTACGAGCGGCTCGCCGCCATCGCGCCGGGCGGACGCTTGCCCAAGCTGCTGGCTTTCCTCGGGCGCTGGAGCCTGCTGATCTATCTGTTGCACCAGCCGATCCTGCTCGGGCTGGTCTATCCGGCCGCAGCGGTGCTGCAACCGCAGGTGGCGATGCGCAGCAGTGATTTCCTGCGCTCCTGCCAGAGTACCTGCGAGGCGGGCGGCACCACGGCGCCGCTCTGCACCATCTATTGCCAATGCGGCCTGGAAGGGGTCGAAAAGAACGGGCTGTGGAATGCCATCGAGACCGGCATGGTCAGCGCTGCCGAGCAGGCGCTGCTTGATGCCCAGAACCGGCAATGCTCCGCTGTCATCTACCCGGCGCCCGCTGTGCCGCAATGAGGGTTGGAACGTTGCGATTTGCGTTTTTTGTGACGATTCTGTCTTGAATGGTAGGGCGAATGAGGGTTGACTGAGCGGGCGAGCTAATCCGGTCCGATACTGCGGAATACGGTAGTTTGCCCCCAATTTCGACCCACACTTATATTGACGTCTGGATATTCCCTTGACCACCGAGAAGGCTGGCCGCGTCCATTCACGCGGCGATGCACGGGAACATGTGGCCGCTGCGCATGCCGGCAAAGGCCAGAGCCCGCTGACCCGGATCACGCTGTATTCGCTGCGCCATCCCTGGCAGGCGAGCGCCGCCATCGGCGCCACCATAATTGCCTCGGTGTTGCAATTGATGGTGCCGCGGCTATTGGGGCACGCGGTCGATCAGGCGCAGGGCATTCTGGGCAGTGGTGGCGAGGGGGCCGAGGCGGCGCTGTTCATGAGCGCCATGCTGCTGCTCGGCGTCTCGGTGGCGCGCGGCTGCTTCACGCTGGTGCAGAATTATTACTCGGAATCGGTGGGCCACCATGTCGGCTACGAGCTGCGGCTGGCCTTTTACGACAAGGTGCAGCGCCTGTCCTATTCCTATCACGACAAGGTCCATACCGGCGATCTGATCACCATGGGCCTGCTCGATCTCGACGGCGTGCGGATGTTTTTCTCCACCGGCTTCGTGCGCATGATCCTGCTCTCGGTGCTGATCGGGGTCGGCGCCTTTATGCTGCTGACCACCGATGTGGTGCTGGGGCTGCTGGCGCTGAGCTTTGTGCCCTTCGTCGCCTGGCGCTCGTCCTCGGCCCAGCTGACCCTGCGCGCCACCTGGGTCATCCTGCAGCAGAAGCTCTCGGCGCTGACCCGGGTGATGGAAGAAAATCTCGGCGGCATTCGCGTCGTGCGGGCGTTTTCGGCGCAGGATTTCGAGCTGGCCAAGTTCGACCAGGCCTCCAAGGAGGCGTTGGAGCTGGCGCATGATCGCGTCCGCATCCGGGTGCGCAACACCTCGGCCATGACCTTTTCCTTCTTCGCCGCCATGGGGCTGGTGCTGTGGGTCGGCGGCAACAAGGTGATTGCCGGCGAGATGAGCGTCGGCACGCTGGCCAGCTTTCTCACCTTCATGACCATTCTGCAGATGCCGGTGCGTCAGCTCGGCCTGATGGTCAACTCCTTCGCCCGCGCCTCCACCTGCGGCGAGCGCTTCTACGCCTTCCTCGATCAGCCGCTGGCCATTGTCGATGCGCCCGGCGTGCCGGACCTCAAGGTCACCGAGGGCACGCTGCGCTTCGAGGATGTGCATTTCACTTATGAGGGCGCCACCCATGCCACGCTGAACGGCGTGTCGTTCGAGGCCAAGGCCGGCCAGACCATCGGCATTGTCGGTGCGCCGGGCAGCGGCAAGTCGACCCTCGCCCATCTGATCCCGCGTTTTTACGATGTCAGCGGCGGCAAGATCACCATTGATGGGCAGGATGTCAGCCAGGTGTCGCTGCAATCTTTACGCCGGGCCGTCGCCGTGGTGCAGCAGGACAGCTTCCTCTTCACCACCACCATCGAGAACAACATTGCCTATGGCGATCCCTGGTCCAAGGAGACCAAGATCGAAAAGGCTGCTGAAAGCGCCCAGTTGCACAGCTACATCATGGGCCTGCCCGCCGGTTACGACACGGTGGTGGGCGAGCGTGGCGTGTCGCTCTCGGGCGGCCAGCGGCAGCGCCTGTCGATTGCCCGCAGCCTGGTGCTCAAACCCGCGGTGATGGTGTTTGACGATAGCACCGCCGCCATCGATGCCGGCACCGAACACCGCATCCGCAGCGCCATCCGCCGCTATGCCAGCAACCGGGTGACGCTGGTGATCAGCCATCGCCTCAGCTCGCTGCTGCATGCCGACACCATCCTGTTTCTCGAAGACGGCAAGATCATCGAGCAGGGCAGCCACGAGGAGCTGCTGGCACAGGGCGGCCGCTACCGCGCGCTCTATGATTTGCAGACCCGTCCCACCGACGACCTTGAGCTGGGGAGCGCTGCCCAATGAGCGCCATTGACGAAGACGACCGCGACGTCGCCGCTTTCCCGGGCCAGCGCCCGCCCCGCGCCAGCGTCGGCAGCCACCGCATCGAAGAAGAGATTTTCGGCAAGGCCTATGATCCGCGCACGGTGCGCCGCATCTGGGCGTTCGTCGCGCCCTATCAGGCCAAGATCTATCTGTCGGTCGCGGCAGTGCTGATCTTTACCCTGACCCAATTGGCGATTCCGCTGATCATCGGCCGCGCCATCGACAGCGGCATGACCGAGGGTGGCAACACCACCAATCTGTTATGGGCTGCCGGCTCGTTCGCGCTGGTGGTGGTGATCAATTTCGCCGCCTCCTGGGTGCAGGAAAGCCAGGTCGGGCAGGTGGCCGAGCATGTGCTGTTCGACATGCGCCGCGCCATGTTTGCCCAATTGCAGCGCGTGTCGCTGAGCTTCATGGACAAGACCGAGGTCGGCCGGCTGATGAGCCGGCTGCAGGGCGACGTCAGCTCGATGCAGGAATTCCTCGAAACCTCGGTGATCTCGGTCGGCGATCTGGTGCTGCTATTCGGCATTGTCGCCGTGCTGCTGACGCTCGACTTCCGCCTCGGGCTGCTGACGCTCTCCACCATGCCGGTGCTGTTCATCGTGCGCATTTTCTGGCTGCCGCCGGCCAAGCGCGCTTTCTGGGCGGCGCATGAGACCAATTCGATCACCGCCGGCGCCATGGCCGAAGGCATTAACGGCGTCCGCACCGTGCAGAATCTGGATCGCCAGAAGGTCAATTTCGACCTGTATGACGACAAGGCCTACAACAATCTGCAGACCCAGCTCACCGGTTCGCGCTTTGCCCAGGTGATGGTGCCGATCGTCGACAGCCTCACCGGCATCGCCATGGCCATCGTCATCGTGGTCGGCGGCTCGCTGGTGCTCAATGGCAGTCTGGAGATCGGCGTCATCGTGGCGTTCATCTTCTACATCCAGCGTTTCTTCGACCCGATCCGCTCGCTGACCATGCAATATTCCATCATGCAGCGCGCCATGACCTCGGGCCGCCGCATCACCGAAGTGCTCGATATTCCCGCCTCGATCACCGACAAGCCCGACGCCGTGGTGCTGACGCGCGACATGGACGGCTCGGTGGAGTTCCGCGACGTGGTGTTCGGCTATAGCGCCGACCGCCCGGTGCTGAAAAATGTCAGCTTTACCGTCAAGCCGGGCGAGACCGTGGCGCTGGTCGGGCCGACCGGCTCGGGCAAGACTTCGGCCATGTCGCTGGTGCACCGCTTCTACGAGGTGCAGGGCGGCGCGGTGCTGGTGGGTGGCCATGACGTGCGCGACATCACCCAGGAATCGCTGGGCGAGCAGGTCGCCATGGTGTTGCAGGAGCCGTTCCTGTTCACCGGCAGCGTGTTCGACAATATCCGCTACAACAAGGCCTCGGCGACGCTGGACGATGTGATCGCGGCGTCGAAGGCCGTCGGCGCGCATGAGTTCATCACCCGCCTGCCGGGCGGCTATGACAGCGTGCTGGAACAGCGCGGCTCCAATCTGTCGCTGGGGCAGCGCCAATTGCTCAGCTTCGCCCGGGCGCTGGTGGCTGACGCCAAAATCCTGGTGCTCGACGAGGCCACCGCCAATATCGATTCCTACACCGAGCGGCAGATCCAGAAGGCGCTGCTGACCCTGCTCGAAGGCCGCACCGGCATGGTGATCGCCCATCGGCTGGCCACCATTCGCGGCGCCGACCGCATCATCGTGCTGCAGAATGGCGAGATGATCGAAACCGGCAATCACGACGAGCTGATGGCCAGGGAAGGGCTCTACGCCAAGCTGTATAATATGAACTATGCCAGCTTTGACGATATCCCGGACGATCTGGTGGCGCAGGCCAATGCGCGGGCGGCGAGTACGTGAGCGTTCGTCCTGAATTTTGATTGTGTGGCTCCACCCCCTCCTAGCCTCCCCCATCAAGGGGGAGGTACAGATCGAGCTTTGGGCAGCATCTCGTAACACCCACGGCGTCACCCCGGCCTTGAGCCGGGGCCCATCCCCCGATCTCAGGATGGGTCCCGGCTCAAGGCCGGGATGACATCGCGTTTGCGGAACGCCTTGGCTATGCCTTCCGGCACCCCCTCATGCCGCATCTGTCATGGCGCGCTCGCTGCGGAGCGGGCATGAGTTCTTCCAATGAGGGACTGAGATAATGAGTTTGCCGATAGTCGCCATTCTGCTGGCGTCGGTGTTTTTCACCGCCACGCTGTCAGGCATTTTCGGCATGGCCGGCGGGCTGGTGCTGCTCGGCATCCTGCTGCTGATCCTGCCGGTGGGCACCGCCATTGCGGTGCAAGGCGCCATCCAGATCATCGCCAATGGCTCGCGGGCCTATTTCTCGCGCAAATTCATCGATTGGCGCGTGCTGGCGATTATGACGCTGGGGCTGTTTACCGCCGGCGTCATCCTGTTCAGCGTGCGCTACGTCCCCGATCTGGCGAGCGTTTGCATCATCATCGGCGTGTTGCCGGCGCTGTTGTGGATACCGCAATCCTGGCTGGCGCTCGATGCCAGCAAGCCGCATCACGCCTTTATTTGTGGCCTGCTCGGCGGCGGCATCAATTTGGCGGTGGGCGTGGCCGGGCCGACCATCGACATGTTCTTCATCCGCACCCCGATGGACCGGCACACCATCATCGCCACCAAGGCGGCGGCGCAGGTGATCAACCATGCCGGCAAGGTGGTGTTTTACTGGAACGCCGCCATGGTGCTGAGCGGCTGGGAATGGGGCGCGGTGGCGCTGGCGGCGCCTTTCGCCATTGCCGGCACCAGCGCCGGCTATTGGGTATTGCAGCGACTGACCGACGCCAATTTCAAGAGTTGGACGCGCCTGCTGGTCACCGCTATCGGTTTTTACTACCTGCTGCGCGGCATTTCCTTGCTGATCGGCGGCTGATCGTTATGGTGCCGCTCATCTGGGGAGATGGCATGGCACCGTTCGATAGCGTCACCGCACGCCTCATATTGCTGTTGGCCGACACCGGCTCGATTGGCCGCGCCGCCGAGCGCGAAGGCATTGCCTCGTCGGCGGTGAGCCGGCGGGTGTCCGATCTGGAAAGCCGGCTGGGCGTGGTGCTGTTCGATCGCTCGGCCCATGGCGTAAGGTTGACCACGGCCGGCGAAGCCTATGCCGATGGCTGCCGCAAAGTGTTGCGCGCCATCGCCGATCTCGACGCGGTGATGGCCGATTTCGGCAGCGGTCAGCGCGGCAGTCTGCGCCTGGCCGCCACCAGTTCGGCGCTGACCGGGCGGCTACCCGAATTGCTGGCGCATTACGCTGCCAAGCATGTCGGCATCGATCTCGACATTCAGGAAATGAGCGCCGCCAAATCGCTGCTGGCGCTGGATGAGGGACGGGCCGATATCGCCATTGTCTCCGACAACTACGATTTCACCCGTTTTGAAATCAAAGCCTTCGAGGATGACCGCGTCTGGGTACTGGCCCCGCCCGATCATCCACTGGCCGCGCGCATCGAGCCGCGCAAGGATATCGGCTTCGCCACGGTCATCGATCATCCCATTGTCGGCATTCATCTGGCCGGCTCGCTGGATCGGCTACTGGCCGAGGCTGCGAAAACCGCCGGCAAGCCGCTGCTGGAAAGCGTGCGGGTGGAAAGTTTTCCGGCGCTGGTGCGCATGGTGGAGGCCGGCTTCGGCATTGGCTTTCTGCGCTCGACGAGCCTCCATCTGCTGGCCGGCACCGATCTGGTCTGCGCCCCGCTGGCCGAGCCCTGGGCGCTGCGTCAGCTGCTGGTGGCCCGCCGCAAGACCAGCCCGCTCTCGGCGGCGATGAAGAGTTTCATCGCGCTGTGCAGCGAGACCTATGTGCCGAGCGTGTAGGGGGCTCACTGGGCCAACCTCACACACGATGTCATCCCGGCCTTGAGCCGGGACCCAGCCTGAGATGGTTGTCCGAACCACCTGGCGGCCGTGGCATGCGTCCGGGATGGGCTCGGGCTCAAGGCCGGGGTGACACCGTGGATGGGCGAGCCGAGGTGGTGAGCATCGGCATCGCGCTGCCGCGACAACTCAGCTCTTTCGTCTCGGCCTGTGGCATTCTATGAGTGAGATCATGTCCAGCCAGCGCAGCATCGGCAGAGAGATCGGGACGGCCCTGGCCGTGCTGGCCATCTATGTGCTGACGCTGCTGGCGCCGCTGCATCATGCGCGGGCCAGCCAGTTGGGCTTCGAAGAGCTGGGTTATTCCACCATCACCGCTAGCTGGGTTACCTGTACGCCAGCCGGACTGATCGGCGCCGATCAGGATAATCCGGTCAGCAAATGCCCCGCCACCGGCGTTGGCAAGACCGATCTGGTGCAGCCCACGCCTAGCGTGCTGCCCGCCGGGCTGACGCTGATGGCGCTGGCGCCGATTGCCGTGCCGACCGAACCGGCGATCATTGCGGCGGCCGCAGCGCCGCCGAGTGGACCGCGCGCGCCTCCGGTTGTGGTCTGAATTTTTGGCCGCTGGGCCAGCAAGACCAATTCAATTTCCGGAATTCCATCATGATCCGTTTGCTCAAGGCCGCCGTCGTGGCCGCCATTCTCACCGCTACCCCCGCTTTCGCCCATAATGGCGTCACGCATCTCGGGCCGATCAATATCTCGCTGCCCTTCACCCGCGCCACCCTGCCCAATGCGCCGGTCGGCGGCGGCTTCCTGACCATCGAAAATACCGGCGCCGAGGCTGACCGTCTGGTCTCGGCCACCTCGCCCGCCGCCACCAATGTGCAGATCCATGAAATGGCGCTGGAAGGCGACGTGATGAAGATGCGCCAGCTCGAAGACGGCGTTGAAATCCCGGCTGGCGAAACCATCGTGCTGGCGCCCGGCGGCATCCACATCATGTTCATGGGGCTCAATCAGGCCTTCGTCGAAGGCGAAACCGTGCCGGTGACGCTGACCTTTGAGAAGGCCGGTACGGTTGAGGTCATGCTGCCGGTCGGGGCCGCAGCCGCCGCTGCGCCGGAAGCCATGGAGCACCAGCACTAATGAATATGCATCGTTTTCGTATCGGGCTCTGGGTAGCCGTTGCCGCCGTGGCCGTGGTAGGCGCCGGCACTTATTTGCTCCGCCCGCAGCCAGCTGCCACTGCCACTGCCACCGCCACCACGGGCAGCTTCGGCGTCGGGCAATACAATCTGGTCGACCAGCGCGGCAATCCGGTGGATCAAACCGTGTTTGTCGGCAATCCCTCGGTGCTGTTTTTCGGCTTCACCCATTGCCCTGACGTTTGTCCGACCACTCTGGCCGAGATGAGCGCCTGGTTCGAGGCGCTGGGCGATGAGGGCAAGGATCTGCGCGCCTATTTCGTCACCGTCGACCCGGAACGCGATACGCCGGCCATCCTCGACGACTATGTGAGCTGGGTCAGCGACCGCATCACCGGGCTCACCGGTGAGCCAGCCGAGATCGACAAGATAGCCAAGGCCTGGGGCGCCTATCACGCCAAGGTGCCGATCGAGGGCAGCGATGACTACACCATGGATCACACCGCCTCGGTGTATCTGCTGGATCGGCAGGGCGGGTTCCAGGGCACCATCGCCTATGGCGAGGACAATGCCACCGCATTGGGTAAGCTGCGCAATCTGCTGGCTAAATCCTGATTCCAGGCCCGGCCGGATTAATTTCCGGCCGGGCAATTAAAAAGATGATGGAATGCGTCATCTTATCTTTTGACTCCGCCGATTCATCTGGCTAGTAAACCGGACCAACGCAGTCATGATTTTGACCGCGCCCCCGATTGACCGTTACTGGATTGGAAGCAGCCTTGCAGCTTACCCGTACCCCCGTACTCTTCGCCGCGCTCGTTGCCGGCGCGCTGTCGTTTTCCGCCCTGGCCGCAATGGCGCAGGACAAGGTCATTACCCACGCGCAGGGCGAGACCACGATCAGTGGCGTTCCCGCCAAGGTGCTGACGTCCGATTGGGCTGCCTTCGACAATCTGCATGCGCTCGGCGTTGCCGTCGCCGGCACCCCGGCTGGCAACGTTCCGGGCTATCTCAAGGATTTCGTGGCTGCTGATGCGCTGCCGATCGGCTCGCTGTTCGAGCCCGATTTTGAAGGCATTGCCGCCTCCGAGTCCGACCTTTACATCGTCGCCGGCCGCTCGGCCGCCGCCTATCCGACCGGCAAGGACATCCTGCCGACCATCGATTTGTCGGTGAACAATGCCGACATTATCGGTGGCCTCGAAGCCAATCTGGTGACGCTGGGCGGCATTTTCGGCCTCGAAGCCAAGGCTGCTGAACTGCAGGCCGCACTCGACGCCAAGGTCGCCGAAGTCACCGCCGCTGCCGAAGGCAAGGGCAATGCCCTGGTGCTGGTCACCAATGCCGGCAAGCTCGGCGTTTATGGCCCCGATAGCCGCGTCGCCTGGATCCACAATCAGGTCGGCATCCCCTCGGCCATGGCTGACGTCAAGGATGGCGATCACGGCGGCGACGGCGTGTCCTTCGAATATATCCTCGAAACCAATCCCGACTGGCTGTTTGTGGTCGACCGCGATGCCGGCACCGGCGAAAACGCTGGCGCCGCTGCGGCCTTGCTCGACAATGAGCTGGTCAACCAGACCAAGGCTGCCCAGGCAGGTCACATCGTTTACCTCGACCCCCAGGCCGCCTACATCACCATGCATGGCTATAACGGCGTGATGCTGATGCTCGACCAGGTGCTGGCCGGCCTCAACGGCTGATCGACCTGACTTGATCCCAGCCCGGCTGCCGCAAGGCCGCCGGGCTTCTGATGTTTTTAGGAAGGTCGGCCGGTGCGCCTGCTCATCCTCGCCATCGTGGCGACCCTGGCCCTTGCGGTCATCAGCCTGTTTGTCGGCGTCAGCGACGTGTCGCTGAGCGGTTTGCTGTCGACCAGTGCCGAAGACCGGCCGATGCAGGTGCTGCTGATCAGCCGGGTGCCGCGCACCCTGGCCATCATCCTGGCCGGCAGCTCCATGGCGGTGGCCGGGCTGGTGATGCAGATGGTGGTGCGCAATCGCTTCGTCGAACCCTCCACTGCCGGCACCACGGAATCGGCTGGGCTCGGCTTTCTTGTCGCGACGATTTTCGTGCCGGGCTGGCCGCTGATGGGCAAGATGCTGATCGCGGCAGCGTTCGCGCTGGCCGGCACGGCATTGTTCCTGCGCATCCTGCGCGTGGTGCCGCTGCGCGATGTCATGCTGGTGCCGCTGGTCGGCATCATGCTGGGCGGCATCATCGGCGCCGTCACCAGCTTCTTCGCCTATCGCTTCGATTTGATGGCGTCGATGCTCGCCTGGAACATGGGCGATTTTTCCGGCATTTTGCGCGGGCGCTATGAATTGCTGTGGATCGGGCTGGGGTGCCTGGGTCTGGCCTATGTCGCCGCCGACCGCTTCACCGTGGCCGGCATGGGCAAGGATTTCACCACCAATCTGGGGCTGAACTATCAGCGCGTCATGGTGCTGGGGCTGGTCATCGTCTCGCTGGTCAGCGCCGTGGTGCTGGTCACCGCCGGCTCCATTCCGTTTCTTGGCCTGATCATCCCCAATCTGGTCAGCCTGATGGTTGGCGACAATATGCGCCGCACCGTGCCCTGGGTGGCGGTGAGTGGCGCCGGCTTCGTGCTGGCCTGCGATATTCTGGGCCGCGTCATTCGCTATCCCTATGAAATCCCGATCAGCGTCGTGGTCGGGGTCATCGGCAGCGCCGTGTTCCTCTATCTGCTGCTGGGGACGCGTCGCCATGCCTCCTGACACCCAGACCGCTACCTTGGGCAAGCTGTCGCTGCGGCCGGTCTGGCTGACCCGCCCGGTGCTGGTGCTGCTGATCCTCGGCGCGCTGGCGCTTATTTCCGTCGCCTGCTTCATGACGCTGGGGGCCAAGGGCAGCTGGAGCTTCGTGCTGCCGTTCCGGGGGCGGAAGCTGCTGGCGCTGAGCCTGGTGGCCTATTCGGTGGCGGTGTCCACCGTGCTGTTCCAGACTGTCACCAATAACCGCATCCTGACCCCCTCGATCATGGGCTTCGACGCACTCTACATCCTGCTGCAGACCGCCGTGGTGTTCTTTCTCGGCGTCGGTGCGCTGACCGCGCTCGATCCGCAACTCCAGTTCGGCGTCGAAGTCGTCGTCATGGTGGTGTTTTCCGGCCTTCTGTTCCGCTGGCTGTTTCTGGGCGAGGAGCGCAGCCTGACCCTGCTGGTGCTGGTCGGCATCGTCTTCGGCATTCTGTTCCGCAGCCTCAGCCAGTTCATGCAGCGCATGCTCGATCCCAATGCCTTCAACGTGCTGCAGGACAGTTTTTTTGCCAGCTTCGCCACAGTGGATACGACGCTGCTGGCGGTGGCCTCGGCCATCATCATCGCCGTCACCCTTGTCGGGCTGCGATTGATGCATACCTATGACATTCTCTCGCTCGGCCGTGCCCATGCCATCAATCTGGGCGTCGACTACAAGCGCACCGTGGTCATCATCCTGATGCTGGTTTCGGTGCTGGTGGCGGTATCCACTGCGCTGGTCGGGCCGATTACTTTCTTTGGGCTGCTGGTGGCCAGTCTGGCGCATTCGCTGGTCGGCAATAGCCGCCATAAATATGTGCTGCCGGCAGCGGTGCTGCTGGCCATCACTTGCCTCGTCGGTGGCCAGACCGTGCTGGAACGCGTTTTCGCCTTCGATACCGCGCTTTCGATCATCATCGAGTTTCTCGGCGGCATCGTCTTCATCATTCTCGTCCTGCGGAGGGCTGCACGTTGATCGTCACCCATGGCGTCACCAAACATTATGGCAATGCCTGCGTCGTCGACGGCGTCTCGCTGACCCTGCCGGGCGGTGGCATCACCTCCATCATCGGTCCCAATGGCGCCGGCAAATCGACGCTGCTGTCGATGGTCAGCCGGCTGATGGCGATGGATAGCGGCACGGTGACGGTCAACGGTCTCGACGTCACCAAGACCCCCAGCGACGTGCTGGCGCGGCGGCTGTCGATCCTGCGGCAGGACAATCACATGACCGCGCGGCTCACCGTACGCGATCTGGTGAGCTTTGGCCGCTATCCCTATTCCAAGGGCCGGCTGACCCCAGAGGATCAGCGTCATATCGAGGAAGCCATCACCTATCTCAACCTGGTGGAACTGGCAGACCGCTTCCTGGATGAACTCTCGGGTGGCCAGCGCCAGCGGGCTTTCGTCGCCATGGTGCTGTGTCAGGACACCGATTATGTGCTGCTCGACGAGCCGCTCAACAATCTCGACATGAAACATGCCATGGGCATGATGAAGCTGCTGCGCCGCGCCGCCAACGAGCTGGGCAAGACCGTGGTGCTGGTGCTGCACGACATCAATTTCGCCTCCTGGTATTCCGACTACATCGTGGCGATGAAGCACGGCAAGGTGGCGGGGCAGGGCCCGGCCGACCAGATGATTGATCCGGTGGTGCTCTCGGAAATCTACGAAATGGACATCAAGGTCCACGAAATCGGCGGCCAGCGGATTTCGGTCTATTACGACTAGCTCGGCTGGCTCCACGGCGCCTGCTGGGCTAGTTTGCGCAAAATCCCGCGTATCAGGAGCCAGTCGTGAAGCCTTCGATTTCCATCATCACCATCGGGGTCGACGATCTGGAGCGGGCCTTTGCCTTCTATCGGACGCTGTTCGACATCAGCGACGAGCAGATCGGCGCCGGAGAGGACCATGTCGCCTTCTTCTTCGACAATGATTTCTCCTTTGTGCTGTTCCCGCGCGAGCAGATCGCCGAGACCGCCGGCAAGGATGCCGTGGTCGCCGGCACGCCCGGCTTCGTGCTGAGCCATCAGGCCGCGAGCGCGATCGAAGTCGATGACATCCTCGACAAGGTGCTGGTCGCCGGCGGCACCATCATCACCCCCGGTACCGAGTCCGAATGGGGCTATTCCGCCTATTTCGAGGATAGCGAAGGCAATGTCTGGGAATTGATGGCCACGCCGCCGGCGAACTGAGGCTTGTCCACCAGCCGTCACCCTCGGGCTTGACCCGAGGGCGTTATACTAGCTGCGTGTTGGGTCGGTGCAGGGCCCTCGGGTCAAGCCCGAGGGTGACGATCCGGGAGTCCTAAAACCCGCCGCCGGTCTTGAAGCCGGAATGTTTGCGCGTGCCGGTGGAGCCGGTGCGGGGGCGCGAGAAGCCGCCGCCACCGCTGCTGGAGCCACCGCCCCAGCCGCCGCCGAAGCCGCCGCTATTGCCTTTGGACTTGCCGCCGCCAAAGCTGGAATCGGGCCAGTTGAAGCTGCTGCCACCCTTGTCGGCCCAGGGCGAGCTGGAGCGCTGCCTTCCATTATTGGGCAAGCCAACGCCGCCGCCCCAGTCCGAGGTACCGGCGCTCCAGTTCTGGCTGCGCCGCCACTGATCCCAATAGCTGGCCGCGGTAATGCCGCCGCGCAGGAAGTCGTTGAGCACGTCGCCCACCAGCTTTTCGTCGCGGAAGGTCGAACGCGGATCGTCGAAGCGCTGCTTCTTGAATTCCCACTGGATGTCTTCCAGCTCGCGCCGCCGCGCCGCCAGTGTCCGTAGCCGCTCCTTCTGGTCGGCGGTTTCGGCGTCTTCGTCCTTGGCGCGGGCGCGGGCATCGTCGATCTGGGCGACGATGGTGTCGTCTTGCCCGGTGCGGGTGCGGCGGGCCTCGGCCAAGAGCGTCTGGATATCCTCGCGGCCCAGCGCCGTCGCCAGTTCCGACAAGGCGCCCTCGAAAGCGGGGTTATTGTCCTGCGACAGCAGGCCCAGCGTCTTGGCAGTGTCGTCGCGCTGGTCTTCAGTGGCGACGATCTGGCTGTCCAGCGCCTCGATCTGGTCCTGGCTGGCCTGCATCGCCTCGCGCATCGGCTTGCCGCCGGCAGCGTCGATGGCCTCGGTTTCGAGCCTGTCGACCTCGGCCTCGGCGGCACGGGCATTCTCGATCTGCCGCTCGGCATGCTCGCGCAGTCGCAGCGGGATCTCGTTGAGCATGGTGAAGTTCGGCCGCGCCTTGTGGAAGCCCACCAAGCTCGCGACCATCCCGTCGAAATAGCGGATGAGATTGCTGGCACGGTAGCTGGCGGTGCCGTAGCCGGCTTCCCACAGATACATGAACAGCGGATCGTCGCGGTAGGGCTTGCCCTTCTCGTCGCGGTCGGTCTCGGCCTGCTCGGTCTTGCGCATCGATTGCGCCGCGATCTCGCCCAGCTCGGTGGCCTGGGTCCGCTGGGCGGCGAAGGCCGGGTCGCGCGCGATGGTGGCGCCGAGCTTGGCGGCCAGCGCCTTGAGTTCGGCCTGATGGCCTTCAAAAACCTTGAGCGTCGCGGCGCGCTCGGCGGTCAGCCGACCCAAAGTCGCGTCGCATTCAGCGATGGTCTGTTCGGCCTTGCTCAAATCCTTGGCGCGGGCCTTGAGCATGTCGCGGGCTTTGGCCTCGGCGGCCGAAATGCGCCCGTCCAGCTCGCCCTGCACGGCAGGGTCGAGCCGCAGCTGCGCCAGCTGCCGGAACAGCTCGGCCTCGTTTTCCTTGATCTTGCCCAGCTTTTCAGCCGACCGGGCGAGGCGCTTGGAGATTTCCTCCTCCTCGCGCCGAATGTCGCGCATCGCCTCGTCGAGACTGGCCAGGGCTTCAGGTCCGCGGATGCTCATTGCTCTACCACCGCGTCACTGCGCCGCCGAGAACGGGCATGTTATATTCAACATCGAGGAAGCCATCCGATTTGCGGCCGACTTCATTGACCTGGATGATGCCGTCATCGCGCTTGTCGGCGGCGACCCCGTCATAAACGCTTTCCGGCACGCGCACGCCCCAGCTGGAGACGATCTCGGTTTCCCCGTTTTCTTCATTGAGAATGGGCAGGCTCAGCGTGTTGCCGTCGGCATCGATCGCTTCGACCACGATATAGTAGTTGGTGGCGGCGGTGTTGATTTCGGGGATGGTCCAGAACCCCGATTGCACATCGGCGCGATTGACCACCCGCAGCACATATTCCCGGCGCAACTGGTCGCGCAATGCGGTCAGATCGGCCACCGCCGCTTCGGCCGCTACGCGGTCGCCCTCGGCGGCAAAATTCTTGCCCCTTGTGCGCAGGGACTCGGCTTGCAGCACGGCCTGCTGCACCTTGGTTTCCTCGAAGATCGTGTCGTAGAGCCGGTCCAGCTGCGCCGGCAGGCCTTCGGCCAGCTCGATCCGCGCCTGTTCGGCCCGCCCGTTCTGATAGGGCTGCCAGACGCCAAAAAAGCCGACGCCGAGCAGGACCAGCGCTAGCAGCGCCAACCCGACCGGCTTGCCCCAGCGTTTGCGGCCGACATAGAGCCGCGCCAGCGTCGTGCCGAAGCCCGGCGCCGGCGGATCATAGGCGAAGCGGCTTTCCTGCAGTGCCGCCACACCCTCCTTGAGGATGTGGTCGGGCACTTCGATGCCCTGCTGGTGATAGATGTCGCGCAGCTTGTCGATGAGCTGGCGTTCCTTGGCATCGGTGCCAAGTTCACGCACGGCCAAGTCCTGCCGGTGACGGAGCGTGTCGACCACGTCCATCGCCAGCATGACTTCATCCAGGGGCGCAGCGGGCTTCGCTGTCACGTCACTCATAGTTGGCGTTCACCCGAGGTCAGGGCCTTTCAGTTCTTGGTTTCAAGCAGCAGCGCATTGCCATCGGCAGCCAGGGCCGCCAGCCGGCGCTTGCCGTCTTCGACAGCATCGCGGATTTCGGCGGAGTTCTTGGTCGAGGCGATGCGCATTTCGTTGATGATGGTGCGGCTCTTCTCCTGGAAGTTCACCACCGAGTCGACCAGCTTCTTGACCGCATCGGCACGCACCGTCGGGCCGTAGCCGGCCTTGACCGCCTCTTCCTGCACCTTGTCGCCGATTTCGGAGAGGGTTTCGAGGCTCTTGCTCATCCCTTCCTTCATCGCGTTGAGGGTCTGGGTCGATTCATGCAGCCCGAACATGCCAGTGAATGAGGCGCTGAGCGCCGTCAGTACCGTCTCATTGGTCGAGAAGAACGAGATCGACTGCTGATACACCCGCTCCTTGGCATTGGTGGTCTGCATCAGCCGGGCCATCACCACTTCGGAGGTGTTGTAGGAGATGGTCAGATTGTCCGAGAGATCCTTGGCGATCTGGTAGCGCTTTTCCTCGTTCTGCATGTCGCGCAGCTTTTCGTCACGATCCATTTCGAGGCGGGCGCGATCAGCCGGCACGGTGCCGGCATAGCCGGCGACGGCAGCCGAGGAGGCGTTGAGGATGTCTTTTTTGGCTTCGAGGCGGCCTTCAGCGGTATGCAGCACTTCGAGCGCCATCACTTCGGACTGCTTGAGCGCACCGCGGAAGTCGCGATAGGCCTCGAGAATGGTCTGCTCGCGGTCGATCTGGTCCTTGGTGTCCTTGGTGACCTCAAGATAGATGTCGCGGATCTTGTTGAAGCGCTGGGCGATGTCGCCGCGGCTGACCTTCATCCACACATTGGAGGCGCGCTCCAGCAGGTCGAGCTTGTTGTCGGCCAACTGGTCGACCATGCCCTTGGCGTCGTCGCGGATCGAATCGAAGCCCTTGGTGATGTCTTCGTAGCGCTCGCCGATCTTCATGGCGGCGATCTGCTCGCGCACCACTTCGTTGAAGGCGCTGGCCTGGCTGAGCGTGCGGCCGATCAGCACCACGCGGGTTTCGTCCAGTTCGGTGATCTGGCTGAGCAGCCCGGTAATCGGCTGTTCGCCCTGCTGTTCGGGCCAGATGCCCAGGTCGCGAATGGCGTTGACCGCCTTGTCCAGATACTGCAACGGCTTTTCGGCCATCACGGCGACAGAGGCCTGGCTTGGCTGTGCGGTGGTCACTTCATCGGCCATTATTCGCTCCCGTAAACTGACGCCGGACCGGCGGAAGGCGCTTGTTTGCGCTATTAGATCGCTGCTGGCTGGCCGCATGACAATTGCAACACGGGGCCGGGGCAACTATTTAGACCATATTGGTGCGAAAAAGCCGCACGTAAAGAGCGGGGTTGCACGCCATGGCCGGGAATTCCTTGTTGACCTATCAAGGCGTTAATAGGGCGGCAGCGTCCTTGCAGCCAGTTGGGCGTCACTAATGGACTTTGGAGGCCGCTATCGCGTCGCCGCGCCCCGCATCGCCGTCTGGGCCGCGCTCAACGACACCGAAGTGCTCAAGGCCGCCATTCCCGGCTGTCACCGCATCGACTGGACCAGCGAAACCGCGCTCGAACTCGAGATCAAGGTCAATCTCGGCGTGGTCCACCCGGTATTCAAAGGCGATCTGGAATTGTCCGGCATCGTGCCGGCCCAGCGCTATACCCTGTCGGGCAAGGGCAAGGGTGGCCTGCTCGGGCTGGCCGAAGGCTCGGCCGACATCATCCTGTCCGATTCCGGCGACGCAACCCTGCTGGTCTTTGCCGCCCAGGGTGGCGCCTCGGGCCAGCTCATGCGGCTGGGCAAGGCCATTATCGGCAATTCGGCGCAGAAGGTGATCGACGGCTTTTTCGAGCGCTTTGGCGTAGCGATGGGCGCCGAGGTCACGCCGCTGGAACGCGACGTGACTCCGTCCTGATCGGGCCTATTGGCATAAAGTGGCCAGCAGAACCTTGCTCAATATTTGACCATTCGGAAAAAATTGCTCGATTCCCTCTTGCGGGCGTCTCGTTTGCACGATTGTATTCGCTGTAGCGCACGAAGATTGTCCGTTGGAAGACAAGCGCCAACGCTTCAGTGCGAGACAGGGAGACGAACTCAATGAAACTCACCACCTTTACCAAGGCCATTGCCGGCGGCGTCGCGCTGAGCGCAGTCCTCACTGGCGCTGCGCTCGCTGATCCGGCGCTGATCTACGATCTGGGCGGCAAGTTCGACAAGTCCTTCAACGAAGCAGCCTATAATGGCGCCGAGAAGTGGAAGGCCGATACCGGCGGCAACTATCTCGATCTCGAACTGCAGAACGACGCCCAGCGCGAACAGGCCCTGCGCCGCTTCGCCTCCCAGGGTGCCAATCCCATCGTGGTGATGAGCTTCATGTGGGAATCGGTGCTTGGCCCGCTGGCTGCTGAGTTCCCCGACACCAATTTCGTGGTGATCGACGCCGTGGTGGATGCGCCCAACGTGCAGTCCATCCGCTTTGACGAGCATACCGGTTCGTTCCTGGTCGGCGCGCTCGCCGCCATGAAGTCCACTGCCGGCACCTATGGCTTTATCGGTGGCATGGACGTGCCGCTGATCCACCGCTTCTATTGCGGCTATGCCCAGGGCGTGAAGGCGGTCAACGCCGATGCCAAGCTGATCGAAAACTACACCGGCACCACCCCCGCTGCCTGGAATGATCCGGTGACTGCGGGCGAGCTGGCCAAGGCTTCCATTGATCAGGGCGCCGAAGTGATCTTTGCCGCTGCTGGCGGTTCGGGTCTGGGCGTGCTGCAGACCATGGCCGACAACGGCAAATACTCGATCGGCGTCGACAGCAACCAGAACTATCTGCATCCCGGTTCGGTGCTGACCTCGATGGAAAAGCGCGTCGATAACGCGGTCATCGAAGCCTTCACCAATGCTGGCGACGACGCCACCTTCAAGCCCGGCAAGATCGATCTGGGTCTGGAAGGCGACTTCGTGGGCTACGCCCTCGACGAGTACAACAAGGACCTGATCACACCAGACATGGTCACCCAGGTTGAGGCGCTCAAGGCCAAGATTCTGTCGGGCGAAATTGCCGTCCACGACTATGAATCCGACTCGAGCTGCCCGCTTTAAGCGGCCAGCGCATGAGCGATAACACAAACATCACGCAGCGGCCGGACCCGGCCGCTGCTTCCGCACCGGCGAACGGCTGGGCCATCGAGCTTGAAAAAATCAACAAGCGCTTTGGGGCCGTGCACGCCAATAAGGATATCGACCTCAAGGTCGCGCGCGGCACCATCCACGGCATTGTCGGGGAAAACGGGGCCGGCAAGTCGACACTGATGTCGATCCTCTATGGCTTCTACACCGCCGATAGCGGCAAGATCCGCGTCAATGGCGCCGAGCAGGCCATCACCGACAGCCGCCATGCGCTGGCGCTGGGTATCGGCATGGTGCACCAGCACTTCATGCTGGTCGACAATTTCTCCGTGCTCGAAAACGTCATTCTGGGCGCCGAGGATTCCGGCTTCATCAAGCCCAGCCTCGACCGTGCCCGTCGCGAACTGGACCGGCTGGAGCGCGAATACGAGCTGGAAGTCGACCCCGACGCCATCATCGAAGATGTATCGGTGGGTCAGCAGCAGCGCGTCGAAATTCTAAAGGCGCTGTATCGCGGCGCCGAAATCCTCATTCTGGACGAGCCGACCGGCGTGCTGACGCCCAAGGAAGCCGACGATCTGTTCCGCGTGCTGCGCACCCTGCGCGAGCAGGGCAAGACGGTGATCCTGATCACCCACAAGCTGCGCGAAATCATGGCCATCACCGATGCGGTGTCGGTCATGCGCCAGGGCGAGATGGTGGCGACGGTCAAGACCGCCGAAACCTCGCCCGAGCAGCTGGCCGAGCTGATGGTCGGCCGCCGCGTGCTGCTGCGCGTCGAAAAGGGCGCCGCCAATCCGGGCAAGACCCTGCTGGAAGTGCAGAACCTCGTCGTCAACGACGATATGGGCATCACCCGGGTCAAGGATGTCAGCTTCACTATCCGCGCCGGCGAAATTGTCGGCATTGCCGGCGTCTCGGGCAACGGCCAGTCCGAATTGCTCGAAGCGATCACCGGCATGCGCGACCAGCGCGCCGGCAAGGTCATTCTCAATGGCAGTCCGCTCTCGCTGCGGGGCGATGATGGCGCGGCCCGCGCCCGCGCCGCCGGCCTCGCCCATGTGCCCGAAGATCGGCAGCGCATGGGGCTGGTCACCGGTTTTGCCGAATGGGAAAACGCCATTCTGGGCTATGCCACTAGTCCTGAATATGGCGCTGGCGCCATTCTCGATATCAATGCGGCCAAGGCCAAGGCGGAGGAGCACATCAAGACCTTTGACGTGCGCCCGGCCGATATCAATCTCAAGACCGCGCTATTTTCTGGCGGCAACCAACAGAAAATCGTGCTGGCCCGCGAGATGGACCGTGACCCCGATGTGCTGGTGGTCGGGCAGCCGACGCGCGGCGTCGATATCGGCGCCATCGAATTCATCCACAACCAGATCATCAAGATGCGCGACGCGGGCAAGGCGATCCTGCTCGTCTCGGTCGAACTTGATGAAATCCGCTCGCTGGCTGACCGCATCCTGGTCATGTTCGACGGCCAGATCGTCGGCGAGGCCGATCCCGCCACCGCCACCGAAGGCCAGCTCGGCCTGATGATGGCCGGCGTCGTCGAGGAAAGGTCCGTAAAGTGAGTGCGCTCAGACCCCTGCCGCGCTGGGCCGATGTGGCCCTGCTGCCGGTGCTCAATTTGCTGCTGGCCATTCTGGTGTCGGGCCTTGTCGTGCTGATGATCGGGCAGAACCCGTTCACCGCCATCTGGGCCATCATCACCGGCGCCTTCGGCAATGGCTACAACATCGGCTATACCCTCTATTACGCCACCAATTTCGTCTTTACCGGCCTCGCCGTGGCGCTGGCGGCGCATGGCGGATTGTTCAATATCGGCGGCAATGGCCAGGCCTATGTCGCCGGACTCGGCGTCATCATCGTCTCGCTGGCCCTGCAGGATACCCATTGGCTGATCGTCGCCCCGGTGGCGCTGCTCGCCGCGGCGGTGTTCGGTGGCGCCTGGGCGTTCATTCCCGGCTATCTGCAGGCCAAGCGCGGCAGCCACGTGGTGATCACCACCATCATGTTCAACTTCATCGCCTCGGCGCTGATGATCTACATGCTCAATCGCGTCTTGAAGCCCGCCGGCGTCTCCGGCCCGGAATCGGCGATGATTGCCGAAACCGGCCGCATGCCCAAGCTGGGCAGCTTCTTCGCGCCGTTCAATTACACCCCGGTCAACCTGTCGATCTTCGTCGCCCTGCTGGCGCTGGTCGGGGTCTATATCCTGATCTGGCACACCAAATTCGGCTATGCCCTGCGCGTCATGGGGCAAAACCCCACCGCCGCCCGCTATGCCGGCATTTCCAATTCCCGCATGATCATCATCACCATGACCCTGTCAGGCGCGCTCGCCGGGCTGGTGGCCTTCAACGAAGTGCTGGGGGTGCAGAACCGGCTGGTGCTGGATTTCGTCGCCGATGCCGGCTTTGTCGGTATCGCCGTGGCGCTGATGGGGCGCAACCATCCCATCGGCATCGGGCTGGCGGCCTTGCTGTTCGGCGCGCTGTATCAGGGCGGCAATGAGCTGCAATATGTGATTTCGGGGCTCGACCGCACCGTGGTGGTGATCATCCAGGCGCTGGTCATCCTGTTCACCGGCGCCATGGAAGGGCTGTTCCGTCCGGGTCTGCAACGGACCTTCATGCTGTTCTCGCCCGAGCAAAAGGCCGAGGCCATCGCCGTGTCCACCGCCAAGACGACGGAGAGCTGAGCCATGGATATTGGCGCCATTCTCTCCATTCTCGATGCGACTTTGCGCCTGTCGACGCCGCTGCTGCTGGCGTGTCTGGCCGGCATGTATTCCGAGCGGGCCGGGGTGTTCGATATCGGGCTTGAAGGCAAGATGCTGGCGGCCGCCTTTGGCGCTGCGGCCGTGGCTGCCGTCACCGGCTCGGCCTGGCTGGGCCTCTTGGCTGGCATCGGCGTTTCGGTCGCCACGGCGGCGTTGCAGGGCGCCGCCGCGATTTCGCTCAAGGGCAATCAGCTGATTGCCGGCGTCGCCATCAACATGCTGGCGGCGGGTCTCTGCACTTTCCTCGGCCAGCAATGGTTCCACCAAGGCGGCCGCACCCCGGCGCTGGGGCCGAATGGTCGCTTCGGCACCATTGATCTGCCCTTCGTCAATGAACTCTCGGGCATCCCCATTCTCGGCCCGATCTATGCCGAGCTGATTTCGGGGCATTATCTGCTGGTCTATGTGGCCTTCCTGATGGTGCCGATCACCGCCTATGTGCTGTATCGCACCCGCTTTGGCCTGCGCCTGCGCGCCGTCGGTGAAAACCCCAAGGCGGTGGATACGGCCGGCATTTCCGTCACCAAGATGCGCTATCAGGCCGTGTTGATTACGGGCGTGCTATGCGGGCTGGCCGGGGCCTATTTCTCCATCGCCCAGGGCTCGGGCTTCGGCAATAACATGACCGCCGGCAAGGGCTTTATCGCTCTGGCAGCGCTGATCTTTGCCAAGTGGAAGCCGGTGCCGGCCATGTTTACCTGCCTGCTGTTCGGCTTCCTCGATGCGCTGCAGATCCGCCTGCAGGGCGCCAGCCTGTTCAATATCGAAATCCCGGTGCAGGCCATTCAGGCGCTGCCCTATGTGCTGACCGTGGTGCTGCTCGCCGGTTTCATCGGCAAGGCCGTCGGGCCCAAGGCCGGCGGCGTGCCCTATACCAAGGAGCGCTAGCCCCAGCGGGCGGCGCAAAAGGACGTAACATGTCGAAGACACCGACTGGAGAGGCCCTGTTCAAGGCCGCCGAAGCCATTCGTGCCAAGGCCTATGCGCCCTATTCACGCTTCTCCGTCGGGGCCGCTATTCTGGCCGATGACGGCAAGATCTACTCCGGCTGCAACATCGAAAACGCCGCCTATCCGCAGGGCAATTGCGCCGAGGCCTCGGCCATCGCCGCCATGATCGCCGGCGGCGGCAAGCGCATCACCCGCATCTATGTCACCGGCCCGGGCAAGGCGCCGGTGACCCCCTGCGGCGGCTGTCGCCAGCGCATCCGCGAATTCGCCGATCTCAGCGTGCAGGTGATCTCGCACGGCGTCGATGGCGAACCGCTGGTCTGCACCCTCGACCAGTTGCTGCCCCATAGTTTTGGCCCGGAGTATCTGCCGAAATGACCACTGCCGCCAAAATCATCCAGAACCGCGCCGGCGCCGAACCCATCACCGCCGCTCTGGTGCTCGGCTCGGGCCTGTCGGCCATTGGCGATCTGCTGGGCGACAAAATCACCATTCCCTATGGCGAGCTGGAAGGCTTTCCCGGCGGTGGCGTGTCCGGCCATGGCCGCGACCTGCTGATCGGCTCCATGGGCGGCAAGCGCCTCGCCATCCTCACCGGCCGCGAGCATTATTACGAGCACGGCAATGCCGCCGCCATGCGGCCGGCGCTGGAGGCAATGGCCGAACTCGGCACCGAGACGCTGCTGCTGACCAATTCGGCCGGTTCGCTCGACCCCCGCTTTGCGCCCGGCGATCTGATGCTGATCTCCGATCACATCAACTATGCCGGCATGAACCCGCTGATCGGCGAGCCCACCGATCGCCGCTTCGTCAATCTGGTCGATTGCTACAATCCCGCTTTGCGCGCCAAGGCCAATGCCATTGCGGCGCGGCAGGGCATCAAGCTGGGGGAGGGGATTTACCTGTGGTATTCCGGCCCCAGCTTTGAAACCGTCGCCGAAATCCAGATGGCGGTGCGACTGGGCGCCAACGCCGTTGGCATGTCGACGGCACCCGAAGTCATTCTCGGGCGTTTCCTTGGTATGAAGGTCTGGGCCTGCTCGTCCATCACCAATATGGGCGCGGGCCTCTCGACCGAAAACATCAGCCATGAGCATACCAAAACCATGGCGGTACAGGGCGCGACAAAGCTCAAGCAGCTGATCCCCGCGCTGGTGGAGGAGCTATGAGCCTGCGCGTTGTCGATACCGCCGAAACCCATATGCCGCATAAGCGCAATCCCGGTTTCCCGCTCGATCTCGATTGGGTCGAGCGCGTCCGCATGAACCGTTCGGCGCTGGAGCGCCGCGCCAGCACCATCGGCACCCGCCGCACGGTGAAAAAGGACTATCAGCTGGCCTGGCTGCTCAAGGCCATCACGTTGATCGATCTAACGACGCTCAATTCCGACGATACTGACGGGCGGGTCGAACGACTCTGCGCCAAGGCGCGCTATCCGCTGCGCCAGGACATTGTCGATCGGCTCGATATTGGCGGGCTGCGCATCCTGCCCGGCGCGGTCTGCGTCTATCATAATTTCGTCAAGACGGCGGTGGCAGCGCTTGAGGGCACCGGCATTCCCGTCGCGGCGGTCTCCACCGCTTTCCCGCATGGCCTCGCGCCCGTCGAAACCAAATTGCGCGAGATCGAGCTGTCGGTCGCTGATGGCGCCAAGGAAATCGACATCGTCATCGAGCGCGGCATGGTGCTGCGCGGCGACTGGCAGGGGCTCTACGACCAGATCCGCGCCTTCCGCAAAGCCTGCGGCGATGCCCATATCAAGACCATTCTGGGCACTGGCGAACTGGCCACCCAGACCAATATCGCCAAGGCCTCGCTGGTCTGCATGATGGCCGGCGCCGATTTCATCAAGACCTCGACCGGCAAGGAGAAGGTCAACGCCAATCTGGTCACCAGCCTGACCATGATCCGCATGATCCGCTGGTTCGCCGACGAGACCGGCATCGAGATCGGCTACAAGCCGGCCGGCGGCATCGCCACGGCCGGTGACGCCATCAAATATATGGCGCTGATGAAGGAAGAGCTGGGCACGCACTGGCTGCAGCCGCATCTGTTCCGTTTCGGCGCCTCGAGCCTGCTGACCGATATCGAGCGCCAGCTGGAGCACGGCCTGACCGGCCACTATGCGGCGGACTACCGCCAGCCGATGGTCTAGGGACCTCGGTAGTATTTTTCAGGAGGAGGCACTTGGCTCTTTTCCATCGTCATTGCCGGGCTTGTCCCGGCAATCCATCTGAGTTTCGCATGCTTTGAGCGCGCTTATGGATCACCGGGACAAGCCCGGTGATGACGGATTGGAGAGGGTCGGGCCAACAGGAGAACGACATGAACAAGATCGCGCAAATCTTTCAGTCCCTCGATTACGGTCCGGCCCCGGAGGCCGCTGACACCGCTATCGCCTGGCTGGACAGCCATGATCGCAAATTCGGCCATTTCATCGATAGCAAATGGACCAAGTCGGGCGCCTCCACTTTTTCGTCCGATAACCCGGCAACCGGCGCGCCACTGGCGCAGATCAGTGATGGCACGGCCGAGGACGTCGACAAGGCGGTCAAGGCCGCCCGAACCGCCTTCAAGGGCTGGAGCGCACTCAGCGGTTATGAGCGCGGCAAATATCTCTATGCCATCGCCCGCGCCATCCAGAAGCACAGCCGGCTGTTCGCGGTGCTCGAAACCATGGACAATGGCAAGCCGATCCGCGAAAGCCGGGACATCGATATTCCGCTGGTCGCCCGCCATTTCTATCACCATGCCGGCTGGGCCCAGCATCTGAGCCGTGAATTCCCCGATGCGGTGCCCTATGGCGTCTGCGGCCAGATCATCCCGTGGAATTTCCCGCTGCTGATGCTGTCGTGGAAAATCGCCCCGGCGCTGGCCGCCGGAAATACCGTCATTCTGAAACCCGCCGAATTCACCTCGCTCACCGCCTTGCTGTTCGCCGAAATCTGCGAGCGCGTCGGCCTGCCCAAGGGCGTGGTCAATATCGTCACCGGCGCCGGCGAAACCGGCGAGGCCATTGTCGCCCATGAGGGCATCGACAAGATCGCCTTCACTGGCTCGACCGAAGTCGGCAAGGCCATCCGCGCCGCCACGGCCGGCACCGGCAAGGGCCTGTCGCTCGAGCTGGGCGGCAAGTCGCCCTATATCGTCTTTGAAGACGCCGATATCGACAGCGCCATTGAAGGGCTGGTCGACGCCATCTGGTTCAATCAGGGCCAGGTCTGCTGCGCCGGCTCGCGGCTTTTGGTGCAGGAGAGCATCGAGGACCGCTTCATCGCCAAGCTCAAGACCCGCATGGCGAGCCTGCGCATCGGCGATCCGCTGGATAAATCCATCGATATCGGCGCGCTGGTCGCCCCGGTGCAGGTCGAGCGCATCCGTGAGCTGATGCTACGCGGCAGCAAGGAAGGCGCCATCATCTATGAGCCCGATGGCGACCTGCCGAGCGGCGGCTGCTATCTCAAGCCGGCGCTGGTGACCAATGTATCGCCCGCCAATACGCTGGTGGCCGAGGAAATCTTTGGCCCGGTGCTGGTGGCGATGAGCTTCCGCACGCCCGAGGAAGCGGTGGCCTTGGCCAACAACACCAAATATGGCCTCGCTGCCACCATCTGGAGCGAGAACATCAATCTGGCGCTCGATATTGCCCCCAAGATCAAGGCCGGCGTGGTCTGGATCAACGGCACCAATAATTTCGACGCCGCCGTGGGCTTTGGTGGCTACAAGGAATCCGGCTTTGGCCGCGAAGGCGGCCGCGAGGGCATGAGCGCCTATCTCAAGCCGGCTTGGGAAAAGACGCTGAAGGCGGCTGCACCTAACGCCGCCCCGGCGAAGGCGGCAGCCAATCCGCTCGATTCTGGCCATCTCGACCAGACCGCCAAGATGTATATCGGCGGCAAGCAGGCTCGTCCCGATAGCGGCTATTCCCGCGCCGTGCTCGACTCGAGTGGCAAGCTGATCGGCGAGGCTGGCGACGGCAACCGCAAGGATATCCGCAACGCCGTCGAAGCTGCCCGCGCCGCTTTGGGCTGGTCGACCACGGCCGCCCATACCCGCGCGCAAATCCTCTATTTCCTCGCAGAAAATCTCGATTATCGCCGCGATGAATTTGCCGCCCGCCTCAAGGCGCAGACCGGCGTCGATGGGGCCGAGGAAGTCGCGCTGTCGGTGGAGCGGCTGTTTGCCTTTGCCGGCTGGGCCGACAAATATGATGGCGCGGTGCATAATCCGCCCCTGCGTGCTGTCGCCGCCGCCATGATCGAACCGCTTGGCGTCATGGGCATCGTCGCCCCCACCAACCGCCCGCTGCTCGGGTCCATCGCCCTCATCGCCCCGTCGCTGGCCATGGGCAATACTGTGGTGCTGGTGCCCTCGGAGCAGTCGCCGCTGAGCGTGACCGACCTCTATCAGGTCATCGAAACCTCCGATGTCCCCTCCGGCGTGATCAACATTGTCACCGGCGATAGCGTCAACCTTGCGAAGACTTTGGCCGAACATGATGGCGTCGACGCCATGTGGTTCGTCGGCTCGGCCGAAGCGTCCACGATGGTGGAAAAAGCCTCGATCACCAACGTCAAGCAGACCTGGACCACCCGTGGCCTGGCCTATGATCTCGCCGACCGGCGCTTTGAAGGCGATTATTTCCTGAGCAAGGCCACCCAGGTCAAGAATGTTTGGATTCCCTACGGGGCGTAAGCCCGGATCGCCCCCTCCCATCCTCCCCCATCAAGGGGGAGGTGCCGCTCAGTGAGTGGACTGGATCGAGCCCAGCGAGTGGAGAGATACCTCCCCCTTGATGGGGGAGGCCAGGAGGGGGTGGAGCAACAAGCGCCGCCCGCAGAAAGACCCTGAATGCTCTTCCTCCCGCAAGAAGTCATCGCCCGCAAACGTGATGGTCACGCCCTCAGCACTGAGGAAATCGCCGGTTTCATCGCCGGCTTCACTACGGGCAGCGTGTCTCATGCTCAGGCCGCCGCCTTTGCCATGGCGGTCTATTTCAACGACATGACCATGCCGGAGCGCGTCGCGCTGACCCTGGCCATGCGCGACAGCGGCACGGTGCTCGACTGGTCCGATCTCGATGGCCCGGTGGCCGACAAGCATTCCACTGGCGGCGTCGGCGACAATGTTAGCCTGATGCTGGCGCCGATCCTGGCTGCCATCGGTATTTACGTGCCGATGATTTCCGGGCGCGGCCTCGGCCATACCGGCGGCACGCTGGATAAATTTGACGCCATCCCGGGCTACACCACTAGCCCGGACAATGCCCTGTTCCGCAAGGTGGTGCGCGAGGCCGGCTGCGCCATTATCGGCCAGACTGCCGATCTCGCCCCCGCCGACAAGGCGCTCTACGCCATCCGCGACGTCACCGGCACGGTCGAATCCATCCCGCTGATCACCGCCTCCATTCTCAGCAAGAAGCTGGCGGCGGGGCTCGGCGCGCTGATCCTCGACGTCAAGACCGGCTCCGGCGCCTTCATGCCGACGCTGGAAAAGTCGCAGGCCTTGGCGCGCAGTCTGGTTGAGGTCGCCAATGGCGCCGGCCTGCCGACCCGCGCGCTGATCACCGACATGAACGAGCCGCTGGCCAGCGCCGCCGGCAATGGGCTGGAAGTGCGTAATGCGGTCGATTTCCTCACCGGCCAGCATCAGGATGCCCGCCTGCGCGAGGTGACCTTGGCGCTCTGCGCCGTGGTCGCGGAAATGGCTGGCGTTGCCAGCGATGCCGCTACAGCCCGCAAACTGGTGGATGAGGCGCTCGACAGCGGCCGCGCCGCCGACCGCTTTGGCCGCATGGTTGCGGCTTTGGGTGGGCCGAGCGACTTCATCGCCAACATGGATCGCTATCTCGCCCCCGCGCCGATCATCCGCGATGTCTTCGCCACCGGGCAGGGCGCTGTCTCCGCCATCGACACCCGCAGCGTCGGCATGGCCGTGGTCATCCTGGGAGGCGGGCGCACCACACCCACTGACAGCATCGATCATACTGTTGGCTTTGACCGCCTGCTTGGCCTCGGCGCCGCCGCCGATGCGCACACCCCGATTGCCCGCATCCACGCGCGCGACGAAGCCTCTGCCGCCGAGGCAGAAGCCCGCCTCAAATCCGCCTACCAGCTAGGGGATAGGGCCACTCCGCATCCACTGATTGCCGGCGCCATTTCGCCAGCCTAGCCTGCTCACGCCGACAAACCAGGAGTCCCCCATGCCGCGCGCCATTCTCTGCATTCTCGACAGCGTCGGCATTGGCGGCGCACCGGACGCCGATAAATATGGCGATGTCGGCTCCAACACTTTTGGCCACATCGCCGAATTTGCGGCGGCCGGCAAGGCCGACCGTGCGGGGTTGCGCGCCGGGCCGCTGAATGTGCCCAATCTGGACGCGCTCGGCATTGGCGCCGCCATTCAGCTCTCCACCGGCAGCCTGCCGCCCAATTTGTCAGCCACGCCCAAGGGCGGCCGCTTCGGCGTCGGCCGCGAAGTGTCGCGTGGCAAGGATACCCCCTCGGGCCATTGGGAAATCGCCGGCGTGCCGGTACCCTTCGATTGGGGCTATTTCCCCCAGACCGAGCCCACCTTTCCGCCCGAGCTGATCGCCGAGTTCATCAAGCGCGCCAAGCTGCCCGGCATTCTGGGCGACAAGCACGCCTCGGGCACCACCATCATTGCCGAACTGGGCGAGGAGAGCATCCGCACCGGCAAGCCGATTTGCTACACCTCCATCGACTCGGTGTTCCAGATCGCCGCCCATGAGGGCCATTTCGGGCTCGAACGCCTCTACGAAATCTGCCAGATCGCTTTTGAACTCACTGCGCCGCTGATGATCGGCCGCGTCATCGCCCGCCCCTTCATCGGGGAGGATGCCGCCAGCTTCAAGCGCACCGGCAATCGTCGCGATTTCGCGATTGCTCCACCTGAGCCGACCCTGCTCGACCGCAATCAGGGCGCCGGCAACCAAGTCTATGCCATCGGCAAGATTTCCGACATTTATGCCGGCCATGGCGTCACCCACAAAATGAAGGGCACCGGCCTGCCGCAACTGTTCGACAAGACGCTGGACGCCATGGAGATGGCCGACGACCACGCCTTCATCATGACCAATTTCGTCGATTTCGACAGCGAATATGGCCACCGCCGCGACGTGCCGGGCTATGCGGCGGCGCTGGAATATTTCGATTCCCGCCTGCCGGAAATGATCGCCAAGCTGCGCCACGACGATCTGCTGGTGCTTACCGCCGATCACGGCAATGATCCGACCTGGCCGGGCACCGATCATACCCGCGAACAGGTGCCGATCCTGGTCTTTTCCCCAAGCCTGGCTGCGGGAGAGATTGGCATTCGCTCCACCTTCGCAGATATTGGCGAAACCATTGCCAGCTGGCTCGGCCTCGCGCCCGGCCGCCACGGCAAATCTTTTCTGTAGTTGAGGTGATCGAATGAGCAAGGTCGTGGGCAATGTGACTGTCATCGATCACCCGCTGATCCAGCATAAGCTGACCATCATGCGGAACAAGGAAACCTCGATTGCCGGGTTCCGCCGCCTGCTGCGCGAGATCGCCCATCTGATGTGCTACGAGGTGACGCGCGATCTTGAGCTGGAGATGATCCCGATCGAGACGCCGATGTCCTCGATGGACTCGCCGGCAATCAAGGGCAAGAAGCTGGTCTTTGCCTCCATCCTGCGTGCCGGCAATGGTCTGCTCGATGGCATGCTCGACCTGGTGCCCGCCGCCCGCGTGGCCCATATCGGCCTCTACCGCGATCATGAAACGCTGGAGCCGGTCGAATATTACTTCAAGGCCCCCTCCGATCTGGCCAACCGGCTGATCATCGTCGTCGATCCAATGCTGGCCACCGGCAATTCGGCCACCGCCGCCATTGAAAAGCTCAAGGAGCGCGGCGCCAACAATATCCGTTTCCTGTGTCTGCTGGCCGCGCCCGAAGGCATCAAGAATTTCACCGAAAGCGAGCCCGACGTGCCGGTCTTCACCGCCGCCATCGACAGTCATCTTGACGAAAAGGGCTATATTGTGCCTGGTCTCGGCGATGCCGGCGACCGCATGTACGGCACCAAATAGGACTGACTAACCATGGCTAAACTTGCCCACACGATGATCCGCGTCATCGATGAAGCCCGCTCGGTCGATTTCTACGAGCAGGCCTTCGGGCTGGCCGTTGTCGACCGCGTGCCGTTCGAGGCGTTCACACTGGTCTATATGGCCGCCGAGACCGGCGGGTTCGAGCTGGAACTGACCATCAATCACGACCGAACCGAGCCCTATGTGCTGGGCGATGGCTATGGTCATCTGGCGGTGGTGGTCGATGATGTCGACGCCACCCATGCGCGGCTGGCCGAACTGGGCTACGGCCCGCGCAAGCTGGTCGATTTCAAGAATGGCGAGACGCTGGTCGCCCGCTTCTTCTTCATCGCCGACCCCGATGGCTACCAGATCGAAGTCATCCAGAAGGGCGGCCGGTTCCAGTAGGCGCCAGGCTCTTTCCCCATCACCTCTTTCTACCCTCTCCCCTTGTGGGAGAGGGACAGCAATTCTGCGTCCAGCAGAATTGCAGGGTGAGGGGGCTGCATCCGCCCATGCTTCAATGCTGAGGAAGCCCCCTCATCCGCCCTTCGGGCACCTTCTCCCACAAGGGGAGAAGGGAGGCATCGTGGATAGTGGCTAGAATTACTTCGCCTTGAGCGGCAGGCCGAGCGCGATCAGTTCCTGGCGCAGGGCCTTGGGGTCGGTGAAGTGGATGCCGTGCATGCCGAAGCGGCGGGCCGAGACGATATTGGACTCGCTATCGTCGATGAAGACGCAGCTTTCCGGCGCCAGGCCATAGCGCTCGCAGAACACGCGATAGATGCGCGGATCGGGCTTCACCAGCCCTTCGAGGCCCGACACCACCACGCCATCGAATTTCTCGAGGAACGGCCAGTCCGGCAGGCAGCTCACCCACTTCTCCCAGGAGAAATTGGTGATGGCGAAGGTGGGGACTTCCTGCTCGACCAGCTCGTTATGGATGTCGATGGTGCCGTGGATGAAGTCACCCATGGTTTCTTTCCAGCGCAGGTCGAAGGCCTGGATTTCGCGCCAGTATTTGGGGAAGCGGGTGATCAGCTTGGCCACGCCTTCCGAGTAGATCTCGCCGGCGTCGAATTCCAGGTTCCAGTCCAGGGTGCAGATATTGTCCCGGAACCACAGCGCATCCTCTTCGCTGTCGAAGAGCTTGCGGAACAGGTACATCGGGTTCCAGTCGACGAACACGCCGCCAAGATCAAATACCGGGACAATCGTATCGTCGTTCATTGCTTTACCGCCAGACAGGAAGGGAATGCCGGCTTGTGCCATGCAGGGCTAGCCGAGGCAAGCCGGGCTATTTGAACGCGATGCTGCCACCAAAGCGCGGCATGAAGAAATTTTCGCGGTGCAGCTGCACCGGTAGCTCGAACACGATGCCATACAGCGGCAGATAGCTGTAGCTGACCTCGGAGACGATGACGGAGACGCTGGCGGCATCCTTTTTGGCGATCGCGACCATGGCGGCCGGCAGCGGATAGGTTGCGCCCTTGGCATAACCTTGGCCCATGATGAACGCCTCGCCGTTATGATCGTAGCGCTGCGACCAGTCGACCGTTGCCTTGCCGTCGGGCGCGACATTCACCTGCGACAGCACCTGGTGCAGCTCATTGGCCGGATAGGGCGTCATGATGGCGCTGGCGGCGCGGAAATAGTCGTCCAGCTGGTCCCGCGACAGCGAGGTGTCGGTCCGCGCCACCAGATCGCCCAGCGTGCCGGTGACCGATTGCACCCGCCGGTCCATGGAAATCAGCGCGCTGGCCTCCACTGAGCCGATATAGATCATCAGCATGATCGGCAGGATCAGGGCGAATTCCACCGCCGCCACGCCCTCTTGGGCTTTGGGCAGGCGGCGCAGCAGAGCCAGCAATTTGCGACCGGCCGCGCTCATGAAAAGGGCTCGTTGCTGAACACGGCAACCGCGCCCATCAAGCGTTTGCCGCCGGGCCGATCAGCCAGGTTCATCCCGGCCAGATTGAGGATCACCGGCCATTTGTAATAGACCTGAACCACGGTGATTTCCTTGCCCATGCCCGGCGCGTAAACCTCATCGCGGGTCCATTTGTCACATTCGGGCTTGTCGCAGTTCGGGTCGATCGGCGGCTTGATATCGGCAGCGGCAAAGCTGGAGAGGGTTTGAACTTCGATATGCAGCCCGTCGCAATCGGAGTAGAGGCCAAACAGCCGGTCACACACGCCCTTGCGGAAGTCGGTGAGGGTGTATTTGGCGTTCTGCGCCTGCCCGGTGCGCAACAGCCGGCTGACATCATGCACGGCGCTGTCGAGCACCTGCCCGGACAGGAACACGACCGAAGTCTCAAGGATGGCGCCAAGAATGGCGAAAAAGGGCAAAGCGAGCAGGCCGACTTCAACGGCGGTCGCGCCGGCCTCGTTGCGCAGGAAGTCGCGCCGCCGTCGGGGCAGCACGGCATTTCCGATAAGCGAAGCGATCCGTCCGGCCATGGTCCACGCTCGGTTACAACGCGCCGAACCTAGCCTGCCATGGCTAATCGATAGTTAGGATCGCCGAGCCGGCGGGCATGGCCTGCCGCTAGGGTTAAGTAAGCCTGAATCTTAGTTGGCGAGCTGCTGCACCAGCTGCGCCGAGGCGATGGCCTGCGACGAAAATTCGGTGTCGTCGCCCATCATCACCACCGACTGGCAGACTGGCGCGCAGGCGAGGCTGGTGCGGGCCTGGCCCTGATAGACCGTGACCACGCCGGCCTGCATCTGCACTACCTCGATCAAGGTATCGGCGATCGGATTGCCGGCGCTGTCGAGCACAATCAGATTGGTCTGGCCAAAGCTCTTGCCGGTCAGGATCAGCGTCTGCGGGTCCTGGATGGTGACATCGGCGATGCCGGGATTGCCAATGATCACCGTCGCCGCAGCGGCATTGATGCGCAAAATGCGCGCCATGTTGACATTGACGTTGATCGGCGCGCCTTCGACGGCAATGGCCGGTGTCGCCGGAACCAGGCTGGCGGCCAGCGACAGGCTGAGTGCAAAGGCGGCGGCAATCATGGGGCGCATGGCGGTTTCCGGGCGGTACTGATACTCGACGGCATCAGTTTCCGCTGGAATGGTTTACAATTGGCAAACGCGCTCAACGCGGCATCGATGATGTTGAGCCAAGTTGTCTGTCTTTATTACGTAGTAGATTTCCCTGAGGATGAGTTGTTGCCCTAGTGGAATGAGTATCTGCGGATATTCGCTTAATATACCGGCTGTTCTGTGGGATTCATAAAATGCCGTCGATCCTGTTAACGCTTTGATTATCATGAGATAAACGAAGAAGAGGCGGCGTCACGCACACTATCCGATTAACGTAATTTCAAGACCTTCAAACTAGCTTCCGTAACTGTTCGATGTGTGACGTGTCGGACGATGACGTCACTAGATGACGTGAAAAATGGAGCCTGGGAATGAACATCTTCGCACGTTTCGCCAAGGACGAGTCCGGCGCAACCGCAATTGAATACGGCCTCATCGCCGCTCTGATCTCTGTCGGCATCATTCTGGCCGCCAGCGCGCTGGGAACCAATCTCGGTGATCTGTTCAACGGTATTTCCAATCGCCTCGGTGCGGTCACTGTGCCGACAGCTCCGGCAGCTGGCACCTAACGCGGTTGGGGTCATCCGATCCTGAAGGAGGGGCGCTTGCGCTCCTCCTTTTATTTGAGCTTTCTTAACCGGGCCTTGGCAGTCTAGCCTTGTTGCTGCACCATTCGGTTAGCCCGGAGTTTCTTATGTCGACCCTGGCGCTGTTTTTGTTTCCGGCCTGCATGGCTCTGGCGGCGTCATCCGATTTGCTGACCATGCGCATTTCCAACAAGCTGGTGCTGTTTCTCGTCGCCTGCTTCTGCGTCGTGGCCATCGCCGTCAATCTGCCGCTGCAACAATTTGCCATGCATGTCGTCTGCGCGCTGATCGTGCTGGCGGTGGCGTTCACCCTGTTTGCCCTGGGCTGGATCGGCGGCGGCGATGCCAAGCTGGCAGCGGCCACCACCCTGTGGCTCGGCTTCGGGCTGACCTTGCCCTATCTGGTTTATGCCGCCCTGCTGGGCGGGGTGCTGACGCTGGCCATTCTGGCGCTGCGCAACCTGCCGCTCACGCCATTGCTGGCCCGCTATGGCTGGATCGAGCGGCTGCGCGACAAGAAGGCCGGCGTGCCCTATGGCATCGCCCTGGCCGTGGCGGGCCTGCTCACCTATTCCAACTCCGCCATTTTCGAGCGCCTCACCACCTGAGTGAGATGCCAGCAAGTAACCGGGTCGACAGGGCGCAATAGTGTGGCCTCGTTTGTTGTGCTTGCTGGCCATTTTCGCAAATCAATAAAATTTACCTATTGTTAACTGCATCGGAAAAGCTCCGGTTAACCAAACTTTGACCCTTTCGGTTCAGAGTTCACTCGGTGGAATTGGGCTTATCGTGCCCGCGGACAACCGGAGTGGGTCATGAAGCCGGCGCGTATCATCTTGTTGGTTGTGGCGCTTGTCGCCGGCGGCTTGGCCGCCTTTCTGGTGACACGTGGTGGCGGCCAGGCTCCGCAGCAAATCGTGCAGACCGAAACCATTCAGGAAGCCAAGACCCAGATTCTCGTCGCCAGGGCGCCGATCGGCATGGGCGAGCGCCTGAGCCCGGCCACGCTGGAATGGCAGGATTGGCCCGAAGGCGCGGTTCGTCCCGAATATGTGACCATCTCCGCCATGCCCGATGCACCGGAAAAGCTGACCGGCGCCGTGGCGCGGTTTGAATTTTTCCCCGGCGAACCCATCCGCGAAGCCAAGCTGGTCCGCTCCGATCAGGGCTATCTTTCGGCAGTGCTGAGCGAAGGCATGCGCGGTGTGTCGGTCGGCGTCACCGCCGTCTCCAGCGCTGGCGGCTTCGTCGTTCCCAATGATCGGGTCGATGTGGTGCTGACCAGCCAGACCGACGCGGGTCAGCAATCCGAAGTGCTGCTCTCCAATGTGCGGGTGCTCGCCATCGGCCACCGCCTGGGCGAAATGGGTGCCACCGGCGGTCAGGAAGACCCCGCGTCGCCGGCCCCGACGCCCGTGGTTTTTGACAGCTCGACCATCGCGACGCTCGAACTCAATCCGGCCCAGGCCGAAACCATCATCAATGCATCGACGCGCGGCCAGCTGACCCTGACCCTGCGTTCGGTGGTCGATTTCAACAAGACCGCCGCGGCCGAGACATCCAATTCCAACCAGACGGTGCGGCTCATCCGCTTCGGCCGGGAACAGTCGATCCTGGCGGGAGCCAATCCCACGCTGCTCGGCCAGTCCATGGAGCCGGTGGCCTATACCGATCCCGATATGGGTGCCTTCGAACCCCAGGTGGTGCCCCAGTAGGGGCGGAGATGATCATGATCACACAGCGCACCACACTTCGTCGCCGGCTCGCCTTGCTGCTCGCCGCCCCGGCTCTAGGCTTCGGTCTTCTGCTTTTGCCCACGGTTCCGGCTATGGCGTTAGGCGAGACCCATGTGGCCATCTCCGCGGCTGCTTACGGGTCGACGCGCAAATTCGAGGTCGAGATCAACAAGACCGTACTGGTCGATCTGCCGGCCGGCGCCGCTGAAGTCATTGTCTCTCAGCCCGGCGTCGCGGCGGCCATCATGCGGACGCGCACCCGGGCCCTCATTCAGGGCATCACCGGCGGCGATACCAATATTTTCTTCCTCGACGATTCCGGCCGCACCATCGCCGTGCTCGACGTCAAGGTGATGGAAGAGCCGTCCCAGATCGGCAATGCGCTGCAGGTGGCGCTGGCCCGGATCATCCCTGGTTCCAATATCCGCGTTGAATCGGTAACGCTGGGTGGCGACACCAACCGCGTCGTGCTGACCGGCAATGTGCTGTCCGGCGAAGACCGTGACCGGGCCAGTGCCGTGGCGGTGCAATTCGCTGGCGCCCCCGAAAACGTCGCCAATATTCTCGATGTGTCCGGCGCCCAGCAGGTCATGCTGCAGGTCACCGTGTCGGAAGTGAAGCGCAGCATCGCCAAGCAGTTCGGCATCAATCTGGGCGCAGTCTTCAACGTTGGCACCACCAATCTGCTGAATTTCGCCAACACCATGATCGATCCCGAGAACCCGCATGCTGCCAATGCCGGTTTCCAGTCCAATGGGAATGGCATCACCGCCGCCATTCGGGCGCTTGAAGGTCGCGGCGCCCTGCGCGTGCTGGCGCAGCCAACACTGACCGCCATTTCCGGCGAGCCGGCCACCTTCCTGGCCGGTGGGGAGCTGCCCTACACCACCTTTGATGAGGAAAACGGCAAGCTGACCAGAACCGTGCAGTTCAAGCCCTACGGCGTCGAACTGTCCTTCACTCCGGTGGTCAAGTCCAATGGCACCATCGCGCTCAAGGTCGACACCTCGGTGTCCGAGCCGAAGGCCGATATGTCGATCAGCAAACGTCAGGCCAGCACCTCGGTGGAACTGCCCAGCGGCATGACCCTGTCGATTGGCGGCCTGCTCGAAGAGCGCACCAGTCAGCAGGTCGATCAGTTCCCCTGGTTGGGCGATATCCCGATCCTGGGGGCGCTGTTCCGCTCGCGCGATTTCCAGACCGAACAGACCGAGCTGGTGATCCTGGTGACGCCCTATCTGGTGGCGCCCAGCCCGGGCAATTCCATCCCCGTGCCGACCGACCGGTCGACCGTGGCCAGCGATGCCGAGTCCATTTTCCTCGGTCGGCTTGAAAATATGTACGGCGTAGGCCGGACCGGCGAGATGCGCGGCAGCTTTAGCGGTTCGGTCGGCTTCGTCCTCGATTGAGGCCAGGCGTCAAGGAGTATTGGTTGCATGAGTTTCCTGTCATCTGAACCGAAAAAGTCCGAAGAGCCGGCGGCCGACATCGCGGCCGGGGCGCGCCTCATTCCGCGCATCACCATCCAGGCCTTCTGCGAGCATTCCCAGACCGCCCAGCTGGTCGAGAGCGCCATCCATGATCGGCGTATGTCCAAGGTGGCGCTGACCACCCATAATGGCGGCATTGACGGTGCGGTTGAGACCTATAAATCCAACCCCACACCCAATCTGATCATCGTCGAGACCACGCTGGTGCCCGATGAGATTCCTGGCGCGCTGGCCCGGCTGGCCGAAGTCTGCGACGCCTCGACCCGTGTCGTGGTGCTCGGTCACGTCAATGATGTGCTGCTCTATCGCGAACTGATCCGCTCGGGCATTTCCGAATATATCGTGCTGCCGGCCACCGCCCAGCAGATCGTCACCGCCATCACCGACCTGTTCGCTTCCGAGAATTCGGCGCCGATCGGACGTACCGTTGGCTTCGTCTCCGCCAAGGGCGGCGCCGGCGGCTCGACCGTGGCGCATAACGTCGCCTGGGCCATCGCCACAACGCTCCGCCAGGATAGCCTGATCCTCGACATGGACCTGGCCTTCGGCACCGCCGGGCTCAATTTCAATCAGGACCCGCCGCACGGCCTCGCCGATGCGCTGATGGCCAACCAGAAGGTCGATCAGACCATGCTGGACCGCCTGATGAGCAAGGCGGCCAACCATATCAACCTGCTGACCGCGCCGGTCACGCTGGATAATACTTTTGATTTCGAAGAGCGCGAATTCGAGCAGATCCTCGAATTGTGCCAGAACACCATGCCCATGGTGGTGCTCGATATTCCCCATGCCTGGAATGCCTGGGTGCGGCACACGCTGGCCACGGTGGACGAGGTGGTGATCGTGGCCGAGCCCGACCTGGCCAATCTGCGCAACGCCAAGAACCTGGCCGATACCATGCGGGCGCTGCGCCCCACCGAAAGCGCGCCCTGCCTGGTGCTCAACAAGGTCGGCATGCCGCGCCGCCCCGAGATCAATGCGACCGAATTCGCCACCTCGGTGGAATGCCAGCTGCTGGGCCAGATTCCCTTCGACGCGGCCCTGTTCGGCACCGCCGCCAATAATGGCCAGATGATCGCCGAGGTCGCTGCCAACAACAAGATCAACGACGTCTATCGCGCCATCAGCCAGCATGTGACGGGGCGGCAGGCACCACTGGTCGGGGGCAGGTCAGCGAGCCTGATGAAACTGCCCTCGTTCCTCAAGAAGCGGGCCTGAGAACGCCTTCAGTTATCGAGAACGGTAGGACGACCATGTTTGGCAAGCGCACATCTTTCGGCGGCAATACTCCAGGCGTCGGCGAAGCTGCGCGCCCGGTGCAAAGCCCCGCGCCCCGCTCCGAGGCGCCGGTCCGGCGCACCTCCGATGGCGATGCCATGGCGGCACGCATGCGCAGCGGCGACGAGGTGGTCGATGTCCGCTCCCCCGCCGATGCGGCGCGCGACAAGGAATATTTCCACACCAAGTCGGCCATCTTCAACGCGCTGATCGACTCGATCGATCTCAGCCAGCTCGCGACCATGGATCAGGACGCGGCACGCGAGGAAATCCGCGACATCGTCGCCGAAATCATCGCGCTCAAATCCATCATCATGTCGATTTCCGAGCAGGAAGATCTGCTTGAAGATATCTGCAACGACGTGCTCGGCTATGGCCCGCTCGAGCCGCTGCTGGCCCGCGACGACATCGCCGATATCATGGTGAACGGGTCGCAGAAATGCTACATCGAAGTCGCCGGCAAGGTGCGCCTGACCAATGTGCGCTTCCGCGACGACGCCCATCTGATGAATGTCTGCCAGCGCATCGTCAGCCAGGTCGGCCGCCGCGTCGATGAAAGCTCCCCCATCTGCGACGCCCGCCTGCCCGACGGCTCCCGCGTCAACGTCATCGCTCCGCCGCTGGCCATCGACGGCGCCGCGCTGACCATTCGTAAGTTCAAGAAGGACAAGCTGACTCTGGGCCAGCTGGTCAAATACGGCTCGATCTCGCCCGAGGGCGCCGAGGTGCTGCGCATCCTGGGCCGGGTGCGCGCCAATGTGCTGATTTCAGGCGGTACCGGTTCGGGCAAGACCACTCTGCTCAACTGCATGACCGCCTTCATCGAAAAAGACGAACGCGTCATCACCTGCGAGGACTCAGCCGAACTGCAGCTGCAGCAGCCCCATGTGGTGCGCCTCGAAACTCGTCCGCCGAACCTCGAAGGCGAAGGCGAGATCACCATGCGCGATCTCATCAAGAACTGCCTGCGCATGCGCCCCGAACGCATCATCGTCGGCGAAGTGCGTGGCCCCGAGAGTTTCGACCTGCTCCAGGCCATGAATACCGGCCATGACGGCTCGATGGGCACGCTGCACGCCAACAGCCCGCGCGAAGCCCTGTCGCGACTGGAATCGATGATCACCATGGGCGGCTATAGCCTGCCCAGCCGCACCATCCGCGAAATGATCACCTCGTCCATCGACGTGGTGGTGCAGGCCGCCCGCCTGCGCGACGGCTCCCGCCGCATCACCCACATCACCGAGATTTTGGGCATGGAAGGCGACGTCATCGTGACCCAGGATATCTTTGTCTATGACATCATGGGCGAAGACGCGAACGGCATGCTAATGGGCCAGCACCGCTCCACCGGCATCACCAAGCCGCAATTTGCGGAGCGCGCCCGCTATTTCAACGAGGAAGCCAACCTCGTCGAAGCCCTCGAAAAGTCCAATACCGAACAGCGCGAACTGCTGGATTCGTAATGAACACCATTCTCCTTGTCATTCTCGCCATGATTACCGTCGGTGCGGCGGGCTTTGCGCTCGTGCCCTCGGCCTTGGGTGGTGGTCGGGCCGAGCAGCGCCGCAAGGCCTTGCAGGGCAATGTACGGGTCAACCGACTTGAGGCCGATCTGGCCCGTAGCCGCGATGACCGCCGCAAGAGCGTGCAGCAGGCGCTGAAATCGCAGACCGCTGCGCTCAACGCCAAGAAGCGCCTGACCCTGGCGCAGCTGATCTTCCAGGCCGGCATGACCATCAAGCCGGCCGCCTTCATCCGCAACAGCATCATTTTCGGCGCGGTGGTGACCGTGCTGCTGGTGCTGGTGCAGGTGCCCATCTATCTGGCGCCGGTGTTTGGCCTGGCCTCGGGCTATCTGCTGCCGCGAATGTATGTCAGCCGCAAGCGCAAGAAATATCACAGCCTGTTCCTCGACGAATTGCCCAACGCCGTCGAAGCCATCGTGCGTGGCGTCAAGACCGGCCTACCGCTCAACGACTCCATTCGCTCGGTCGCCAAGGACGCCAAGGAGCCGGTGAAATCCGAATTCGGCCGCGTGCTCGATCAGCAGGCCTTCGGCATGTCGATGACCGAGGCGGTGGGCGTGCTGCTCGACCGGGTGCCGCTGCCCGAAGTCAATTTCTTCGTCGTCGTCATCACCGTGCAGCAGCAGGCCGGCGGCAACCTCAGCGAAGCCCTGGGCAATCTCGCCAAGGTGCTGCGCAACCGCAAGAAAATGAAGCAGAAGATCAAGGCCATGTCCTCGGAAGCCAAGGCCTCCGCCGGCATTATCGGCTCGCTGCCGTTTGTTGTGGGCACCCTGGTCAGCATCGTCTCGCCGGCCTATCTCGGGCCGCTGTTTTTCACCCCGCTGGGCCATATCTGGCTCGGGGTGGGGGTGGCCATGCTGGGCATGGGCATTTTCGTCATGAACCGCATGATCCAGTTCGAATATTGATAGCCAGGCGGGGAGCGCAGCCATGAACATCTTGCAGCTTTTGACCCAGCGGGAGTTCCTGATCGCCACCCTTGCGGCCATTTCCATGGCCGCGGTGGTCTTCACTTTCGGCTCGAGCCTCATTGGCAAATCCGAGATGAAGGGCCGCATCAAGCGCGTGGCCCTCGAGCGCGAAAAGATGCGGGCCGAGGAAATGGCCCGGCTGCGCGGTGGCGGCGTCGCCACCGATGGTCGGGGCATCCGGCGCTCGGCCGAAACCAAGTCCTACATGAAAAGCACCGTCGAGCGCTTCGACCTCAAAAAGGCCTTTCAGGACGATGCCACCGTCGACAAGCTGGCCATGGCCGGCTTTCGCGGGCAGGGGCACCTGACCACTTTCCTGTTCATGCGCTTCGTCACGCCGCTGGCCATTTTCGCCTTTGGCGCCTTTTACCTGCTGGTGCTGGCGCCGGGTGACCGCCCGCTTTATCTCAATCTGGTCTATGCCATCGGCGCGGGCCTGGTCGGCGCCTACTTGCCCAATGTGCTGCTCAAGAACACCACCACCAAGCGCCAGTTCTCGATTCGGCGCGCCTGGCCCGATTGCCTCGATCTGATGCTGCTCTGCGTTGAGGCGGGCATGTCGGTCGAACACGCCTTCAAGCGTGTCGCCAAGGAAATCGGCCAGCAGAGCGCCGAGCTGGCCGAAGAACTGACCCTCACCACGGCCGAACTGGCCTTTCTCGAAGATCGCGGCCGCGCCTATGAAAATCTGGGCCGGCGCACCGGGCTCGATGGCGTCAAATCGGTGATGACCGCGCTGATTCAGGCCGATCGCTATGGCACGTCAGTGGGTCAGGCTCTGCGCGTCATGGCCGAGGAAGGCCGCGAACAGCGCATGATGGAAGCCGAGAAAAAGGCGGCCTCGCTGCCGCCAAAACTCACCGTGCCGCTGATCCTGTTCTTCCTGCCGGTGCTGTTCATCGTCATCCTGGCGCCCGCCATGATCAAGGTCTTCGGCGGCCCCGTGGCCACCGTCATGAGCAACGGCGTCTAGGGGGCTTCGCCCACTCTAATCCCTCGGCTCCTGCGTACCCTCGCCCCTCCGGGGAGAGGGCCAGGGTGAGGGGTGCTCCACCAGTCAGCACGTCGCTTTCCCCACCCACAATGTCACCCCGGCCTCGAGCCGGGGCCCATCCTGAGATGCAGGGGTATCTGAAGATTTCTGAATTGCTCCCGGCCCAAGCCGGGGAGGGCCTTAGCCCTTTTCGATCATGTCCCAGCGGTTCTGCTGGGTCAGCAGCGCCCGTACATAGGCCATATTGCTCTCCACCTGCGCGGGCGGCAGTTCGGCGGCATACATGGCCCGGCATTCCTCAAACCGCCCCTGCAAGCCCACAATCAACGCCAGGTTCTGGCGGATCTGACTGCTGGCGCCCCGCATTTTTACGGCGCGGCGCAGATGCTGCTCGGCGGCGGGCAGCTCATTGGTCATGGCATAGCTGAGGCCCATATTGGCCTCGATCGACGCTTCACCGGGGGCATAGACCAGCGCCTGCGTATAGAGCGCCCGCGCTTCGCCGTTGCGCCCGACCTGGTCAAGCGTCGCGCCCTTGACCAGCAGCGCGTTCCAGTCCGGCGCTTCCGGACGAATGACGTTATCCAGCACCTGTAGCGATTGTTCGAACCGTCCATCGGCGGTCAGTGCCTTGGCATAGGCTACCGAGATATCGACGTCGCCGGGCAGGTAGCCGATGCTGATTTCCAGCACCGAGGCGGCCTGCTTGCTCTGGCCCACCGCGCGCAGGGCGGCGGCGTAGTGAATGGCTAGGCGCTTATCCTTGGGATTGGCCTTGTAGCGCGCCGTCAGCTCGCCCAGGCTTTGCTGGGTCTGCCCGGCCGGCATGCCCGAATAATCGGGCGATGGCATGCTGCCGCGATTGGAAGCACAGGCGCTGAGCACAACCGCCGCCACGCTGGCCAGCAGCAGGGCACGCATCGGTCTGATAAAGCTCTGCAGCGACGTCACGGGGCGACTCCTCGGGCCAGATGGCACGCTGCTCCTGCAATAAATCATTAACCCTAACAGCCGGTTAAAACCCCGCCGTCGCGGCGTTGCCGACGCGGTCGGGCTTCGGTACAACCACAGCACCATCCTTCGGAGTGCAGCATGCCCAAGGCCCCCATCATCCCCCTGATCTGCGTTGAAGAGGGGGGCCTTCCCGGCGCCGATCTGTCAGCGGCGCACCATGCCTGGGCCGGGGCCAATGATTTCGCAGGCCAGCGTGGGCGCCTGCTCGCCTTGCCGGGCAGCGATGGCGCATTGGCCGGCCAGCTCTTCGGCATGGGTGTGCCCGCCGGTCGTCCCGCTCTGCTCACCGGCCTGGCCGGTGCCGCCCTTGGGGCCGGGCTTTACCGCCTCGATGGCGCCTATGGCGATCCGACCCTGGCAGCCATCGGCTTTCGTCTCGGTGCCTACCGCTATGATCGCTATCGCGCCGGCAAGCCCGCGCCCGAACTGGTGGCTCCCGACAGCGCTGACGCGGCTGAGGTCGATCGTCTGGTCACCGCGGCGACGCTGGCCCGCGACCTCATCAACACCCCGGCCAATGATCTGGGCCCCGACGCCTTCGAGGCCGAAATCCGCGCCTTCGCCAGCGCCAATCAGATGAGCATCAAGGTCACCAGCGGCGACGATCTGCTTGCCGCCAATTTCCCGATGATCCACGCCGTCGGCCGCGCTAGCCCGCAGGCCCCGCGTCTCGTCGATCTCGGCTGGGGCCGCGAAGGCGATCCCAAGGTCACGCTGGTCGGCAAGGGCGTCACCTTCGACACTGGTGGTCTCGATATCAAATCCGCAGCCGGCATGCTGCTGATGAAGAAGGATCTGGGTGGCGCCGCCAACGTGCTGGGCTTGGCCCACGCCATCGTCGCGGCCAAGCTGCGGCTGCGCCTGCGTGTACTGATCCCGATTGTCGAAAACGCCATTGCCGGCGCCTCCTTCCGCCCCAGCGATGTACTGCCATCGCGCAAGGGCATCACTGTCGAAATCGGCAATACCGATGCCGAGGGCCGGCTGATTCTGGCCGATGCGCTGGCGCTGGCCGATGAGGAAAGCCCGGAACTGCTGCTCGATATGGCAACGCTCACCGGCGCCGCCCGCGTCGCGCTGGGCCCCGACCTGCCGCCGCTTTACAGCACTGACGACGCCCTGGCGCAGGCGCTGATGGCGTCCGGTGCCGCCAGCGACGATCCGCTCTGGCAGATGCCGCTCTGGTCACCCTATGATTCGATGATGAGTTCGCGCGTCGCCGATGTGAACAATGCCGCCAGCGGTGGCTTTGCCGGTTCCGTTACCGCCGCTTTGTTCCTGCGCCGCTTCGTCAGCAACGCCGCTGCCTGGGTGCATCTCGATATTTACGGCTGGGCCCCCGAAGCCCGCGTCAGCCGTTCGCAAGGTGGCACCGATCAGGGCATCCGCGCCGTCTATGGCGTGCTCAAGCAGCGCTATCCGGCATAATTACTGCGGCAGGAAGTCGTCGGGCAGGATCTGCTCGACCACTTCGGCGGCTTCCTGCACTTCGGCGCCGTTCTTGGGGAACAGCAGCGGCGCCATGGCAAAACCCACCACCACCAGCGCCAGCATGGCCCAGCCGGCCAGCGCCTTGTGCTTTTCGATGAATTTGCTGGCCGTCGGGCCGAAGAAATAAAACAGCCCGCAGGGCACGAAATAGCGCAGCCCGCGGCCGATCAGCCCGTAGAAGATGAAGGTGAACAGGTCCAGCCCCGCCACGCCGCTGGTGATGGTGATCACCTTGTAGGGGATGGGCGAGATGGCGCCGATGATGATCATCAGCGGGCCATTATCCTTGAAACTCTGCGTCAGCGAGGCAAAGCCGTTGCCGGCGCCGTAAAAATCGATGATCGCCCGCCCGACCGTGTCGAACAGGAAATAGCCGATGGCATAGCCCAGCAGGCCCCCGGCCACCGAGGCAAAGGTGCAGATCGCCGCCAGCCGCCAGGCCCGCCGCCGGTCGGCAACAATCATCGGCGCCAGCATGATCTCGGGAAAGATCGGCAGGATCATCGCTTCGAGAAAGCACAGCAGCGCCAGGATCGGTTCGGCCAGCCGGTGCTGGGTGGCCAGTTTCAGGCGGTCATACAGCTTCAGCTTCGGCGTCGCAGTGGTGTCGGTCATCCAAGGCCTTGGCGATTCGGGTTCGTGCGAAGACCTGTTATCCTCCGCCTGGAGCGCGGCGTCTCCACCGGCTGGATAACAAGTCTGTCAGTAGCCGCGCGCGCGGTCCACCACATTCAGCAGCGGTTTGCCCGCCTCACGCTCGGCAATGATGCCCGAGAAATAGCGCACGCCGGATTTTTCATCCGAAATCGCGGCGATATGCGGCGTGATATAGCAGTTCTCGATGGCCCAGAGCGGGCTGTCGGCCGGCAGTGGTTCGGTCTCGAACACGTCAAGGCTCGCGGCCCCCAGCGTGCCATCGCCCAGCGCCTGCGCGATATCGGCCTCGCGCTGATGTCCACCACGCGCCGCATTGACGATCACCGGACCACCCTGCAGCCGGTCGCGCCGCAGCTTGCCGAACGTCTCCATATTGAGAATGCCCGTGGTGTCGGGCGTCAGCGGCAGCAGATTGACCAGAATATCGGTGCCGCCGAGAAACTCATCAAACGCCTCCGCGCCGGCAAAGCTCTCGAGGCCGTTGACGGCCTTGGGCGAGCGGCTCCAGCTGCGCAGCGTGAAGCCGAGCGGCAGCAGGCGCTTGGCGGCATCCTGCCCCAACACACCCATGCCCATAATGCCCACCGTAGTTTCGGCGGCGGACGGCGGATAGAACTGCTCCCAGCGCCGCGCCTGCTGTTGCGCGCGGAACCGCGTATAGAGCCGGTGATGCATGGTGACATGGGCCACCACATAATCGCTCATCCGCTGGCTGAGATCATTATCGACAAAGCGCACGATCGGCGCATCGGGCAGGCGCGGGTGCTTGAGCAGCGCGTCGACGCCGGCCCCCAGTGACAGCACCGCCTTGAGCCCGCTCAGCCCGTCAAAGGCGTCCTCTTTGGGCTTCCATACGAAGAGATAGCGCACATCCGCCGGATCGAAATCGTCGCCGCGCCGCACTACGGGGTAGGGGGCCAGCGCCGCCGCGAACTGTTCAGCCCAGCTCGCCTCGTTGACATCGGACAAATGCAGCAACAACATGGATAGCCCCCTCAGAAAAAAGCCGCGCCGTTTGACGGGCGCGGCCAGAAATTTTGTGTATCAGCAGCCAGTCTTACTGTGCCGCAGGAACGGCTTCCGCCGGAGCGGCTGCAGCAGGCGCGGCCTCAGCCGGGGGTGCCTCAGCAGGTGCGGCTTCCGCCGGAGCGGCTGCAGCAGGTGCCGCCTCAACCGGAGCAGCTTCCGCAGGAGCGGCCTCAGCAGGTGCAGCTTCCGCCGGAGCAGCCTCAGCAGGCGCAGCTTCTGCCGGTGCAGCTTCTTCAGCGGCCGGGAAGGCCACGGGGCTACCCGACAGGGTCTGCAGGTAAGCCAGCAGGTCGGCGCGTTCTTCGGCAGTCTTGATGCCCGCAAAGGCCATCTTGGTGCCCGGCGCGTAATCGCTCGGCTTGGTCAGGAAGTGATTGAGGTTCTCATAGGTCCAGGTGTCCCCGGCGTCATGGTGAGCCTTCATCGCATCCGAATAGGAGAAGTCCGCAACCGAACCCTCGGCACGGCCGACGATGTCATAGAGATGCGGACCCTGCTTGTTGGGATCGCCCTCGCCGAAATTGTGGCACGACTGGCACTTGCGTGCAGCAGCGGCGCCGCGTTCGACACTGGCGCTGGCCAGCAGCACCCCGAGCGGAACTTCCGCTGGTGCCGCTTCGGCCGGGCCGCCGGCGGCGACAGCCTCAGGCTCGGGCAGGGCATAGCCTGGCCCCTGACCCTGGATGGGATGGTAAACCGCTTCGGCCAGAAAGCCGACGGCCATAATGAACAGCAGCGTGCCCAGCACGGCGCCCATGATCTTGTTTAGCTCGAACGAATTCATTTGATCTCTCTGCCAGTCCATCCCCTGTGGACACTAGTCGGTCCCGGCTCAACTTTCGATATCCCCCTAAGGAAATATCGCCTCAACAGAGCAGCACGACGCGCGGCGGAAGATAGTCCCAAGGCGGGGGCGGCGCAACCGCTCAAAGCCCCACTGCGACAATTCCTCACCGGCAGGCGCGGCAGGCCCCGGCGGCGCCTTCAATTGACTCCGCTCTCCCCCGGGTTCAAAAGCCCTTCGCCTACCTGCAATGGATCTCCGTGATGACCAAGAAGATTGCCTTCCAGGGCGAGCCCGGCGCTTTCAGCCATGCCGCCGCCCAAAATGTCTTTCCCGGCGAGGAAGCGATCGGCTGCGTCACCTTTGAGGAGACCATAGCCGCTGTCCAGTCCGGCCGCGCCGATTTCGCCGTGGTCCCGGTGGAAAATTCGCTTTATGGCCGCATCACCGATATCCACCATCTGCTGCCCGAAAGCGGGCTTCACATTATCGGCGAGACCTATCTGCGCGTGGAAATGAACCTGCTCGGCGTGCCCGGCGCGACCATGGCCGACATCAAAGCGGTGCAGTCGCTGTCGGTGGCGCTCGGCCAGTGCCGCAAGTTCATCGCCGATAACGGCTTCCGCACCATCAACGCCGTCGACACCGCCGGTTCGGCCCGCGAAGTCGCGCAGAAGGCCGACAAATCGGTCGCCGCCATCGCGTCGCGCTTTGCCGCCGAAATCTACCGCCTTGATGTGCTGGCGTCCAATATCGAGGACGCCGCCCACAACACCACGCGTTTTCTGGTGCTGTCGCCCACCCCGCAGGAAGCCCCGGCCGACAATGGCAAGGTCAAGACCACCTTCGTCTTCCGCGTCCGCAACGTCCCGGCCGCGCTGTATAAGGCGATGGGCGGTTTCGCCACCAATGGCGTCAACATGACCAAGCTGGAAAGCTATATGGTCGGCGGCGCCTTCACCGCGACCCAGTTCTACGCCGATATCGAAGGCCACCCCTCCGATCGCGCCGTCCAACTCGCCTTCGAAGAACTCGGCTTCTTCACCGACCAGTTCAAGGTCCTGGGCGTCTATCCGGCCAACGAAGCGAAGTAGGCGAGGCTAAGAGCTATCAGTCTGCCACCCTCCCCCTTGCGGGGAGGGAGAGCGAGATAGGACTTGGCCCTTGCTAAGTCCGTACGTCGAGCCGGGAGGGGGTATCTCTCGGCGAGTCCGGTGTCCGTTGCTCAACCCCCACCCTTGATCCCTCCCCGCAAGGGGGAGGGTGCCGACTACTCACTCGGCACAGCCCAGCAAAAATCCAGGCCGAAGGCCTCAATCCCCCCGCAACACCTCGTCCACCACCGGCAAATCGTAAAACGCCCGCACGACTTCCCAGCCCTCGTCGGCCGTATCGACCACGTTGAACAGCTTCACGTCGTCCGGGGAAATGGTGCCCGCCTCGGCCAGCGCCTCGAAATTGATCACCTTGTTCCAGAATTCCGCGCCGAACAGCAGCAGCGGCACCTTGTCCATGCGGCCGGTCTGGATCAGCGTCAGCGTTTCAAAGAATTCGTCCAGCGTGCCGAAGCCGCCCGGAAACACCGCCACCGCCTTGGCCCGAATCAGGAAGTGAATCTTGCGGGTGGCGAAATAGTGGAAGTTGAAGCTCAGCTCCGGCGTCACATAATGATTGGGCGCCTGCTCATGCGGCAGCACGATATTGAGCCCGATCGAGGGCGCGCCGACATCGGCAGCGCCACGATTGCCGGCTTCCATCACGCCGGGGCCGCCGCCCGTCACCACCACATATTCCTTATAGTCGAGCGCCTTTGAGGTGGCCGAGGCCAGCTGGGCAAAGCGGCGCGCTTCGTCGTAATAGCGCGATGCCGCCTCAAGATTGCGCTTCTGTACCTCGTTCTTGGCCGCCCAGGCCGGCTTGCCCGGCGCCGGAATCCGCGCGCCGCCAAACAGCACCACCGTCGAATTGATGCCGCGCTCGCGCAGGCGGAATTCCGGCTTGAGATATTCCAGCTGGAACCGGATGCCGCGCGTATCCTCCGAGGTCATGAACTCGTCATCGGCAAAAGCCAGCCGGAACGCCGAGGCTTCGGTCTGTGGCGTCGATGGCGCGCGTTTGCTGGCGGCGATATCCTCTACCGAAGTGCGCAGCGATGTCGGGCGGCGTTTGGCCATGCCGGCTTCTCCATATAAATCGGAACGGCGAGACTCCGCCTTAATTCCGAAATCATTGCTTGGGCATATCCAGCCGGGGCCAAGTGAGCAAGGGCGAGGGGCTTGAACCAGTACACGAGTTTGGAAGCGCGCATCGACGCGGCGGCGCATGCCGTGCTGGCGCGCCTGCCGCGCGGGCGGCTGGCCGATGGCGTGGTGGAGTTCCTGGTGTTCGGCCTCAAGCAGGCCTGGGCCTGCCTGTTTGGCGGGCTGATGCTGGCGATGATCATCGTCACGCGGCTGTGGTGGCCGGGTGATTGGCTGGATCGCTATGACGTATTCTTTCTCGCCGCGCTGCTGATTCAGGCCGCCATGCTGGCGTTCCGCCTCGAAACCCTGAGCGAAGCCAAGGTGATCCTGATTTTCCATATCGTCGGCACCGGCATGGAATTGTTCAAGACCGCCGCCGGCTCATGGATCTATCCCGAGGAGGCGCTGTTCCGCCTCGGTGGCGTGCCGCTGTTTTCCGGCTTCATGTATGCCTGTGTCGGCTCCTACATGGCCCGCATCCAGCGCATTTTCGATATCCAGTTCACCCGCTATCCCCCGGTCTGGATGACGGTTGTTTTGGCCATCACCATCTACGCCAATTTTTTCACCCATCATTTCATGATCGATCTGCGCTGGCTGCTCTTCGCCGGCGTGGTGGCGCTCTATCTGCGCAGCTTCATGCATTACCGCGTCTTCCGCTTCCGCCATGCCATGCCGATGCTGCTGGCCTTCCTCTTGGTGGCTCTGTTCATCTGGATCGCCGAGAATATCGGCACCTGGTCGCGCGCCTGGATTTACCCCGATCAGGCCACTGGCTGGGCCATGGTCAGCTGGTCCAAGCTGGGCTCGTGGTATCTGCTGATGCTGATCTCGGTGGTGCTGGTGACGCTGGTGCATCCGCCCCGCGCCTATCGCGACGAGCCGGAGCGCCCGGCTCAGTGACGGCGGAAACGCCAATAAGCGCCGTGCATCATCCGGCGCCACCCCGCCAATTGCGCCGCTAGCAGCTCGATCGGCCGCGGCGCAGGCTGGTAGTTGCGCAGCATATGCTCGGCCAAACGATAGCCTTCGCGCACGATACGGCGCTCATCGAGCGGCAGTCCTATAGATGGAACGCGCATGGCGGCCTCCCACATGGTTGATAAAACCTTAACGCAGCAGCGCCGGTTTCGTCTGGGGCCATATGAAAACTTGGTTTACGCCGGGCACGGCGGCAGCGCCGCTGGCATGGTTTGAGCCTGCTCCCGCTCCCACCCCACCCCGGATGTCACCCCGGCCTTGAGCCGGGGCCCATCCCGAGATCGCGCCGGCGAACCCCGGCCTCGCAACCTGCGCCTCCCTCCCCTCTGATGGGGAGGGATTGAGGGTGGGGTGGGGCAAAACACGCAGAGGTATCAATGATCCCAGCACCATCCTTGACGTTCGCCATAAATGTAACAATATAAGTTACATGAGTGGAGCCAGGTAAATGTCATCCTTTTTCGACGAGCGGGCTGCCGCCGCCTATCTCGATGGCCCACCGCGCCAGGTGCCTGGCTATACCGGCCTGTTGCGCATGACCACCCTGCTGCTGGCCGAGCACATCCCCACCACGGGCCGCGTGCTGGTGCTGGGCGCCGGCGGCGGCCTCGAGCTCAAATCCATGGCCGAAGCCCACCCCGACTGGACTTTCACCGGCGTCGATCCGTCCCCCTCCATGCTGGAACTGGCCGCACAGACCACTGCGCCCCATGCCGCGCGCATCCAGTTGCACGAAGGCTATATCGACACCGCGCCACAGGGTCCCTTCGACGCCGCCACCTGCCTGCTCACCCTGCATTTCGTGCCGGCCGACCAGCGCCTCGCGACCCTGCAACAACTTCGCACCCGCCTGCAGCCCGGTGCCCCCCTGGTCGTTGCCCATCTCAGCGTGCCGCTGGCCGAGCGCGCCCTGTGGCTGGCCCGCCACGTAGCCTTCGGCTCCGCCGAGCCGCCACCCCCGGCCCAGCTGGAGCGCTCTGTCGCGGCGCTGGACACAAGACTGACGATTCTGGACCCCGCCGAAGACGAGGATTTGCTGGTTCAGGCCGGCTTTACCGGCGTCAGCCTGTTCCATCTCGGTTTCAGCATCAGGGGCTGGGTGGCTTATGCTGCCTAGACTGGTTCACCGGGTCTTGCCAAAGCCGGGTTTTGTTCGCATATAGCGAGCGGGAGGTTGGCGCGGACGTGTTCCTCGCCAACCGGGTCAGGTCCGGAAGGAAGCAGCCCCAACGAGACCTTCACGGGTCGTTGCCAGCCTCCTACTAATTCACCCACGCCCCGTGGTATAAGCTGACTTGTTCGCTCAATCGGGAACGCCTTGAACGGGCAGGATAGCCGGCTCGTGGCTGAATCAACATCATCATCGCCCTATATCGTGCTGGCCCGCAAATACCGGCCGCGCGATTTCACCACCCTGGTCGGCCAGGACGCCATGGTGCAGACGCTGGGCAATGCCTTTGCGCATAACCGCATTCACCATGCCTTCATCCTCACCGGCGTCCGCGGCGTGGGCAAAACCACCACGGCCCGTATTCTGGCCCGTGCCTTCAATTATCAGGACGCCTCTGGCCCCCATCCCACGCTCGATCTGAGCGTCGAGGGCGACCATTGCCGCGCCATCATTGAAGGCCGCCATGTCGACGTCATCGAAATGGACGCCGCCAGCAATACCGGCATCAACGATATTCGCGAGATCATCGACTCGGTGAAATACGCGCCCTCCTCGGCGCCCTACAAAGTCTATGTCATCGACGAAGTGCACATGCTCTCGACGGCGGCCTTTAACGGCCTGCTCAAGACCCTCGAAGAGCCGCCCCCCTATGTGAAGTTCATCTTCGCCACCACCGAAATCCGCAAGGTGCCGGTGACGATCCTCAGCCGCTGCATGCGCTTCGACCTGCGCCGCATCACGCCCGAGATCATGACCGCCTATCTCGAATCGATCCTGGGGCAGGAGGGCATCTCCTTCGAGCCCGAGGCGCTGGCGATGATCGTGCGGGCCGGCGAAGGCTCGGCGCGCGACAATCTCTCCCTGCTCGATCAGGCCATCGCCCATGGCAATGGCACGGTCACCGCCGCCACCGTCAAGGCCATGCTCGGCCTCGGCGACCGCGCCCGCGTCATCGACCTGTTCGAAGAACTGATGGGCGGCCGGATCGGCGACGCCATCGACACTTTCCGCGCCCTCTATGATCTCGGCGCCGATCCGCAGACCCTGGTCTCGGACCTCGCCGATTTCACCCATCTGGTGACCCGCATCAAGGTGGTCCCGGCCGCTGCCGACGACATGTCGCTCACTCCCGACGAGCGCAAACGCGGCGCCGAACTGGCCGGCAAGCTGCCGATGCGGGCGCTGACCCGCGCCTGGCAGATTCTGTTCAAGGGCTATGACGAAGTGGCCCGCGCCAGCAATGGCTTGCAGGCCGCCGAAATGGCGCTGATCCGCCTGGCCTATGCCGCCGATCTCCCCAGCCCCGACGATCTGATTGCCCGCCTCGCCAACCAGCCCGCCCCGGCCCCCGCTCTGCAGTCCTTCACCCCGCCCACGCGCCCAAGCGGCGGTGGCGGCGGCGGTGCCTCGGCCATGCGCGTGGTCGAAACCCAGCCGCAACCAGTCGACGCCGTAGCCGCCCAGCCGCAGGCCGAAGCGGTCGTCAGGCCGGCCCTGTCCTCGATCGGCTCCTACAAGGAACTGATCGCTCTGGCCGGCGCCAAGCGCGACGTGCTGCTCAAGATCGCCCTTGAGGGCCAGATGCGGCCGATTTCCTTCGAGCAGGGCAAGATCGAAGTGGCGCTGACCGACTCGGCCGATCCGGGCATGATCGCCACCCTGTCCGCGCGCCTCCAGCTCTGGACCGGCGAGCGCTGGCTGGTGATGGTCTCGACCAAGCCCCCCGAAGGGCTGACCATGCGCCAGGAGCGCGAGCAGAAGGTCGAAGCGGCGCAGGCCGCCGCTCATGAGGACCCGCTGGTCAAAGCCATTCTCGAAACATTTCCCGGGGCCAAGCTGGTCAATGTGACGGTGCGCGACGAAGCCACCGCCGAACTGCCCGAGGCTCCGCCCCCCATCGAAGAGGACGACGAATGAAAGACATCATGGGAATGATGAAGGCCGCCGGCGAGATGAAGGCCAAGATGGAAACCATGCAGGCCGAGCTGGCCGATCTGGTGGTCGAAGGCCGCTCCGGCGGCGGTCTGGTCACCGTGTCGCTCAGCGGCAAGGGCGAACTCAAGGGCCTCAAGATCGATCCGTCCTTGTTCAAGGAAGACGATGTGGAAGTGCTCGAAGATTTGATCGTCGCCGCCCATGCCGACGCCAAGGCCAAGTCCGAAGCCGAGACGCAGAAGAAGATGGCCGAGGTCACCGCCGGCCTGCCTTTGCCCCCCGGCATGAAGCTGCCGTTCTAACCAGATGGCCTCTGGCGGACCCGAAATTGAACAGCTGATCCAGCTCCTGGCGCGCCTGCCGGGGCTGGGGCCGCGCTCGGCGCGCCGGGCGGTATTGCAGTTGATCAAGAAGAAGGATCAGCTGATGATCCCGCTTTCGGCCGCCCTCGACCGCGCCGTCACCGCCGTCAAGACCTGCGAGGTCTGTGGCAATGTCGACACCATCAGCCCCTGCACCATCTGCGCCGACCCGCGGCGCGCCGATAGCGGCATGCTGATCGTGGTCGAAGATGTCGCCGACCTTTGGGCGCTGGAACGCGCCGGCGTCGGCGCCGTCCGCTATCACGTGCTGGGCGGCGTGCTCTCCCCCCTCGACGGCGTCGGCCCGGACGACATCACCATCGACGCGCTGATCGCCCGCGCCGCCGAATTCAAGGAAGTCGTGCTGGCGGTCAATGCCACCGTCGAAGGCCAGACCACGGCGCATTACATCACCGACCGCCTCGCCGGCACCGGTACCAAAATCACCCGCCTCGCCCACGGCGTCCCCGTCGGCGGCGAGCTGGACTATCTCGACGAAGGCACCCTCAGCCAGGCCCTGAAGGCTCGCACCGAGATCTAAGATGCCGACCTCAGGCGCATCCAAAAACGCGATGTCATCCCGGCCTTGAGCCGGGACCCATCCTGAGATGGATTCACCGGCACAATCTCAAGCTGGGCCCCGGCTCAAGGCCGGGGTGACATCGCGGCTGGGGCGAACTCACATGCCCCTCAGTGCAAATCCTTATCCGTCCTGAACTCATCCCCACCGTCCCAGCGCTCTTCCTCGAGGCTCTCCTCGGCCTCTTCATCCTCGAAAAACGCATCCTCATCGCCTTCGATGGCCTGGCGGGCTTCTTCATCGTCGGGGGATAGCGCGTCGAGCCGGTCGGCCGGATCATTGTCAAAGCTGGTGCCGAGCCCGGAATAGGCGTCATTCTCATCGCCATTGGCAATGGTGGCGCTCAGCTCGTCGATGGCGCGGTCCAGCTCGTCCAGCAGTGAAGCCGGGTCCTGCCCGCCCCAGTCGCCGCTTTCGCGGATGGCGCTTTCGTCGCGCAGTTCCTTGAGCCGCGCCAGCCGCTCGGCCGCCGGCCGGTCATCGCCGTAAAGCAGCTCTTCGATTTCGCTCTGGCTATAGGGCTGGGAAATGCCCGGCTGGTCGGAATTGTCGAAATTCGTGTCCTGCGGCACCATGGTGCCGTGATGGTCGTGATGCTGAGCCATTCTCGTCTCCCATGTTGGATGAGAAGACAACGCGGTGGCGGCCAACCGGTTCGATGATCGTGATCAGGAGAGGTCCCCGGGCTCCTCGCCCACCAGCCGCAGCATCGGCGCGTCGTCCTCGCCGCTGTCCCAGCCCGCGGGCAGTTGTTTGTTCGATTTTGCGCCCAGTTCGCGCAGAATTTCCACCTGCCGGACCACGCTGCCCTTGCCGGTCGCCAGTTGCCCCTTGGCCTCGACATAGCTTTGCTGCGCCCGGTCGAGATTGAGGCCAAGCTTGTCCATGCTGGCGAGAAACCCCACCACCTTGTCGTACAGCGCGCCGGCCCGCTCGGCGATCTGCTCGGCATTCTGGTGGCGCTTTTCGATGTCCCAGACATTGCGCACCGTGCGCAGCACCGTCATCAGCGTGGTCGGCGTCGTCAGCATCACGCCCCGGCTCATGCTGAATTCGACCAGCCCGGCATCCTGCTGGATGGCGGTGGCCAGCGCCGATTCAATCGGCACGAACATCATGACGAAGTCCATCTTGGACTTGGCATGGCGCTGATAGCTCTTGTCGCCCAGCGTCTTGATATGGGTGCGGATCGACTGGATATGCGCCTGCAAATGCAGCGTCCGATCGGCCTCGGCGCTATTGGTATAGGCCGAGAAGGCCGTCAGCGAGACCTTGGAGTCGATCACCAGCCGGTCATTATTGGGCATCAGCACTTCGACATCGGTGCGCACCCGGCTGCCGTCTTCGGCGGTATGGCTCATCTGGGTGATGAATTGTTCGCCCTCGCGCAGGCCCGAGCTTTCCAGAATGGTCGACAGGATCATTTCGCCCCAGGCGCCCTGCGTCTGCGCATTGCCCTTGAGCGCGCGGGTGAGATTGCCGGCTTCGGTGGTGATTTGCAGATTGCTCGCCGCCAGCGCCCTGATCTGCTCGGCCATGGTCGAGCGGTCGCGCGCTAATTCGCCCTGGAACTCGACGATCTTCTCGTTGAGCGGCTTGAGCAGCACATCGACCTGCTCGCGGTTCTGTTTGGAAAACGTCTCGCCATGGCTTTTGAGCACGTCGCCGGCAATGGCCTTGAATTCGTCGGTCATCTGCTGGCGCACGCTGAGGAAGCGCGCCAGATTGGCCTCCGACTGCGCCGCCTGTTCGGCCAGGCGGGCGCGCAATGCCGAGGCATCGGCCAGCAGCTCGGCGCCTTTTTCCCGCTCCCGATCCAGCAAATCGGCGCCGCGCTCGCGCTCGACGCGCACCTGATGGTCCAGTTCCTGAATCCGGCGGTCCCGCTCGCCCAGCTGCGTGGCAAAGCCAGTCTGCAGTTGCTCGGCCAGTTGCGCGCTCGCCTCGGCGGTCTGTGCCGCGCCGGCGCGCATCACGGCAATCGTCGCGCCGACCAGCACCAGGCCGGCCAGCGCCACGCCCGCGATCAAGGCTTGCCCCAGCGTTACCGCATAGTCGCCGATGAAAAAGACCACGCTATCCATCCGCACAGGGTAGCGCGATTCGTTTGTTCGTGAAATGTTCTATGCTGGGCGGCCACAAGAGTTGACCGCACGCGCGAAAATACCATATCGAGAGGCAAACCCCATTCTGCCGGACCTTTATTATGGCTGTACGCCCCATTCTCGTCATTCCCGATGCACGGCTGCGCGCCGTTGCCGACCCGATCATCGAAATCGACGATGAGATCAAGGCGCTGGCCCAGGATATGCTGGACACCATGTATGACGCGCCCGGCATTGGCCTGGCCGCGACCCAGCTTGGCGTGATGCAGCGCATCGTGGTGATGGACCTCGCCGGCGAAGGCGAAGAGCCCGATCCGCTGGTGCTGATCAATCCCGAGATCACCCATTTCGGCGAGCAGATGCAGGTCACCGAAGAAGGGTGCCTGTCGATCCCCGAGCTGTATTACGAAGTCGAGCGCCCCAATGAGGTGACGGTGAAATACACCGATCTCGATGGCAAGGAAGTGGTGCGCGAAGCCGAAGGCAAGCTCGCCGTCTGCATCCAGCACGAACTCGATCACCTCGATGGGGTGATGTATATCGACTACCTCAGCCGCCTCAAGCGCGACCGTGTCATCAAGAAATTCGACAAAGCCGCCAAACGCGCTGCGGGCTAACCGGCCCTCCCTTTCTTCCCCTCGCCCCTTGCGGGAGAGGGACAGACCTGACGCGTTCAGCGGAAGGTCAGGGTGAGGGTACTGCGCTCGCCCATGCGCAGCGTCATCACCGGGCTTGTCCCGGTGATCCATTTCTGGTCTGGCCCTGGATTGCCCGGACAAGCCGGGCAATGACGGTGGCTGAATTATCCGGGCATCGCCCCGACAAGGAGCTGCCAACATGCGCGTCGTCTTCATGGGCACGCCGGATTTTTCCGTTCCGACTCTGACCGAAATCGTCTCTTCCGGCCATGAGGTCGTCGCCGTCTATACCCGCGCGCCCAAACCCGCCGGACGCGGGCAGGAAGAGCGCAAGTCGCCGGTGCATCTGGCGGCCGAAGGTTTTGGCATTCCGGTATTCACCCCGCGCTCGCTCAAGGGCGAGGCCGAGCAGATCGTCTTTGCCAGCCACGATGCCGATCTGGCCATTGTCGTCGCCTACGGCCTGCTGCTGCCCAAGCCGATCCTCGACGCCCCGCGCCTCGGCTGCCTGAACCTGCATGGCTCGCTGCTGCCGCGCTGGCGCGGCGCCGCGCCGATCCAGCGCGCGGTGATGGCTGGCGATAGCCAGACCGGCGTCATGGTCATGCAGATGGATGAAGGCCTCGATACCGGCCCGGTCGCCCTCGGCGAAGTCATCGCCATCACCCCCGACATGACCGGCGGCGAATTGCACGACGCCATGATGCGCGTCGGCGCGGACCTGATGGGCCGGGCCTTGGCGGCGCTCGAGCGCGACAGCCTCGATTTCACCCCGCAACCCGAAGCCGGCGCCCTCTACGCCAAAAAGATCGACAAGGCTGAGGCCCGTATCGTCTGGTCCCGCCCGGCCGAGGAAGTCCACAACCACATTCGCGGCCTCTCGCCCTTTCCCGGCGCCTGGTTCGAGCTGGAGCTGGCCGGCAAGCCGGTGCGCGTCAAGGCGCTGCGCTCGACCATGGGGCAGGGCAGCGGCGCCCCCGGCACCCTTCTCGACAACCTCACCATCGCCTGCGGCAGCGGCGCCGTCCGCCTCACCCAGGTGCAGCGCGAAGGCAAAGGCGCCATGGACGCCGCCACCTTCCTGCGCGGCGCCGGGGATTTGCCGGAGCGCGCGGCTTGAGCACCGGACCCACCCCGAACGCGGTCGGTCTCCTCCCCCTTGAGGGGAGGGCTAGGGTGGGGGTGTCGTGCGTTCAGCAGACTGGAATTTCCGGGTTCGCACCACCCACGACACCCCCACCCCTAACCCCTCCCCTCAAGGGGGAGGGGAACGGCCTCAGCGCGATACCCAGCCATGCCGCGCTATAAGCTCACCATCGAGTATGACGGCACTCCCTTCTCCGGCTGGCAGCGCCAGACCGCGCGCCCCAGCGTGCAGCAGGCGCTGGAGGAGGCGATCACCGCCATGTCCGGAGAGCGCGCCACCACCCAGGCCGCCGGCCGCACCGATGCCGGCGTGCATGCGCTCGGCCAGGTGGCCCATTTCGATCTCAGCAAGCCATGGGACCCGTTCCGCATCCGCGAGGCGCTGAATTTCCACCTCCGCCCCGCCCCGGTCGTCATTATCGAGGCCGAAGCGGTGGATGACAGTTTCGAGGCGCGTTTTTCCGCCAAGTCGCGGCATTACGAATATCGCATTCTCTGCCGCCGCGCTCCGCCGGTGCTCGAGCGCAATCACGTCTGGCACCTGCCCATGCAGCTCGATGCGGAGATCATGGATCACGCCGCCGGGCTGATCCTGGGCACCCATGATTTCACCACCTTCCGCTCCTCGGAATGCCAGGCCAAATCACCCTTGCGCACGCTGGATGCCTTCGCGGTGCGGCGCGAGCTGGATCACATTGTCATCACCGCCAGCGCCCGCAGTTTCCTGCATCATCAGGTGCGCTCGATGGTGGGCTCGCTCAAGCTGGTGGGGGAGGGCAAGTGGTCACCGGCGGATTTCCGCGCGGCGCTCGACGCGCGCGATCGTCGTCGCTGCGGCGCCATGGCGCCGTCAGTCGGGCTCTATCTGACCAGGGCGGATTATTAGCCGAGGCCCGCCGGGCCGGGTCCGACGATCACCGCGATCACCACCATCGCCATGAACACGCCCACCGCCTGCGACAGGAACAGCATGCCGATCTGCAGCGGCGTCAGCGTGACGATGAAGCGGCCGATATTGATAAAGCTGGCCAGCGCCAGGATCACCACCAGCAACAGAATGGCGATGCCCAGCCCGCCCAGCAGTGTCGAGGCCAGCAGCAGCACCGCCGAGACCAGCGTGACCCAGTTGGACGCCACGAGATACGGGATGAACCCGTCCTGCCGCCCCATCTGGCGCAGCGCGATCACTGCCGTCGCCGCCTGGGCGACGAACAGCACCACATTGACGATGATCGATTGCGTCGCCGCGCCGGCGGGCAATTGCATGCCGGTCAGCATCGGGCCGAACCCGGCCAGCCCGATGGCGATCAGGGTGGCGATCAGGCTGCCGACCAGGCCGCGTTGGCTGAAGTCGAAATAGGTCGGCGCCTGGCGGTTGCCCACCAGCAGCGCGAAGCAGCCGCGTGCTGCAGCCATCAGTTCTTCGAGGAAGGTCGTGGTCGGTTGGGCCAAGGGCTTGTCTCGAATATCAAATGGGAGAAATGGCGGCGTTGCTCAGCATGTAGAGCGCCAGACGCATTGCCACAAGCAGCACGACCGTCAAAACCGCAAAACCGGCGGCAATCCCGACTGTCCAGCCGGTTGCGGCGCGCGCCAATCGATACAGCAGATAGGCCAGTCCCAGCCAGCTCAGCAGCACCACCGGCCCACCGATGATCGCCAGCAGCCCCTCGACCAGCAAAAACGCCGTCAGCAGATAGGTGCCGGGCACCATCACGTCGAGTGCCGGTTCGCGGCTTTTCAGCATCATCCGCGTGCCGAGCAGGCTAACCACCAGCGCGGTGATCGGCAGCGCCAGCACGAACATCGCCGCCACCACCCCGAACAGGCTAGGCATGCCAATGCTCATCGAGGCAAACGCCACGGCGAGGAAGGCGATGACGGCAAAGATGATCAGCGCCGTGGTCAGCCCTGGCATTGTGCGGGCAAAGCGCTCGCGCCAACCGGCGTCCCCGCGCAGGATCATCATCCACCCGGCGACGGCATTGCTCAACGCAGCCCAGACCTTCATGCCGTCCCTCCAAAGAAGCGGACCATGAAGGCGCGGTAGATGGCGGTCAACCCGATGAGGTCGGCGACGGCGATATGCTCATCGGCCTGATGCATCGTCGTGCCCACCAGCCCGCATTCGACCACCGGCCCATATTGCGCGATGAACCGTGCATCCGACGTCCCCCCGCCGGTCGACAATCCCGGCCGCCGCCCAGTGACGCTCTCGATAGCATCCCCCAGCGTCTCCACATCCCCACTCAGCGGCGACAGGAACGACCGCGACGGCACCCCCGCCACCTCGAAGCTCACCGTGGCGCCGCCCAATTCCACTCCAGCAATCCGCCCCCGAACCCACGCCGCCAGCGTCTCCGGCGTCCACAGATCATTATAGCGGATGTTGAAGCGGATGGTCCCCGCCGCCGGAATGACATTGGAGATGGCATTGCCGACATCGATGGAGGTGACCTCCAGATTGCTCGCCGGAAAATGCGCCGTGCCACCATCGATCGGCACATCCAGCGCCGTCACCAGCCGCGCCAGCGCCGGCAGCGGATTGTTGGCCTTCTCCGGATAGGCGACATGTCCCTGCCGGCCGCTGACCGTAATCCGCCCCGACAGCGACCCGCGCCGCCCGATCTTGATGCTATCGCCCAGCAACGCCGCCGAACTCGGCTCGCCGACAATGGCGAAATCAAACGCGTGCCCCTGCGCCTCTGCCCATGTCATCAGCTTGGCGGTGCCGTTAATGCCGTCGGCTTCCTCGTCGTTGGTGATGGCCAGCATCACCGTTCCCGCCTCTTTCGGCACACTCGCCACCGCCGCGACAAACGCCGCAATGCCAGATTTCATATCCGCCGCGCCACGGCCAAAAATCCTGCCATCCGCCTCGCGCGGCACGAACGGATCAGCGCTCCACAGAGCAACGTCCCCCGGCGGCACCACATCGGTATGCCCAGCAAACAGCAGCCGCTTGCCGCCACTGCCGCGCACCGCAAACAGATTATCCACGGCATAGGAGCCATCGCCCTCAAAGCGCAGCCGGGTCACGGCAAAGCCGCTGGCGCTGAGCGCCGTCTCGACCACGTCGAGAACCCCCGCCGTCTCGGGCGTCACCGAGGGGCAGGCAATCAATTGCTTGAGCAGATGGACGGGATCGTCCGTCGATATAGCAGTCACGAAACCATCCCGTCCTTGTGTGTTTAGGCGGCGGCGTAGCCGAGCGGATCTGGCCCGTAGCTATTGGGCCCGGCCGTGCCCTTGAGGAACCCCAGCTGCACCAGCAGATAGAGCCCCAGTATCGCGGTGGCGAAAAACACCACCGACAGCCACAGATCCGGCGTCGGCATCATCATGCCATTGCCGATATCGGTCATCGTCACCCCGATGCCCAAGGCCTGCAGCAGCGTCGCCAGCCCCGACACCACCAGCAGAATCTTGAAATCCAGCCCATTATTGTCGCGGTCCTGCCGGCGCTTGAGGCCGAGGCACCAGCTCGGATAGAGCAGCGCCAGATAGGCGATCAGCTGTGCCCAGAGGCCCAGCCCCAGCATGCCAAGCAGGATGGTCAGCACGATGCTGGCGATGATCACCACCACTGTGCCCAGCCACCATTGCTTGCGCGAAATCCGACCATCCGTTGTGGTCAGCAGCGGCATAAGATCATTCATGATTATCCCCTCAGAAAATCAGCGCCGGGTCCCATCCGGCGCGCGCTCACTCTAGGGTGCTTCAGCTTTTGTTGGAAGCATCCATGCGCCCCCCCTCTTTCGTCATTGCCGGGCTCGTCCCGGCAATCCATCTGCCCAGCGCGTGGTGTGGACCACCCGGATAAACCGGGTGGTGACGGTGCGAAAACTGCTGGCCTCCACCAGCCGGCTCAGTCGCGCAGCAAGTCGTTGATGGCCGTCTTGCTGCGGGTCTGCGCATCGACGGTCTTGACGATCACGGCGCAATAGAGGTTCGGCCCGGGGCTCCCATCGGGCAGTGGCTTGCCCGCTAGCGAGCCCGATACCACCACCGAATAGGGCGGCACCTTGCCGATATGGATTTCTCCGGTCGCCCGGTCGACGATCTTGGTCGAGGCGCCGATGAACACGCCCATCGAAATCACCGCGCCTTCGCCCACCACCACGCCCTCGACCACTTCCGAGCGCGCGCCGATAAAGCAATTATCTTCGATGATCACCGGACCGGCCTGCAGCGGCTCCAGCACGCCGCCAATGCCGACGCCGCCTGAGATATGCACATGCTTGCCGATCTGGGCGCAGGAGCCGACGGTCACCCAGGTGTCGATCATCGTGCCTTCGCCGACATAGGCGCCGACATTGACGAAGCTGGGCATCAGCACGACATTGCGGGCGATAAAGGCCGGGCGGCGCACCACGGCGCCGGGTACGGCGCGAAAGCCGGCATTGCGGAACTCCGCCGCGCCCCAGCCCTCAAATTTGGTGGCCACCTTGTCCCAATATTGCGAGCCACCCGGCGCGCCGTCGATCAGGCGATTATCGGTTAGTCGGAAATGCAGCAGCACGGCCTTTTTGAGCCATTGATGGACCCGCCAGCTGCCGTCGATCTTTTCGGCGACCCGCACCGCGCCGCTATCCAGCAGCGCCAGCGCTTCCTCCACGGCCTCACGCACCGCTCCTTCCGTATCGATGCGAATCTCGGCGCGGGCTTCGAAGGCGTCATCGATGGTTTGGGCGAGGGCGGCATGGTCCATGCGCGGGGTCCTAAAAAACTGTGGGGGAGCGGACAATAGCGGTGAGCGCTATCGTGTCAATTGCGCGCCCGGCGAATTTGCCTGAGGTCCCCTTGTCCTACTGGCGTCGCGGCCGGCGCCGCCGTAAACTCGCCCCCGATTTGGGGAGCGGTCATGCCGGAACAATTCGATGCCATCATTATCGGCGCCGGTCAGGCCGGCCCGTTCCTTGCGGCCAAGCTTGCCAATTCCGGCCAGAAAGTCGCGCTGATCGAGCGCGAGCATCTCGGCGGCACCTGCGTCAATACCGGCTGCACCCCCACCAAGACCCTGGTGGCCAGCGCCCGCATGGCCTGGTCGGCCCGGCAGGCCGCTGCCTTCGGGGTCACGGTCAAAGGCCCGGTGAGCGTCGACATGAAGGCGGTCAAGGCCCGCAAGGACCGGGTCGTGGGCGCCTCGGTCCGGAGCCTCACCGATTGGCTGGGCGGCCTCAAAACGCTCGAGATCATCAAGGAAACCGGCAGCTTTGTGTCGCCCACTGCGGTCAAGGCCGGCAAGCGCCTGCTGACCGCGCCGCAGATTTTCATCAATAGCGGGGCCAGCGCCCATTTGCCGGATTGGCCGGTGCTGAGCAGCGTGCCCTATCTCACCAATAGCTCGATGATGAATATCGACACCCTGCCGGATCATCTGATCATTGTCGGGGCCAGCTATATCGGGCTCGAATTCGCCCAGATGTACACCCGCTTCGGCTCCAAGGTGACGGTGATCGAGCGCGGGTCGCGCCCGGCGCCGCGCGAAGATACCGATATTTCCGCCGCCATCCGCAGCATCCTCGAAGCCGAGGGTGTCACCTTCATGTTCGACACCACTGTCGATGCGGTGGCCCGGGCCGGCCATGGCGTGCTGCTCTCGCTCAAACGTGGCGCGCGGCTGGCCTCGGTCGAAGGCACCCATCTGCTGGTGGCGCTCGGCCGCAGTCCCAACACTGCTGATCTCAATCTGGCCGCCGCCGGCATCAAACCCGACGAGCGCGGCTTCATCCCGGTCGATGATCACCTGCGCACCACCGCCAAGGGCATCTGGGCCATGGGCGACAGCAATGGCCGCGGCGCCTTCACCCATACCTCCTATAACGAGTTCGAAATCGTCGCCGACAACATCCTCGACAAGGGCCAGCGTTCCCTCGCCGGGCGCATTCCGGTCTATGGCCTGTTCATCGATCCGCCGCTCGGCCGCATCGGCATGACCGAAACGGAAGTGCGCCAATCCGGCCGCAAGGCGCTGATCGCCACCATGCCGATGAGTAAAGTCGCCCGCGCCCGCGAACGCGGCGAAACCCAGGGCCTGATGAAAGTGCTGGTCGACGCCGAAACCAAATTGATCCTCGGCGCCGCCATCCTCGGCATCGGCGGCGACGAAGTGGTGCAATCGCTGCTGCAACTGATGGCAGCGGGCACCCCCTACACCACCATGCTGCACACCATGCACATCCACCCCACGGTGACCGAACTGCTCCCGACCCTGCTGGCAGATCTCAAGCCACTGGCGTGAGCTGAGGCACCAACAAACCCGATCTGTCCCCTCCCCTCAAGGGGGAGGGAGCCCATCGAGCGCGTGGCACCATCGCTGTTCACCCACCAGCCAAATCCCCTCTCCCCTCAGGGGAGAGGGCTAGGGTGAGGGGGTGATCCCTCCTCACCCCCGATGCCCCAACCAGCCCCAATCCCTAAACATCCCGCGTCGTAATAAAATCCCGCTCCGCCGCCAGTCCATGCCACTCACTGGGAATCTCGCTGTCGAAAATCAGCGTATAGGGCCCCTTATACCCAGCCTTTTCCGCCAGCGTTATGCACTGGCCGTAATCCGCCTCATCCAGATCGCCATCAATGAAACTCGCCTTGGCGTGGCACAGCTCGGCCCGGCCAAAGATCGACTTGAGATCGGCATATTTGCTGGCGCCGCTCCAATTGCCGAAATCGCCCAATAGCCCAACCCGGCCATCCAGCTTGTCGAGCAGATAATGCACATGCGCCGGCTCGGCCAGCAGGTCGAACCAGTTCTCGGTCACCAGCCGCACCGACGAGCCGGCATTGCCAGCGGCCAAGGCATTCAGCGCCTTGACCGAGCGGTCGAGCGCATCGCGGGTCGGCTTCTGCTTGCCGGCGATGATGCGGGCGTTTTCGGCGCCCAGCGCATTGGCGATTTCGATCCAGCTGGCAATCCAGGCCTGGTCGCGGGCGCCATGTTCGGGATGGCTGATATCGCCGGCGTCGATCAGCAGCGTCTGCAGCGTGACCTCGGCAATGCGCAGCTGGTCGCGCAGCTCGGCCAGATAGACCGGATCGCGGCTGCGCAGATGGAAGGAAACGATCTCTAGCCGGTGATAGCCATGATTGGCCAGCACCGAGGGCAGGCCGAGCAGCGATTCATCGCCCTCGCCATAGGTCTCCTGCATCGGACCGATCTCGGTGGTGGTCAAATCATGCGGATAGGTGGTGCCGAGCAGGCGGTGCAGCGACCAGGTGGAAACGGCGATACGGTCGGGACTGATATGGGCCATGATTGGATCCTCGTTGCCATGACTGTGCCTCGCCTTGCCGGCTGGCGCAATATCGCAAGACAATCAGCAGCATGCTGGCAGCAAACCACAAGAAAACTGCCAGCATGCTGACAGGCATGCTGCCGCTCGGCCGGTTTTTGCTTCACCTGTGAGTGAAGAATTTACACCTTGTAGATGCGCTCGGCATTGCGGTGGAACAGCTTTGCCTGCTCGTCGGCGCTGGCAGCTTTGACGATATGGCGGATGGCGGCGACCCAATCGGTCAGCGTGCCGCCGCTGGTGGTGGCGACCGGGTGGTCGCTGCCCCAGACCAGCCGGTCCCAGCCAAAGCTCTCGATCATATGCTCGACATAGGGGCGCAGCGTTTCGGCGGTCCAGCCGGGGGCGCAGTGATTGACCAGCCCCGAGATTTTGCCGGTGACATTGGGGTTGCGGGCGATTTCGCTGAGGGCGGCGCGCCACGGATCGAGCCCGGACCCGCTGATATCGGGATTGCCGCAATGGTCGAGGATGAAGCTCACATCGGGCGCCCGCTGCGCCAGCATGGTGCCCAGCGCCAATTGGTCGGCGCGCAGGCACAGATCGAAGCTCAGATCATAGTCGGGCAGGTGGCGGATATTCTCGATGAATAAATCCGACTGGCTCAATTCGTCGGGCTGGTCATGCAGGATGCGGCGCACGCCCTTGATATGGGCGTGGCCGGCAAGCTGCTCGATCTGATCGACAAAATTCATCTGCTCGGGCCGGCAGGCGGCGATGGCGCCGGCAATCCGGGGCAAAGTGAGCACGAATTCGCTCTCGGCCATGCTGTCGGCCTCGGCGACATCGACCTCCATATGCAGCGCCGATTCAATGCCCAGCGGCAGGGCCTCGGCGAAATAGGCTTCGACGCTCCACAGCCGGTTGATCGCCGGGGCATTGCCCAGCCAGGGATAGGCGAAGCGGTCGGGATAGACGAGGTGCAGATGGGTATCGAGGATGCGCATGGTTTCCGCCTAGGTTTCCGTCGTCCGTTGCGTCACGTCTTGGCCGGTCTGTTGCAGCAGTTTGAGCACGGTTTGGATGTTGGGCGCATCGAGTTTATCGAGACGCTGGGTATAGGGGCAGGTGAGCACCGCGATCACCGAGCCGAGCGGCCCCAATATCGGCACCGTGAGGTTGGACACTCCCGACACCTGGGCGCTGGGCATCATCTCATAGCCCTGTTCGCGCACATCCATGAGCCGGGTTTCAAGACCCTTGGGCATCTGTTCGGGGCTGCCAAGCCCTTGTTCTTCCAGCATCAGTACCCGCTCTTCCGGGCTGGCAAAGGCCAGGAAGACATGGCCAGAGCCGGTATTGACCAGGCTGATGCGGCTGCCGACGCGGATCGACACATTCCAATAGCCCGGCCCGTCGACCTGGGCGATGACCACCAGGATATTGCGGTCCTGCACCACCATATGCACCGCCTGCTGCGCCTTGAAGGCAAACTGGCGCAACGCCGGCATCGCCTGGCTGATCATGCGGTGCAGTGGCGGCTGGGCATGGGCCAGCTCGAACAGCTTGAGCGTGATCATGTAGCGGTCTTCCGGGGTGCGGCGGACATAGTCGCGGCGCACCAGCCGGTCGAGCATGCGATAGATTTCATTGGGCGAGCGCTCGAGCGCCTTGGCGATCTCGGCCTGGCTCAGGCCGTCGGGCGTCTGGGCCAGCAGCTCGATGATATCGAGGCCCTTGTCGAGCGCCGGCGCGCGATAGCGGTCATTGTCCTCTGACATGTTAGTCCTTGCCACCAACTTTCATTTATGAATAGATTGTTCGCATACGCATCGCAAGAATGCGTTTCGGAGGAAAAAATGCCCCCCCTCGTCGAGCTTCTCGACATCGATAAATCGTTTCCCGGTGTCCGGGCGCTGTCGCGTGCGCGCTTCGAACTGCAGGCGGGGGAAGTCCATGCACTGATGGGGGAGAACGGCGCCGGGAAGTCGACGCTGATGAAAATCCTCTCGGGCGTTTATACCCGCGACGCGGGCGAAGTGCGCCTCGATGGCCAGCCGGTGGAGATCACCTCGCCGCGTCAGGCCCAGGATATGGGCATCGGCATCATCCATCAGGAACTGGCGCTGATGCGCGACCTGACGGCGGCGCAGAATATCTTTATCGGCCGCGAACCGCGCCGGGGCTTCTTGCTGGACGAACGGGCGCTCAACCGCGCCACCCAGGCTATTTTCGACTCGATGAATTTGCGGCTGGAGCCGACGGTGCGGGTCGAAAGCCTGACTATCGCCAAGCAGCAGATGGTGGAAATCGCCAAGGCGCTGAGCTACCGCAGCCGCGTGCTGATCATGGACGAGCCGACAGCGGCGCTGAACGATGCCGAAATCGCCGAGCTGTTCACCATCATCAACCGGCTCAAGGCCGAGGGCGTCGGCATTGTCTATATTTCCCACAAGATGGACGAGATCAAACGCATCTCCGACCGGGTGACGGTAATGCGCGACGGCGAATATGTCGGCACCGTGCCGGCCGCCGACACGCCGATCGAAACCGTCATTTCGATGATGGTGGGCCGCACGCTGACCAATGAGGCGCTGTCCATTCCCAACACCACCGGCGCTCCAGTGGCATTGGAAGTCCGCAACCTCAACCGGGGCCGCGATATCCGTGATGTCAGTTTTTCGGTGCGCAAGGGCGAAATCCTCGGCCTTGCCGGGCTGATGGGCGCCGGCCGCACCGAAGTGGCCCGCGCCATTTTTGGCGCCGATCCGCGCGACAGCGGCGAAATCTGGGTCAATGGCAAGCGCGCCGGCATCTCCTCGCCCCGCGACGCCGTGCAGGCCGGTATTGGCTATCTGTCGGAAGACCGCAAGCATTTCGGTCTCGCCACCGGGTTGGACGTGCGCAACAATATTGCGCTGGCGAGTCTGGAGCGTTTCACCGGCCCCGCTGGCGTGATCAATGACGGCGCCATGCACGAGACGGCCGAAAACTATATCCGCCAACTCTCGATCAAGACCCCGAGCGATGCCCAGGAGGCCCGCCTGCTGTCGGGCGGCAACCAGCAAAAAGTGGTCATCGCCAAATGGCTGCTGCGCGACTGCGATATTCTTATTTTTGACGAACCGACGCGCGGCATCGATGTCGGCGCCAAGGCGGAAATCTACAAGCTGCTCAATGCGCTGGCCGCCCAGGGCCGGGCGATCATCGTCATCTCCTCCGAACTCCCCGAAATCCTGCGCCTCAGCCACCGCATCGCGGTGATGTGCGAAGGGCGGCTGACCGGCACATTGCCGGGTGGCGCATCGCAGGAAGAGATCATGCGACTGGCGACCCAGCGCCCGAGCAGCGTTGCCGAAACGACAACTGAACGGAGGTCTGCATGACCGATACCGCAGCCGCCGCAGCCAAATCCGGCCCGCGTATTTCCGGTGCTTTTCACCGACTGCTGGCCTTTTCCGGGCTGATCGCGCTGGTGGTGGTGTTCAGCCTCGCCTCGCCCAATTTCATGCAGACCCAGAACGTGCTGGCGATCCTGCAGGCTACCTCGGTCAATGGGGTGCTGGCCATCGCCGCCACGTTGGTGATCATCACCGGCGGTATCGATCTGTCGGTCGGCACGCTGATGACCTTCTGCGCGGTGATCACCGGCGTGGTGCTGACCTATCTCGGCCTGCCGCTGCCCTTTGGCGTGGCTGCGGCGATCCTGGCCGGCACCGGCTGTGGGCTGGTGTCGGGCGTCATCATCGCCAAGCTCAAAGTGCCGCCTTTCATTGCCACGCTGGGCATGATGCTGATCCTCAAGGGCCTGTCGCTGGTCATCTCCGGCACGCGGCCGATCTATTTCAACGATACACCCGGCTTCACCCAGATCGCCCAGGGCTCGCTGGTCGGGGCGCTGGTCCCGGGACTGCCCATTCCCAATGGCGTGGTGATCCTGTTCGGCGTGGCGCTGCTGGCGGCCTTCGTGCTGAGCAAGACCGCGCTGGGCCGCTACACCTTTGCGCTGGGCAGCAATGAAGAGGCCGTGCGCCTGTCGGGCGTCAATGTCGATCGCTGGAAGATCGCGGTTTACGCGGTGGCCGGCTCCATTTGCGGCGTGGCGGGGCTGCTGATTGCCAGCCGGCTCAATTCGGCGCAGCCGGCGCTGGGGCAGGGCTATGAGCTGGACGCCATTGCCGCCGTGGTCATTGGCGGCACCTCGCTATCGGGCGGTCGTGGCACCGTGCTCGGCACGCTGATCGGCGCGCTCATCATTTCCGTGCTGGCCAATGGCCTGCGCATCCTTTCGGTGGCTCAGGAGTGGCAGACGGTCGTGACCGGCTCGATCATTATCCTGGCCGTCTACGCCGATATCCTGCGGCGCCGCACTTTATAGGCGTCGGATATTCCCGCGCCCTTGGGCGCCAACAAGAAGGCGGCAACGCCTCGCCAGACGACGAATTTTCAACTCCATGGGAGGATTTTTACATGCTTAGACGTACCCTGCTTGGCGCCCTCAGCGCCGTTGCTCTGCTCTCTGCCAGCGGCGCGACCCTGGCTCAGGAGGCCTATGACATCGCCCTGATCTCCAAGGGCTTCCAGCACCAGTTCTGGCAGGCCGTGAAGGCCGGTGCCGACAAGGCCGCCGCTGAACTGGGCGTCAACGTGACCTTTGAAGGCCCCGAGAGCGAGACCCAGGTCGACCGCCAGATGGATATGCTGGCCGCCGCCCTGTCGCGTAACCCGGACGCCATCGGCTTTGCCGCGCTCGACAGCCAGGCTGCAACCCCGCTGCTGGAACAGGCCAAGGCCGCCGGCATTCCGGTCATCGCCTTTGACTCCGGCGTCGCCAGCGACATTCCGCTGACCACTGCCACCACCGACAACGTGGCCGCTGCCGCGCTGGCCGCCGACAAGATGGCCGAACTGATCGGTGGCGAAGGCAAGGTTGCCGTGGTCGCCCACGACCAGACCAGCCGTACCGGCATCGACCGCGTCGAAGGCTTCGTCAACCGCATCAAGGAAGCCTATCCGAATATCGAAGTGGTGTCGGTTCAGTATGGCGGCGGCGACCAACTCGCCTCCACCGAAATCACCAAGTCGATCCTGCTGGCCAATCCCGATCTCAAGGGCATTTTCGGCTCCAATGAAGGCTCAGCCATCGGCGTTGCCAATGGCAAGCAGGAACTGAACAGCGATGTCGTGGTCATCGGCTTCGACTCCGGCGCGGCCCAGAAGGGCATGGTCGAAAGCGGCCTGATGAACGGCGCCATCACCCAGAACCCGGTCGGCATCGGCTACGAAACCGTCGCCGCCGCCGTCAAGGCGCTCAAGGGCGAAGCCCTGCCGCCGATTATCGACACCGGCTTTTATTACTACGACAAGTCCAACATGGCCGATCCCGAAATCGCCGCCGTGCTGTACGACTAAGCTAACATTGGGTGTGGCGAGAAATCGCCACACCCACCACGCTGTACCTCCACCTTGACGGGGGAGGCTAGGAGGGGGTGCGAGAGCCCCGATGATTGGGGCCAGACGCCCCCCACCCTTGATCCCTCCCCGCAAGGGGGAGGGTGTTGACTGATAGTTCTAGGATCCACTTTATGGCCGACCTCTCTGGTAAAATCGTTCTCATCACTGCTGCTGCACAGGGCATTGGCCGCGCTTCGGTGGAGGCCTTCGTCAAGGCCGGCGCCAGCGTCATTGCCACCGATATCAACGCAGCCAAGCTCGCCGAGCTGGACGGCATGGCGGGGGTTACCACGCGGTCTCTGGACGTGCTGTCGGTCGAGGCGGTCAAGGCGGCGGTGGCCGAGATCGGTCATATCGACATTTTGTTCAACTGCGCCGGCGTGGTGCATTCCGGCACGGTGCTGGAGATGAGCGACGCCGATCTCGATTTCGCGCTCGACCTCAATGTGCGGGCCCAGGTGCGCACCGTGCAGGCGGTGTTGCCGCAAATGCTGGCGCGCCAGGACGGCACCATCATCAACATGGCGACGGTCGCTTCCTCGGTGAAGGGCGTGCCCAACCGGGCCGCCTATACGATTTCCAAGGCCGCAGTGATCGGGCTGACCAAGTCCATCGCTGCCGACTACACCACGCAAGGTATCCGCGTGAACGCCATCTGCCCCGGCACGGTGGATTCGCCGAGCTTGCATGAACGCTGGCACGCCACCGGCGATTTCGAAGCGGCCAAGAAGGCCTTCATCGCCCGCCAGCCGATCGGCCGCATCGCCATGCCTGAAGAGGTGGCCGATCTGGCGGTCTATCTGGCCGGGGCGACTTATACGACCGGGCAGATCCACATCATCGATGGTGGCTGGACGGCTTAAATCGAACTGGCGGTGAGTGCGGCCCCCTCACCCTGACCCTCTCCCCAACGGGGCGAGGGGACGCAGGAGCCGATGGTTTGCAGTGAGCCCGCCTCACCTCGCCCCTTCGGGGAGAGGTCGCCGCACCGCGGCGGGTGAGGGACCGGACTATCAATGGAATGAACATGACCAAGATCACCTCCCTCGCCACCCATGATCTCCGCTTTCCCACTTCGGCCACGCTGGATGGGTCGGACGCGATGAATCCTGATCCGGATTATTCGGCGGCCTATGTCATTCTGGGTACCGATGGCGCGCATGAGGGCCATGGCCTGACCTTCACCATCGGGCGCGGCAATGAGGTGGTGGTGGCGGCCATTCGGGCGCTGGAAAGCCGCGTGATCGGGCTGGAGCTGGAGTGGATTGCCGAGAATCCGGGTCGGTTCTGGCGGCATGTGACCGGCGATAGCCAGCTGCGCTGGATCGGTCCGGACAAGGGGGCGATGCACCTGGCCACCGGCGCGGTGGTCAATGCGGTGTGGGACCTGTTGGGCAAGATGGCGGGCAAGCCGGTGTGGCAGCTGGTGGCGGATATGACGCCGGAGCAGCTCGTTTCCATCATTGATTTCCGCTACTTAACCGATGCCATCACGCAGGAGGAGGCGCTGGCGATTTTCCGCCAGGCCGAGGCCGGCAAGGCGGAGCGTATGGCGACGCTCAAGGCCGAGGGCTACCAGTGCTACACCACCTCGGCGGGGTGGCTGGGCTACTCCAATGAGAAGCTGACCCGGCTGGCGACCGAGGCGGTCGCCGAAGGGTTCCAGCATATCAAGATGAAGGTCGGCCGCGATCTCGATGACGATATCCGCCGGCTGGAAATCGTCCGCTCGATCATGGGGCCGGACCGCTACCTGATGATCGACGCCAACCAGGTCTGGGAGGTCGATCAGGCGATTGATTGGGTGCAAAAGCTGAGCCGGTTCAACCCCTATTTCATCGAGGAGCCGACCAGCCCCGACGATGTTTCCGGGCATCGCGCCATCCGCCAGGCCATCGCCCCGGTGAAGGTGGCGACCGGCGAGATGTGCCAAAACCGTATATTATTCAAGCAGTTCATCAAGGACGGCGCCATCGACATCGTGCAAATCGACGCCTGCCGCATCGGTGGGCTCAACGAGGTGCTGTCGGTGCTGGTGATGGCGGCGAAATATGGTCTGCCGGTGTGGCCGCATGCTGGCGGTGTCGGACTTTGCGAATATGTTCAACACCTTAGCATGATCGACTATCTGGTGGTGTCGGGGACCAAGGAGGGGCGGGTGATCGAATATGTCGATCATCTGCACGAGCATTTCATCGAGCCCTGCGACATCCGCAATGCCGCCTATATGCCGCCGAAGCTGCCGGGTTTTTCGATCCAGATGAAGCCGGAGTCGATTGCGAGCAACGAATTCCGGGGCTGATTTACAGCGCCTGCAATTCAAACGCGAAGGTGCCCAGCGTGGTGTCGCCGCTTTTGATCTGGAACAGATAGTCCCCCTCCGGGTCGCCTTCGGAGATGCACCAGCCGCTGGAAACCCAGCCATCATAAGGGGTTAGCGTCAGCTCGGAGGCAACGCTGCGCTGGTCGTCGGCGATGACGATGAGGCTGCTGTCGCCGATATCCCAGTTCGCCGGCGGGGCGGGCAGGGTGTAGATTTCGCTCACCGTCACGTCGCCCTTGGTCTTGGCGAAACGCAAATGCCAATAGTAGCAGGTGTCAGTTAGCAGCGGCACCAGCGTGGTGCTTTCGACGATCGGATCGCCCTTGGCGGTGGGCACTTCGATGGTGAAATCGCTGTCGATCACGCTCTGGGCCAAGGCCGGTTGCGCCAGCATGGCCAGCAGTAACATCGTCAGCGATCGGCGCATATCCGTCCCCCTTTGATGCCGCGAAACTGGCAGCATGCGTGCAGCACGCCGCCAGTTTTCTTCTCCTTTGCTGCCAGCATGCTGACAGTTTTCTTGCGGTTTGCTGGCTTAGTTGGCCCACTCGCCGCCGCGCATCACCGGTTCGGTGCTGCCATCGGCATGAACGCCGTCGATATCGATCTTATCCGAGCCGATCATCCAGTCGATATGGATGTTGGAACTGTTGCCGCCGCGGGCGTTGATCTCGTCCTGGGTCAGATCCTTGCCGTCGATAAAGCAGTCCGAATAGCACTGGCCCTGCGCGATGTGGCAGGAGGCATTTTCGTCGTAGAGCGTGTTGAAGAACAGGATGCCGGAAGCCGAGATCGGCGAGGAGTGCGGCACCAGTGCCACTTCGCCCAGCCGGCGTCCACCTTCGTCGGTGTCGAGCACCTTGTTGAACAGGTCCTGGTTTTTGCTGGCCTTGAACTCGACCAGTCGGCCGCCCTCGAAGCGGGCCTGCATGTCCTCGATCAGCGCGCCATTGTGGCTGAGCGGCTTGGTGCCGGCGACATAGCCGTCGACGCGCATCCGGTGCGGCGTGGTGAACACTTCTTCGGTCGGGATATTGGGGTTGCAGGTGATGCCGTTCTTGGCTTCCGAAGCGCCGCCCTTCCAGCGGTGACCATCGGCCAGACCGACGGTGAGGTCGGTGCCGGGGCCGGTATATTTGAGCGAGGCGAAAGCCTTGCCGTTGAGCCAGGTCCAGCGCTTCTTGAGATTGGCATTGTGCTCGGCCCACGCGGCAATCGGATCGTCCTGATCGACTCTGGACGCCTTGAAGATGGCGTCGGCCAGTTTGGTGACCGCTTCTTCTTCGCTGTCATTGGGGAACACCAGCTTGGCCCAGGCGGTGCTGGGATAGGAGACGATGTTCCAGTTGATGTCGAAGCCGGTGATCAGTTGCAGTGCCGGCTTGTAGGCGGCCGAGTTGGCGCGCATGGCGCGGGTCACCTTGTCCGGGTCCTGCCCGGCCAGCATCATCGGATTGTCGCCGGCAATGGCGAGGCGCGCGGCGTTGTTCTTGAAGGCGTCGGCCATGCCCGAATAGAGCCAGCCGGCGGCCTTGTCGAAGCTGGCATTGTTGGCGTGCTTGTAGCGCGCGAGGGTGGCTTCCTCGTCGGAATAGATGGTGGTGACCAGACCGGCGCCGGCCTTATAGGCATGCTCGGTGATGCGGCGAACCAGCGGCGCGGCGCTCATCGGTGCGGTCATCACCAGATCCTGGCCCTCGGCCAGTTGCAGGCCCACCTTGATGGCAACCTGGGCGAGCTTGTCGAGCTTGACGGGATCGATGGTCATTTGGGCGAAGGCCTCTTGGTGTTGAATCGGTTGGCGCGAGGTTAGACCCGGATGGGGGGCGGGCGCTACCCACCACCGTGCTCCCCTCTCCCCTTGAGGGAGAGGGACAGCAATTCTGCGTTCAGCAGAATTGCAGGGTGAGGGGTTCTGCGCCCGCCCTTGCTTTGATGCTGTAGCAAGAGACCCCTCATCCGCCCTTCGGGCACCTTCTCCCTCAAGGGGAGAAGGGAGACAGTGCGCGAACACCCCCTGTGTCTTTCGCGCATCACTATTGCCACGTTGCAAAAATACCCCGTTGGCAAGTCCGAACGCTTTGGCTACAAATCGTCCACCGCTTCAGATCTCGAACATGGGAGGCGTTGTATGACAGTGACATTCACCACCCTCCCTCGCGGCGATAACCGAGCTTAGGTTCTCGCCCTTCGCGGCCCGCCAGTTTTGGCTCGCTGCTCGCGGTTTTTCCATCACAGCCCAATTGATCTGACGGGGATCATTTCGTCTCCCGCTCCGGCTGTGCCTTTCATCCCCTGCTTTTGAGGGCCGGTTGCCGGAGAACGGAACCGGACTGCCAATATGAGTCGCAAGAAACTCGATTTCCGTGCCGATGCCTATCGCAACGTGCTCGGCTTTACCTTTCGGCACTGGACCACGCAGCCCGGCCTGATCGCGCTGATCTGCGTGCTGGTGATTGTCAGCACGCTGGCCGAAGTCATGGTGCCGGTGTTTTCCGGCCAGATCGTTGATGCCATTGCCGGCGGTGAAGCCTCGGCAGCGAGCGCGGCGTTGCGCGCCTTTGCCATCGTCGCCAGCCTGGGCCTGGTCAGCGTCGTGCTGCGCTGGTTCATCTTTCAGGGCATTATCCGACTGACGCTGCGGATGATGGCCACCATCGTCAATAATGGCTTCTATCGGGTGCAGCGCTTCTCGACCGATTGGCATGCCAACAGCTTTGCCGGTTCCACGGTGCGCAAGATCACGCGCGGCATGTGGGCGCTGGATTCGCTCAATGACGTGCTGCTGGTGGCGCTGTTGCCGTCGCTGGTGATGCTGGTCGGCGCCACCGTCATTCTGGGCTCGTATTGGCCGGTGATGGGCCTGGTGGTGGGGCTGGGCTCGCTGATCTATATCGGCGTCACCGTGCTGCTCTCGATGGGCTTCGTCTCGCCGGCGGCGAGCCTCGCCAATGCCTGGGACACCCGGCTTGGCGGCGCGCTGGCCGATGCGGTCAGCTGCAACTCGGTGGTGAAAGCCTTTGGCGCCGAGGAGCGTGAAGAGTCGCGGCTTCGCGGGGTGCTGGGCCGTTGGGACCATCGCACGCGCCGCACCTGGAAGCGTGGCACGCTAAGCGGCACCATTCAGGGCTTTATGATGGTGACGATGCAGGCGGGCATTCTCGGCACTGGCCTGTTGATGTGGCAACGCGGGCTGGCCAGTCCGGGCGACATCACCTTCGTGCTCGCCATGTTCTTCGTGTTGCAGGGCTATCTGCGCGATGTGGGGCAGCACATCCGCAATCTGCAGCGGGCGGTCAACGACATGGAAGAACTGGTGGCGCTCGACAAGACGCCGCTTGGTGTCGACGACAAGGCGGGTGCGAAAGCCATTGCCATCGGCAAGGGCGAGATCGTGTTCGACAATGTCACCTTCCAGTATGGCGCGCATCCGACGCCGCTGTATCGCGATTTCTCGGTGCGCATTGCGCCGGGCGAACGCGTCGGGCTGGTGGGCCATTCGGGCTCCGGCAAGACCACTTTCGTCAAGCTGACCCAGCGGCTCTATGATCTGGAGCAAGGCGCCATCCGCATCGACGGCCAGAATATTGCCGAGGTGCAGCAGGCCAGCCTGCGCGGCCAGATCGCCATTGTGCAGCAGGAACCGATCCTGTTTCACCGGACGCTGGCCGAAAACATCGCCTATGCCCGCCCCGACGCCACCCGCGCCGAGATCGAGCAGGCGGCAGAGCAGGCCAATGCGCATGACTTCATTCTCAACCTGCCCAAGGGCTATGAAACCCTGGTGGGCGAGCGCGGGGTGAAGCTATCGGGTGGGGAGCGGCAGCGCGTCGCCATCGCCCGGGCGTTCCTGGCCGATGCACGCGTGCTGATCCTCGATGAGGCGACATCGAGCCTCGACAGCGAGAGCGAAGTGCAGATCCAGCAGGCGATGGAACGGCTGATGGTCGGCCGCACCACGCTGGTGATCGCACACCGGCTGTCGACGGTGCGGGCGCTGGATCGGCTGCTGGTGTTCGACAAGGGCCGCATCGTCGAAGAAGGCGATCATGGCCAGCTGATCCGGCTCAATGGCGGCATCTATCGCCGGCTGTTCGAACGGCAGGCGCTGGAGCTGACCAAGGGTCTGGTGGCTTGAACGGAAACGCCGGGGTGGGAGCCCCGGCGGTTTTTGCCGGATACCCCCACCCAACCTCCCCCTGATAGGGGGAGGAATCCCATCGCGTGTGTTGCAGGATATTGACCATCCGCCGGCCTTCTCCTCCCCCTGTCAGGGGGAGGTTGGGAGGGGGTATCCGGCTGAGTGCTAGATCACGTCAAGGGTCACATCAAAGCCCTTCCGGCTGACTTCGCTATAAGGGCAGATGATGTGGGCGCGCTTGACGATGTCGTCGGCTTTGGCCTTGTCCATGCCGGGGATGTCGATCTTGAGGGCGGCCTGAATCCAGAAGCCTTCGCCATCGGGGCGGTCACGGAAGCTGACTTCGGCGGTGACCTTGGTGTCTTCGGGGAGGGTGTCGCCGCTCTTGCGGGCGGCGCCCTTCATGGCGCCGAGGAAGCAGGCGGAATAGCCGACGGCGAAGAGCTGCTCAGGATTGGTGCCGCGTGCGCCATCGCCGCCCATTTCCTTGGGCGAGGTCAAGGTGACGTCGAGTACGCCGTCATCGGTGGCCCCATGGCCAACGCGGCCACCGGTGGAGGTGGCGCGGGCGGTGTACATGATCTTGGTCATTCAACGTCTCCTGAAAAATGGCAGCAAAAAAACACCGCCTGATTGCCTGGGCTTTGACGAACAATGCCTTCGGCACAGCGATGATGGTGCGATCGTGGGTCGGACCCATATGATAGGTCAACAGGAATTCAGGAATTCGCCATGATCGACACCTCCGTACAGACCAATGTGAAATCAAAACCCATTCTGCCGCTGAGCACGACGCTGGGGCCGGTGCATCTGGCCGTGACCGACCGCGCCAAGGCACTGGCGATCTGGCAGGATGTGGTCGGGCTTGAGCTGATCGCCGAGGACGGCAATGCACTGACGCTGGGCGCCGGCGGCAAGCCATTGCTCGTGCTGGAAACCGGCGCTATCGGCACGGTGGTGCCGCGCAGCATCGGGCTGTATCACGTGGCCATCCACCTGCCGACGCGCGCCGATCTGGCGCAGATGGCGGTGCGGGCACTGCAACGCAATGTGCGGATTTCGCCGACCGACCATCTGGTGTCGGAAGCGATTTATCTGTGGGACCTCGACGGCAATGGCATTGAGATTACCCTCGAAACGCCATGGCGCGGCACGCTGGGCGATCCCGACAAGGGCGAAACCTATGCCGTGACCGCCGATGGCAAGCCGCATTCGGGCCGCGACCCCATCGATCTCGACGGGCTGCTGGCCGAACTGGGGCCATCGCCGGTACTGGCGGCGCGGATGCCGGCGGGGACGCGGATCGGCCACGTGCATGTCCATGTGAATGACCTGAACCAGTCGATGGGTTTTTATCGCGACGTCATCGGCTTTGCCGGGTTTTTGCTGATCAACTCCTTCGGCATGGGCGATGTGGGGCTCGACTACATGCCGCATACCATCGCCTTCAATATCTGGTCCGGGCCGGCTGCGACTCTGCCGCCGGCGGGGACGGCGGGATTGCGCTGGTTCACCATTGTGCTGCCGGATGCGGCGACGCTGGACGGCCTCAAGGCGCGGCTGGCGGCGGCTGGGGCTCCCGTTGCGGCGATTGAGGGCGGTATTGAAACGCAGGACCCGTCGGGTAATCGGATCAAGGTGCTGCTGGGGTAAGCGCAAGCGGCTACAATCCCGGGCCGCGCGTGCTAGAAGACACGCGGGTCCGGTTGTGTTGGGAGACACGCATGCGCAGCGCTGAAGACGTCACAAAATTCTGGTTCGTCGAGCACGGCATGGAGGACTGGTTCGGCGGCAAGCCGGAATTTGATGCGGCGCTGGCGGCGGAATTTGCCGACACGCTGCCCAGGGTCGCGCTGGGCGAAGCCTGGGAATGGCGCCAGACGCCCGAGGGCCGGCTGGCGGAAATCATCGTGCTGGATCAGTTTTCGCGGCAGCTGCATCGCGGTTTGCCCGAGGCGTTTGCGCAGGACAAGATGGCCCTGGCGCTGGCGCAGGAGGCGATTGCCGCCGGGGCCGATCAGGCGATTGCGATGGAGCGGCGGATGTTCCTGTACATGCCGTTCATGCATGCGGAATCGCTGGTGATCCAGGACGAGGGCTGCAAGCATTTCGCCCAGTTCGGCGAAGAATCGCTGAAATTCATGACCGGGCACCGCGATTGCATTGCCCGCTTCGGTCGGTTCCCGTTCCGCAACAAGGCGCTGGGGCGCGAGAGCACGCCGGACGAACTGGCCTATATGGCAGAGCAGGGCGACCGGGCGTTCTAGCTCGCTAGCCCAGCAGCTTCGGATCGACCAGTGCGCCTTTTTGGCCGATTACCACGCCGGCGACGCGGTGGCCGTTTTCGGCGGCTTCCAGCAGCGACTTGCCGGCGAGGCGTGCTGACAGATAACCGCCATTGAAGCTGTCGCCGGCGCCGGTGGCGTCGACCACCTTGGCGCCGGGTTTTGGGGCGAGGCGGACGCGTTCGGTGGCGGTGGCGATCAGGGCTTCGCCGGCCCCATCCTTGACCACCACTTCACTGACCCCGAGCGCGAGATAGCGGTCGGCGGTGGCGTCGACCGAGGCGTCGCCGAACAGTGGCGCTTCGTCGGTATGGGTGGGCAGCACGATATCGCAGACGCTGGCGGCGGCGGTGAGCACGGCACCCATGACGCGCGGGCTGGTCCATAAGGCCGGGCGCAGATTGGTGTCGAAGACGATTTTAGCGCCGGCATCGCGCGCCTTGACGATGGCGCCGAGCAACCGGCCCCGGGCGCGGGGGGCCAGAATCGCCAGGGTAATGCCGGAAAAATACACCATCGAGGCGCCGTCGACGGCAGCGGCCAGTGCAGGCTTGTCGTCGGCCAGCAGCTTGGCGGCGGAAGTGTCGCGCCAATAGGTGAAGTGGCGATCACCCTTGTCCTGATGGATCATATAGAGGCCGGGGCGGCGGCCGGGCACGGTGCGGATATGGCTGGTGCCGATGTTGTTGCTGTCGAGAAATTCGCGGATTTCGCCGGAATAGCGGTCCTCGCCCAGGCCGGTGAAATAATCCACCGACCAGTCGGCGCCGAGCAGAGCGCGCATATACCAGGCGGTGTTGAGCGTATCGCCGGCATAGCCGAGGCGATATTGGCGATCCTCGCCGCCGCTCATTTCGATCATGCATTCACCGATGCTGACGAAGCGCTGCTGTGCCAAAACTCTTGCCCTCCACGATTTGCTTGAGGCTTATGCCGGTAAAGCTGATTTGCCTGCAAGTCAGTATCTTCCATACAAGATCGCAAAGCCCTATGGTGCACCCGATTTTACCGCCGGAGACTTCCATGACGCGTTTGAGCGCCGAAACCTTGAGCCAAATTCCTGCCGGCATTGCCGTGCCGCGCTATGATCGCAACAGCGTCACGCCCGGCATCGTGCATCTGGGCATTGGCGCTTTCCACCGCGCGCATATGGCCGTCTATGTCGACGATCTGCTGGCCGAGCACCCCGATTGGGCGATTGTCGGCGCCAGCCTGCGCCGGCCCGACACCAAGGAAGCGCTGGCGCCGCAGGACGGGCTTTATACGGTCGCCGTGCGTGACGCCTCGGGCACCCATCCCCGGGTGATCGGCTCGATCCTCAAGGTGCTGGATGCCAATACCGAGCGCGAGGAATTGCTGGCGCTGATGGCGAGCCCAGCCATTCGCATCGTCTCGCTGACGGTGACCGAGAAGGGCTATTGCCACGATCCGGCGACCGGCGAGCTGGACCAGCGCCATCCTGATATCGTGCATGACCTGGCCAATCCGACCGCGCCGAAATCGGCACCGGGCATGCTCGTGGAAGCGCTGGCGCGGCGGCAGGCGGCGGGCATTGCCCCGTTTGCGGTGATGAGCTGCGATAATCTGCCGTCCAATGGGGCGACGGTGAAGCGCATCGTCACGGCACTAGCCCGCCTGCGCGATGCAAAGCTGGGGGACTATGTCGGCAACACCGCGTTTCCCGGCACCATGGTCGACCGCATCGTGCCGTCCACGACCGATGCCGACCGCGCCACGGTGACCGAGCTGATCGGGGTGGAAGACGCCTGGCCGATCATGACCGAGCCCTTCACCCAATGGGTGATCGAGGATGACTTCCCGCAGGGTCGTCCGCCTTTCGAGCAGGTCGGGGCGCAACTGGTCGCCGATGTCGAGCCGTTCGAGCGGATGAAGCTGCGCATGCTCAATGGCAGCCATTCCACCATGGCCTATCTCGGCTATCTGGCGGGCTATGACTATATTTCCGACGTGATGGGCGACCCTGATTTCGTCACGCTCATCCATGGGCTGATGACCGAGGAAGCCATGCCGACGCTGGATATGCCCGGCGTCGATCTGGGTGCCTATCGCGACCAGTTGCTGGAACGGTTCCGCAATCCGGCGCTGCAGCACCGCACCTGGCAGATCGCCATGGACGGTTCGCAAAAGCTGCCGCAGCGTTTGCTGGGCACGATCCGCGACCGGCTGGCGGCGGGCCTGCCGTTCGAGCGGCTGGGGCTCGGGGTGGCGGCGTGGATGCGCTATGTCACCGGCATTGACGAGACGGGCGAAAGCATCGATGTGCGCGATCCGCTGGCGATGCGCATGCTGGCGATTGCCGCCGATGCCGGCGACGATGCCGAAGCACTCTATATCGGGCTGGCTGGGCTGACCGAAGTGTTCGGCAGCGATCTGGGCGACAACCAGAGCTTTGGCGAGACGGTGGCGACCCATCTCGATGAGCTGTTTGAAGAGGGCGTGAAGGCGACCGTAGCGGCGGCGGTGGCCTAATCCCCGGAGCTTCCCTCTCCCCTTGAGGGAGAGGGACAGAAAATCTGCGTCCAGCAGATTTTCAGGGTGAGGGGTGCGGAGTGCGCCCATGCTTGGATGCTCAAGGAAAGGGACCCCTCATCCGCCCCTTCGGGGCACCTTCTCCCTCAAGGGGAGAAGGGGGATGACTGATGGGCCGCCTGCAGGCACTCGGCCAGTCGGGTCGACCAGAATTTCACCCCCTCGGGGTGAATGATCTCGTCATGGCGGATTTCGATCATGGTGGCGTCGAGCCCGCGACCGTCGCCATGGCGTTCGAGGGTCAGCGTGACCCCGAGCAGCGCCGCATAGGGTTCGTTCCAGCCGATATTGAGCGCAGTGTCCGAGGCCTTGAGCGCGTCGAACAGCGCCTTGGTATAGCGCGTGTCGACCCCATGGATCAGCCCGATCGGCCAGGGCCGGGGCACGCCGTGATAGACCGGCGTGAACGAGTGCATGCAGACCAGGATGGTGTGCTGGCCGGCATGGCGGCGGGCCTCCAGCAGCGTGTCGATGGCGGCGTGGTAGGGGCGGTGGAAATGCTCGATCCGATATTGCCGCTCGGCGGCGTCGAGCCCCTTATTGGCGGCGATGTGGGTGGCTTCCGACACTGTCCAGATCAGGTCGGGCGCATCGATATCGCGGTTGCAGTCGATGATCAGGCGCGACACCGTCGATTGCACCAGCGGCGCATCGAGCCGGTCCGATAGCGCGAGGCTGACGGCGAGGGCGCCGGGGTCCCAGGCGATATGGCTCAGCCTTTCGCTATGCGACAGGCCCAGATCGCCATATTTCTCGGGAATGCGGTTGCTGGCATGGTCGCAGACCATGACGAAGGGCGACGTCCCGCGTGCATTGATGACCCGCACCGCTGCCTGTCCATCGCTGCTCATTCAGTCCCCATCCGCATCGTTGAACTGGCTATCGGGTGCGCGTATCGCCGGGCGCTGTCAATGTCGAATTGCCCGCACGGAGGCGGGCAAGCCTAGTCGGCATTGGCCAGCTTGAGGAAGTCCCGCGCGCTCAGCGTGATCTCCGGGTCGATCTTGCCGATGGCCTTGCGGCTCTTGCCGGCATAATCCAGCCGGTCGAGCACGGTCTGGATGACGTTGATGCGGCCACGGCGCTTGTCATTGGCGCGGATCACCATCCAGGGGGCATGCGGGCGGTCGGTGCGGACCAGCATGGCGTCGCGGGCATCGGTATAGGCGTCCCATTGATGCAGCGCGTCGATATCCACCGGCGACAGCTTCCACACCTTGAGCGGATCATGCCGGCGATCATGGAACCGCTTGAACTGCATTTCCTGGCCGATGGAGAGCCAGAACTTGAACAGATGGATGCCGTCGCGGGTGATGCGCTTCTCGAATTTGGGGGCTTCATCGAGGAAATGTTCGGTCTGTTCGGGCGTGCAGAAGCCCATGACCTTTTCCACCCCGGCACGGTTGTACCAGGAACGGTCGAACAATACGGTTTCGCCGGCGGCGGGGAACCAGTCGACATAGCGCTGGAAATACCACTGCGTGCGTTCGCGATCATTGGGCTTGGGCAGGGCGGCGATCAGATTGTAGCGGGGATTGAGATTTTCCAGATAGGTCTTGATGGTGCCGCCCTTGCCGGCGGCGTCGCGCCCCTCGAAGACGATCATGACGCGCTCGCCCGATTGGGCCAGATGGGCCTGCAACAGCACCAATTGCTTCTGCAATTGATACATGCGCTCTTCATAGAGCTTGCTATCCAGCTTATCCTCGTAAGGATAGCCGCCCGAAGCCATGGCGCGTTTGCGGATGGCTTTGGGTAGCTCTGGATTTTCGATGTCGAAGCTGTCGAGGGGATCGCTCACCTGATGTCTCTCCGTTGTCATATCACCGTGCAATGAAGGCCGGCTGCGGCGCAAGGCCATCAGAACTCTTTGATTTACAGAAATAAAATATGGACCAATTTCGTTCCCGACCGCCTGTTTCCCGTCTGACCGTCATGCTGGCGCGTCTGACGGCGCATGCCCCGCTGCTGGCCGGGATCGGCGTGGTGCTGCTCGGGCTGGTGCTGTTTGCCCAATTGGGCGTGGGCGCGGCGCTGCTCGGCTTTGTGGTGATCATCGCCGGGGCGGCTTTATTGGCGCCGGCCACCATCACCGTGACTCCGGCGCTCGAGCTGGGACGCCCGGTGGAGGCCAGTGCCGATGATGCGGTCTTCGCCTTTGCCGATGCGCTGGCCGATCCCTGTCTGGTGCTGGATCGGCGCGGGGCGGCCGTGCATGCCAATGTGGCGGCACTCCGGCAATATCCCTCGGTGGCCAATGGCAAGCCGATCACCCTGTCGCTGCGCAATCCTGACCTGGTGCAGGCCATCGACCTGGCGCTGCGCAATGGCGAGACGCGCACCATCGAGCTGCATGAAACCGTGCCGTCGGAAACCTGGGACAAGGTGGTGGTCTCGCCCCTGCAGCGCCCGGGGCAGGATTGGCTGGGTGATGAGGCGCGCCAGCTGGTGGTGACCTTCCAGAGCCTGACCGAACTCAAGCGCGTCGACGCGATGCGCAGTGATTTCATCGCCAATGCCAGCCACGAGCTGCGCACGCCTTTGGCCTCGCTGCTGGGCTTTATCGATACGCTGCTGGGCCCGGCCGCCAAGGACACGGCCGCGCGGGAGAAGTTTTTGGGCATCATGCGCGGACAGGCCGAGCGCATGAGCAAGCTGATCGATGATCTGCTCAGCCTGTCGCGCATCGAAATGCACCAGCATGTCCGCCCCACCGCCAGCATCGAGCTGGCCGGGCTGCTGCGCGAGGTGCGGGACGGGCTGATGATGCAGGCCAAGGCCGCCAATATCGAAATCCGCATGACCCTGTTCGAGGGGCCAAGCACCACCACCGGCGATCGGGGGCAGCTTTATGAAGTGTTCGAGAACCTGCTCGACAACGCCATCAAATATGGTGCCGGCGGCAAATTCGTCGAGGTCAACCTGGCGCCGGCTGGTCGCGCCGGGTTTCAGCATCTGGTGACGGTGATCGACCATGGGCCGGGCGTCGAGATCGATCAGGTGCCGCGCCTGACCGAGCGGTTCTATCGCATCGATGCCGATGCCAGCCGACGCAAAAAGGGCACCGGGCTGGGGCTGGCCATCGTCAAGCATATCGTGCATCGCCATCGCGGCCAGATGAGCATAAAGAGCAGCCCCGGCGAGGGCATGCGGGTGGATGTGCTGCTGCCGTGAGGGGGAAGCCCCGATGGGCTCCCTCCCCCTTGAGGGGAGGGCGGGGGTGGGGGTGTCGTGATCTCCGCTTGCTCGGTGTGTTTGGAAGCCACGACACCCCCACCCCTAACCCCTCCCCTCAAGGGGGAGGGGAATGGATCGGGGCACCCAATCGGCAGGGATACGGGTAGGCCTTGAGGCTTTCAGCGGGGCGGATCGGGCGATAAGCTCGGCCCGCAGCAAGGAGTGCCCCCATGTCCCAGAGTTTTACCCCGTTCCTGACCTTTCAGGGTGGCGTCGCGGAAGCGGCGATGAATTTCTATTGCTCGGTGTTTCCCGATAGTCGCATCAACCGGATCACGCGCTATGCCGCCGGCATGCCGGGGCCGGAGGGCACGGTGATCACCGCCGAGTTCAGTCTGGGCGGGCAGAGCTTCATTGCCTCGGATAGCCCGGTGAAGCATCAGTGGGATTTTACCCCGGCGATTTCGGTGTTTGTGAGCTGCCAGAGCGCCGAGGAGCTGGATGCGGCGTTTAACGCACTGGCCGAGGGTGGCCGGGTCTATATGCCGATCGACAATTATGGCTTCTCGCAGCGCTTCGGCTGGGTGGGGGATCGGTTCGGCGTGACCTGGCAGCTGAATTTGGATTGAGGGGGCTGAACCCACAGTCGACACCCTCCCCCTTGCGGGGAGGGATCAAGGGTGGGGTGGGCCAGGCGCACTGAGCCTGCGGAGAGATACCCCCTCCCGGCTCGATAAACGGACCTAGCAAGCTAAGTCCTATCTCGCTGTCCCTCCCCGCAAGGGGGAGGGTGGGACGACTGATGAGTCTGCTTCACCAAACAAAAAAGGCGCTCGGGGCGCCCTTTTTTATTTCAGTCTGGTGCAGCTTAGCGGCGCTTCTTTTCGACCTGGTGGTAGGCCCGGCGCGAGTGGAATTCGCAATAGGGGCCGGATTCCAGGCTGTGCTGGCCGCAGAAGTAGAAATCCTTGGTCAGCGGATCGCCGATCGGCCACTTGCAGGTGGCTTCGGTGAGCTGCAGCAGGCTGAGGCGCTTGTCCTCGGGGATGAACAGCTCGGCCACGACAGGGGCCACATAGAGCTGGTGCTCGGTCTGCGGATTATGCGCCAGCGCGGTGGCGCCGATCGATTGCGGACGCGAGGCCATCATCGGACGCGGCTTGGCCACACCGGCGCCCATGCTGGACAGGCCAGCCGAGGGGCTGGCGACGCGGCGCGGGGCCGGTCGCGCTGCCGGACGGGCGCGCGGGGCCGAATTGGTGGGCTTGGCCCGGGCAGAAAGCTTGAGACGATGAACCTTGCCGATCACGGCATTGCGCGTAACGCCTTCGCCGAGCTCGCCGGCAATCTGGCTGGCCGAGAGGCCTTCCATCCAGAGCTTCTTCAAAGTCTCGACGCGCTCGTCAGTCCAGCCCGCCGGTTGTGCTCCTGAAACTATCGTCAAAACAGAATCCTTCATTGTGCTGCCAATTAATAAATGGCAGCCATCAAACGCTAGGCGTCGTATGTCAGGTGGGGCCGCCACACGAGATGTCGTGTTCCCAATGGCTGTTAGTTTACGCCATCGACGGAATCAGGATCAAGGCTGGGGGGCGACTTTCCCCGTAAATTCATTGGTTAAAATTATCCTAACAATCCCTGAGTCAAATCAGGCACTTGGGCTAGGATCATTGACTTAGCGGACGAAATTGGCCTAACTCAGGCACCCAAACGCGCTGCGTCACGAGCGCGTTTTTGGTTTTTGTGGCGCTATTGTCACGCCCGCCTGAGACTATGCTCAACCCCGTCCATATATAAGGAAGTTCCCATGTCTGCGCTCTACGGCACGTATGCCCGGTCCGATCTCGCCTTTGAGCGGGGCGAGGGTATGCGACTGTACGACCAGCACGGGCGAGATTATCTCGATTTCCATTCCGGCATCGCCGTCAATGCGCTCGGTCATGGCGACCCGCATCTGGTCAGCGCGCTCAAAAACGCGGCCGACAAGGTGTGGCACGTGTCCAACGTGTTCACCATTCGCGAGCAGGAGCGGCTGGGCCAGCGGCTGGTCGATGCCACCTTTGCCGATGCGGTGTTCTTCACCAATTCGGGCGCCGAGGCACTGGAATGCGCCATCAAGACGGCGCGGCATTATTTCTGGGCCAAGGGCGAGAAGGATCGCTACGAAATCCTCGGCTTCAACCATTCCTTCCATGGCCGTACGCTGGGCACCATCGCCGCCGGCGGCAATCCGAGCTATCTCGAAGGCTTCGGCCCGGCATTGCCCGGCTTCAAGCATATCGAGCCGGGCGATCTCGCGCTGGTGCGCGCCGCTATCGGGCCGCAGACCTGCGCCATCCTGATCGAGCCGGTGCAGGGCGAGGGCGGCGTGACCGCCATGACCAATGAATTCATGCAGGGCCTGCGGGCGATCTGCGATGAGTTCGGCCTGCTGCTGGTGCTCGATGAAGTGCAGTGCGGCTATGGCCGGACCGGGCGCTTCTTTGCCCATGAATGGAGTGGCATCACCCCCGATATCGTGGCGGTGGCCAAGGCCATCGGCGGCGGCTTCCCGCTCGGGGCGTGCCTGGCGCGCGGCGATGTCGCGGACTCGATGGTGCCGGGCACGCATGGCTCGACCTATGGCGGCAATCCGCTGGCGACGGCGGTAGGCAATGCCGTGCTCGACCGGATCTTGGCGCCAGGCTTTCTCGATCACGTCAATCAGATGGGCCAGAAACTGGCCTGGCATCTGCAGCAATTGGCGCAGAAATACCCCGATTTCGTGCTGGAAACCCGCGGCAAGGGTCTGCTGGCCGGCATCAAGATCACCCCGCCAGTGCGCGACTTTGTCGAGCGGCTGCGCAGTGACCACCAGCTGCTGGCCATCGGCGCCGGCGACAATGTGCTGCGGCTCATTCCGCCGCTGATCGTCACCGAAGCCGATATCGAGGACGCCATGACCCGGCTGGGCGCGGCGTTTGACGCGATTGCTGCCGAGGCGGCATTGGCGCCAGCAGTGGGATGACCACGATGCTGAGCTATCCCCAGGCGCGACGCCGACGACGCGGTTTGTTCCCTCCCTCGTGAGGGGCATGCCCCTTCGCGGCCTTCGCCATTAGCTTTCAGCGTCCACAAAGGAACCCGGCCCATGACTTTGACCGGCACCCCACGGCATTTTCTCAATCTCGACGATTTCGACTATTCTGAACTGCGCGGCATGCTCAACGCCGCCGCCTCGCTCAAATCCCGCCTGAAGCAGGGCGACCGCCCCAAGCTGCTGGCCGAAAAAGTGCTGGCGATGATCTTCGAGCGCCAGTCCACCCGCACCCGCGTCAGCTTTGACGTCGGCATGCGCCAGCTCGGCGGCGAGACCATCATGCTGTCCGGCCAGGAAATGCAGCTGAGCCGCGAGGAAACCCTGACCGATACCGGCCGGGTGATGAGCCGCTATGTCGACGCCATCATGATCCGCATTCTCAGCCATGCCGATCTGGTGGAATTGTCGGAAGGCGCGAGCGTCCCGGTGATCAACGGGCTGACCCGCCGCGCTCATCCCTGCCAGGTGATGGCCGACCTGATGACCTTCGAGGAACATCGCGGCAATATCAAAGGCGCCAAGGTGGCCTGGGTCGGTGACAGCAACAATGTGCTGCATTCCTGGGTCAATGCGGCTGAGCTGTTCGAATGCGAGCTGACCATCGCCGTGCCGGACGAATACCGGCCGGAAAAGGACCTGATGGACGACATCAAGAAGGCCGGCAAGTGGGTCCGCATGATCGAGGACCCGCGCGAGGCCGTCGAGAACGTCGATCTGGTGGTCACCGACACCTGGGTATCGATGGGCGACACCGACGCCGCCGAGCGCCGCCGGGTCTTGAAACCCTATCAGGTGAACACCAGTTTGATGGGCTTGGCGAATAAAGACGCCCTGTTCATGCACTGCCTGCCCGCCCATCGCGGCGACGAGGTGACCGACGAAGTGATCGATGGTCCGCAGTCGGTGGTGTTTGACGAGGCCGAAAACCGCCTGCATGCCCAAAAAGCCATCCTGTGCTGGGCCTTCGGGGTCGAAACCAACTAACTGCTTCGATCTTCTGGCTGGGAACGGCCTGCAAATGGCGGCTTTCTGCGGTGCTCACGTACTTATGTACGCTCGCTCCGGTGCTCGAAAGCCACCATTTTCGCCTCGTCCCAACCAGAAGCTCATCGCAGTGCGGTGCTCGCCCCCGGCAACGGTCGCCCCAGGCTCTTGCCGAGCTTGGTGGCTGGTACCATTGTGGCCAAGCCGAATTGAAAGCCCCGTGCCCAAAATGACGACGGATACGACGACCATGACCGAGAACCTGATGACTGCCCTCGGGCTCGACCGGCCGGAAAGCGGCGACGATGCGGTCGTGCCGTTCACCCTCGACCAGCTCGATACGCGTGGCCGCAGCGTGCGGCTGGGCGACGCGCTCGACACTATTCTCTCCCGCCATAATTATCCGGCCCCGGTGGCGCGCCTGCTTGGCGAAGCGGTGGTGCTGGCGGCGCTGATCGGCTCCTCGCTCAAATTCGAGGGCAAGTTCATCATGCAGACCCAGACCGATGGGCCGGTGAATCTGCTGGTGGTCGATTTCGACGCGCCGGACGGGCTGCGCGGCTATGCGCGCTTCGATCATGATGCGCTGGTCAAGGCGGCCGAGGAAGGCCGCACCAAGCCGAGCGAGCTGCTCGGCAAGGGCCATCTGGCGATGACCATCGATCAGGGGCCGCATACCGAGCGCTATCAGGGCATTGTCGCGCTGGACGGCAACTCGCTTGAGGAAGCCGCGCATACCTATTTCATGCAGTCCGAGCAGATCCCGACCCAGGTCCGCCTGGCGGTGGCCGAGTTCACCAAAAAGGGTGACCATCGCCCGCATTGGCGGGCCGGCGGCGTGCTGATCCAGCATCTGCCCGAGCATGGCATGTCGCGCATTGCCGACCTGCCGGGCGACGGCGTGGTGGCCCTCGCCGACGAGGAGGATGGCTGGAGCGAGGCGCGCGCGCTGATGGCGACGCTCGACGATCTCGAACTGGCCGATCCAGACCTGACCTCCGAGCGACTGCTGTTCCGGCTCTATCACGAGACCGGCGTGCGGGTGTTTACGCCAATGCCGATGGTGGAGCGCTGCTCCTGCTCGGCCGATGGCATTGAAGCCATGCTGGGCACCAGCTTTACCGCCGAGGACCGTGAGGAAATGGCGGTGGATGGCGAGATCGAAGTGGTCTGCGAATTTTGCTCGACCGCTTACCATTTCAACCCGCACCAGTTCGACGCCAAGCACTGAATTCGGGTTTGCTTTATGATGCAAGAAACGGCCGCCAATAGGCGGCCGTTTTTCTTGTTGACGCTCGGTCTTGCTTATTGCTGAGAAATTGGTCAGTATTTCTGCGCAGGTTGAGTGGGCGGGGTAAATGAAAATAGATCGTATTTCAAATATACTTGCCGTGCGTAACTGGGGTGATGGTGGAACATGGCGATGTATATTGCCCTTGGTGCCGCCATTTTTGTGCGTCTGCGTTCCGAGTGAGCTGTCGCTGGCTCCTGGGTAATGCTCGGTGCCTGCCGGAGGTGCCGCGATGGCGCTTGTGGCCGCATCAGGGCCGGAACATCCAGCCGCCATCCCCTTTGATAATCCTGTGATGGGCCTTCGCGCATGTCGGACGCCCTGGACCTGATCAAGGCGATCCTCATGGAGGATGGCCCGGACGATGCTCTGGCGCGCTCGGTGCTGGAAACCGCTTTGGAGCGCGAGGTGGATGTGCTGCTGTTTTGCGCCGCGACCCTAGGCCTGGGGGCCACTTTGGTCATGGAGCGCGCGGCGGCCTGGGCCGGCTATGGCTTCTATCACCATGTGCCGGCGGGCCTGACCGGCCGGGCCGAACCGACGCGGCTCGAGGCGCTGGCCGAGGTGCGCCTGTTCCGGGTGCAATTGCTGGATCGCGAAATCGCCTTTGCTGCCCCGGATTTCCACGGTGTCATCCGCCTCAAGCAGCGTCGGCAGTCCATGCCCCGTCTGCGGCGCCTGTTGTGTCTGGTGCCCGAGCCGGCGCTGCGGACCTATCTGACCCAGGTGGCTTCGCCGGCGCTGATCGATGGGGCGCGGCAAAATCTGGCCCGCCGCTGGCCCTATGCCTCGGCGCAACTCGAACTGACCGTGGCGGTGCGTTACGGCTTCATGACCGGACTAACGCTGCTGGTGACGGCGCTGTTGCTGACCCCGTTCTGGGTCGAGGCGCAGGTCTGGATGGCGCCGGTGGTGCTGGCTTTGCTGGTGGCGCCGGCGTTGATCCGGGTCGCCGCCATCATGACGCGGGCGCCTCCAGTTGCACGACCCAGCCGGCCGCCGGACGAGGAATTGCCGGTCTATTCGGTGCTGATCCCGCTGCGCAGTGAAGCGGCGATGGTGCCCCAGCTGTTCGCGGCGATGGGGGCGCTCGACTACCCGGCCGAGCGGCTGGATATCAAATTCGTGGTCGAAGCGCGCTCGACCGTCACCATCGATGCGGTGCGCGCCCGGCTCGGCGATCCGCGTTTCGCGCTGGTGCCGGTGCCCGATGCGCTGCCGCGCACCAAGCCCAAGGCGCTGGATTTTGCCCTGCCGCTGTGCCGAGGCGAGCATGTGGTGGTGTATGACGCCGAGGATATTCCCGATCCCGATCAATTGTGGAAGGCGGTGCTGCGCTTTCGCGAGGCGCCGGATTTGATCTGCCTGCAGGCGCGTCTGGTGATCGGCAATGGCCGCACCAACTGGCTGGCGGCGCTGTTTGCCGGCGAATATGCCGGCCTGTTCAGCGTGCTGCTACCGGCGCTGGCCCGCTGGGGCCTGCCCATGCCGCTGGGCGGCTGGGATGCCTTCAACGTCACCGAGGATGCCGATCTCGGCATCAGGCTGGCCCGGCGGCGGCTGGTGGTTTCGGTGCTGGATTCGGCGACGCGGGAAGAGGCGCCGACCCATTTGCTACCCTGGATGGGCCAGCGGATCCGCTGGATGAAAGGCTGGATGCAGACCTTCATCGTGCATAATCGCAACCCGAAACGGCTGCTGGCGGATATGGGCCTGCCGGCCTTCCTGACCTTCCAGGCGCTGGTCTTCGGCATGATTATCGCGCCACTGCTGCATTGCGGCTTCGCGCTGGTGGTGCTCGCCCAGGGCCTGACCGGGGCCGGGGGCATGCAGGGCTCGAGCTGGTTCGTGTTTTATCTGGCCGTGCTCGGCCTGGGCTATGGCAGCACGCTGGCGATGACGGCGCTGGGGCTGGCGCGGGCGCGCAAACTGGAGCTGCTGGCGATCCAGGCGCTGCTGCCGCTCTATTGGCTGTTGATGGGCTTTGCCACGCTGCGCGCCGCCCATGAATTGCTGACGCGCCCGTTCTACTGGTTCAAGTCGCCCCACCGCCCGGTTGTGCCGGTGCCGGCGACAAAAGCCGCCATGCCCTCGGCGCTCGTCGAGAAGGCGTCGAGCCGGCGCTAGCTGCGCAGGCCGGGGGCTTCCTGGCCGGTGCTTTGGACATATTCGGTGTAGCCGCCGCCAAAGGTACGGACGCCTTCGGGGGTCAGTTCCAGCACGCGGTTGGACAAGGCGGCGAGGAAGTGGCGGTCGTGGCTGACGAACAGCATGGTGCCTTCATACTGCGCCAGAGCAGTGATCAGCATTTCCTTGGTGGCGATGTCGAGGTGGTTGGTGGGCTCGTCGAGCACCAGGAAATTCGGGGGATCGAACAGCATCATCGCCATCACCAGGCGGGCCTTTTCGCCGCCCGAGAGCACGCGGCATTTCTTCTCGATTTCGTCGCCGGAAAAGCCGAAAGCCCCGGCCAGCGCCCGCAACGGCGCCTGTCCGGCCGCCGGGAACGAGCTTTCCAGCTGCTGGAAAATCGTCAGGTCGCCTTCCAGCACGTCCATGGCGTGCTGGGCGAAATAGGCCATCTTGACCGAGGGGCCGCGGGTCACGCTGCCCTGATCGGGCGCGGCAGTGCCGGTGATCAGCTTGAGCAAGGTCGACTTGCCGGCGCCGTTGACGCCCATGATGCACCAGCGTTCGCGGCGGCGGACCTGGAAGTCCAGCCCGTCATAAATGGTGCGGCTGCCATAGCTTTTGCTGACATTTTTCAGCTGCGCCACATCTTCGCCGGAGCGTGGGGCGGGGCGGAATTCGAAGTCGACGGTCTGGCGGCGCTTGGGCGGTTCCACCCGGTCGATCTTGTCGAGCTTTTTCACCCGGCTCTGCACCTGCGCGGCATGCGAAGCGCGGGCCTTGAAGCGGGCGATGAAATCGAGTTCTTTCGCCAGCATGGCCTGCTGGCGCTCGAATTGGGCCTGCTGGTTTTTCTCGGCAATGGCGCGCTGCTGCTGATAAAATTCGTAATTGCCAGAATAGGTTGCCAGCGATCCGGCGTCGATCTCGACGATCTTGGTGCAGATGCGATTCATGAATTCGCGGTCATGCGACGTCATGAACAAGGCGCCAGCATAATTCTGCAGGAAGTCTTCCAGCCAGATCAGGCTTTCGAGGTCGAGATGGTTGCTCGGCTCGTCGAGCAGCAGCGCGTCGGGGCGCTTGAGCAGGATGCGGGCGAGGGCCACGCGCATCTTCCAGCCGCCCGACAAAGCGCCGACGTCGCCATCCATCATCTCTTGAGAAAAGCCAAGTCCATCAAGCACTTCGCGGGCGCGGCCGTCGAGCGAATAGCCGTCCAGCTCTTCGAATTGATGCTGCACTTCGCCATAGCGTTCGATGATGGCGTCCATCTCGTCGGCCTTGTCGGGGTCGCCCATATCGGTTTCGAGCGCTCGCATTTCGGTGATCAGGGCGCTGACCGGGCCGGCGCCATCCATCACTTCGGCAACGACGCTGCGGCCCGCCATCTCGCCAACGTCTTGACTGAAATAGCCAATTGAGGTGCCGCGATCGACCGAGACCTGGCCTTCATCGGGCTGTTCCTCGCCGGTGATCATGCGGAACAGCGTGGTCTTGCCGGAGCCATTGGGGCCGACCAGGCCGATCTTTTCGCCCTTCTGCAACACTGCCGACGCCTCGATAAAGACAATCTGCTTGCCGTTTTGCTTGCCGATGCTTTCGAGACGTATCATGGGACCCTGCGTGCTGGAGACGGGCAGTGGGCCCGACGAAAGCGCCGGTAAAGCATTGGATGGCGGCGCGCGCAAGCGCTACCGGGTCACAGGAGCCATGCTGTCAGGCCTGTCAGCATCGGCTGGCAGCATGCTGGTGGTTTTCTTGCGCTTGTCTGACGGGTCGGCATTAGTCATATTTTTCCCTATTTACATATAATAGTACTTTATGTAGCGTCAGCCCATCGTCGCAGGTGAAAACACCGCGACGGCCATTTTGGGAGGACATCGTGACCATCATTTCCAAGCTTGCCATCGCGGCGAGCCTCGCTACCGCTTTGACGTCAGTCAGCGTTGCCCAGGAGAATTTGAGCGGCCTCGTGGTCGGCTTCAGCCAGATCGGTTCGGAGTCGGGTTGGCGCGCTGCCGAGACCTCGGTGACCAAGCAGCAGGCCGAAGCGCTGGGTATCGATCTCAAATTTGCCGATGCGCAGCAGAAGCAGGAAAACCAGATCAAGGCACTGCGCGGTTTCATCGCCCAGGGCGTTGACGCCATCCTCGTCGCCCCGGTGGTCGCCACCGGTTGGGAAGACGTGCTGAGCGAAGCCAAGGAAGCCGAAATTCCGGTGCTGCTGCTCGACCGCGGCGTCGATGCGCCCGAAGACCTCTATTTCACCATGGTCGCCTCCGATCAGGTGCTCGAAGGCCGGGTGGCCGGCGACTGGCTGGTGGCCGCTGTCGGCGATGCCGATTGCAAGGTGGTCGAGCTGCAGGGCACGGTCGGCTCCACGCCGGCAATCAACCGCAAGCAGGGCTTTGAAGAGGCCATTGCCGGCCACGCCAACATCACCATCGCCCGCAGCCAGACCGGCGACTTCACCCGCTCCAAGGGCAAGGAAGTGATGGAAGGCTTCATCAAGGCCGAAAATGGCGGCGCCGATATCTGCGCGGTCTATGCCCATAATGACGACATGGCGGTGGGCGCCATCCAGGCGATCAAGGATGCCGGCCTCAAGCCCGGCACCGATATCAAGGTGGTGTCCATCGACGGCGTGCCGGACATCTTCACCGCCATGGTCGCCGGCGAAACCAATGCCACGGTGGAGCTGACCCCGAACATGGCTGGTCCGGCGTTTGAAGCCCTGGCCGCCTATCTCAAGGACGGCACCGTGCCGCCCAAGACCATCATCACCGAGTCCAAGCTCTACACCCCGGCGGACAATCCGCAGGGTGAGTATGACACGCGCAAAAGCCTGGGTTACTAGGCGGTTTTCGTCCGTCCCGACCTCTCCACACCGTCACCACCCGGCTTGTCCGGGTGGTCCAGGGGGCGAAGCTGGATTGCCCGGACAAGCCGGGCAATGACGGTCAAATATAAATCTGCGTACACTCGACCCCCACCCTTGATCCCTCCCCGCAAGGGGGAGGGTGTCGACTACGGGCAGGGTGACTAAGGGAGAACGGCATGGCGGGTGGCGAATACGTGCTGGAAGCACGCGGCGTCATGAAGATTTTCGGCCAGCATGTCGCGCTCGACAATATCGATTTTGGGCTGCGGGGCGGCGAGGTGCATGCGCTGCTGGGTGAGAATGGCGCCGGCAAATCGACGCTGATCAAGATCCTGACCGGCGCCTATCAGCCGGATGCCGGCGGGGTGTTTCTCGACGGCATGCCGATCGCGCTGAATGACCCGCTGCATGCCCAGACCTTCGGCATCGGCACGGTGTATCAGGAGGTCAACCTGTTGCCGAACCGGTCGGTGGCGGAGAATTTGTTTCTCGGGCACCAGCCTTTGCGCTTTGGCTTCGTCAATTTCCGCAAGATGGAGGCTGACGCCAAAATCCTGCTGGCCAATTATGATCTGCATATCGATCCGGCGAGCGAGCTGGGCAGCCATTCGGTGGCGGTGCAGCAGATCGTCGCCATTGCCCGCGCCGTGCAGTTATCCGGCAAGGTGCTGATCCTCGACGAACCCACCGCCAGCCTCGACCGCAATGAAGTGGAACGGCTGTTCGAGGTGGTGCGCGGGCTCAAGGCGCGCGGTCTCGCCATCATCTTCATCACCCATTTCCTTGACCAGGTGTTCGCCATCGCCGACCGGGTGACGGTGTTGCGCAATGGTCGGCTGATCGAGACGCGGCCGCTCGATGCGCTGAACCGCACCGATGTGGTGCGGCTGATGCTGGGCAAGGACATCGCCTTTTCCGGGGCCACCGATATCGAGCCGAGCGAGACGCCGGACGAGGTGCTGGTCGAATTCAAGAATTATGGCCGCAAGCACAGCGTGCTGCCTTTCGACCTGACCATTCACAAGGGCGAGGTGGTCGGTGTCGCCGGGCTGCTCGGTTCGGGGCGCACCGAGGTGGCGCGCATCATGTTCGGCGCCGATCCGGCCGATCAGGGAAGTGTCAGCATCAATGGCAAGCCCAGTGCGCTGCGCCGCGCCACCGACGCCATCAAGCAAGGCTTTGGCTTTTGCCCCGAGGACCGCAAGGCCGAGGGCATTATCGGCGATCTGTCGGTGCGTGAAAACATCATCATCGCCTTGCAGGGCAAGCTCGGCTGGTTCAAGGCGCTCAACCGCGACGAACAGCTCGAAATTGCCGGCAAATTCGGCGAGGCCATGGATATCCGCGCCGCCTCGCTCGACATGCCAGTGAAGCTCCTGTCGGGCGGCAACCAGCAAAAGGTGATCCTGTCGCGCTGGCTGGCCACCGACCCGGCCTTTCTCATTCTCGACGAGCCGACGCGCGGTATCGATGTCGGCGCTCATGCCGAAATCGTCCGCACCATCAACCGGCTGCGCGACGAGGGCATGGCCATGCTGGTGATCTCGTCGGAGCTGGATGAAGTGGTGGCCTATAGCTCACGCATCGTGGTGATGCGCGACCGCGAAATGGTCGCCGAACTGCGCGGCAAGCACATCAATCCCGGCGTCATCGTGCATGCGATCGCCAATAACACTGACGAGGCCGTGCCATGAAGCGGCTCCCACTCGAACGCCTCGCCAATCCGCAATTGCTGGCTCTGGTGGCGGTGCTGCTGGTCAACTGGATGCTGTTTCCCAATTTCTTCCGCATCTCCTGGCAGGATGGGCGGCTGTTCGGCAGCGTCATCGACGTGATCAATCGCGGCGCGCCGGTGGCGATCCTCGCCATCGGCATGACCGGGGTGATCGCCACCAAGGGCGTCGACCTGTCGGTGGGCGCCATCATGGCGGTGTGCGGCGCGGTGGCGGCGACCATGGTGGTGGCCGGCTATCCGACGCCGATTGCGGTCATCGCCGCGCTGGCAGTGGGGCTGGCCTGCGGGTTGTGGAACGGTTTTCTGGTGGCGGTGCTGGATATTCAGCCGATTATCGCCACTCTGGTGTTGATGGTGGCCGGGCGCGGCATCGCCCAGCTGATCACCGAGGGCTATATCGTCACCTTCAACGACCCGGCGCTGATCTTTATCGGCACCGGCTCGTTTCTCGGCCTGCCGATGGCAGCGGTGATTGCGCTGGTGCTGATGGTGCTGGTGACGCTGGTGCTGGGACGCACGGCGATCGGGCTGTTCATTCAGGCCATCGGCATCAACCGCGCGGCCGCCTCGCTGGCCGGCATCAGCTCCCGCATGCTGCTGTTGCTGGTCTATGGGCTGAGCGGGTTTTGCGCGGCGATTGCCGGCATTATCGTCGCCGCCGATATTCGCGGCGCCGACGCCAATAATTCCGGGCTGTGGCTCGAACTCGACGCCATTCTGGCGGTGGTCATTGGCGGCACCTCGCTGCTGGGCGGCAAATTCTCGGTGCCGCTGGCGGTGGTTGGGGCGCTGATCATCCAGGCGATGAATACCGGCATTCTGGTGTCCGGCTTCCCGCCCGAATTCAACCTCATCGTCAAGGCCGGGATGATCATCCTGATCCTGATGCTGCAATCGCCGCTGGTCGGCCATGTCTTCGGCTTTTTCAAGCGCGACCCCAAGCAGGCGGCTCCCCGATGAAACGCAGTCTTCGCCCGCTGGCGGCCACCGCCATTATCTTTCTCATCGCCTATGGCTTGAGCGTCGCCCAGTTTCCCAACATGCTCTCCACCCGCGTGCTGGGCAATTTCCTCACCGACAATGCTTTCCTCGGCATTGCCGCCGTGGGCATGACCTTCGTCATCATCTCGGGCGGTATCGATCTGTCGGTCGGCGCGGTGATCGGCTTTACCGGCGTCTTGGTGGCGGTGTTGATCTCCTGGCTGGGGCTGCATCCGCTATTTGCCTTCGTCATCGCGCTGGGGGTGGCGGCGGTGTTCGGCGCGGCGATGGGCATGACGGTGCATTATCTGCAGGTGCCGTCATTTATCGTCACGCTGGCGGGGATGTTCCTGGCGCGGGGCGGGGCCTCGGTGATCACCCAGGATTCGGTGCCGATCGAGCATGAATTCTACCGCTTCATTTCCGAAGCCATCATCCGCCTGCCCGGCGGGGGCCGGCTGAGCTTTATCGGTCTGCTGATGATCGCGGTGTTCCTGCTCGGGGCGCTGCTGGCGCATCGGACCCGGTTTGGCTCCTATGTCTATGCGCTGGGGGGCAATCCGGTGTCGGCGTCGCTGATGGGCGTGCCGGTGGCGCGCACCACGGTGCAGATCTACATGCTGTCGAGCGTGCTGGCGGCCTTGTCGGGGATCGTGTTTTCGCTCTACACCTCGGCGGGCTATCCGCTGGCGGCGGTGGGCGTGGAACTGGACGCCATCAGCGCGGTGGTGATCGGCGGCACGCTGCTGACCGGCGGCTATGGCTTCGTGCTGGGCACCTTTGTCGGCGTCATGCTGCTGGGGCTGGTCCAGACCTACATCATCTTCGACGGCACGCTGTCGAGCTGGTGGACCAAGATCGTGATCGGGGTGCTGCTATTCTTGTTCATCGTCTTGCAGCGGATCATATTTGCGGCGTCTTCTCCGGGAGAAGAGAAGCCCGAGAAAGTGTAGAACCGTCGCTATTCATCTGAGGCTGGCCTGCAAATGCCAGTTTTCTGCGCTTCCGGTCCTCACGTACCCTAAAGTACGCTCCGGTCCGGTTCTCGAAACCCGACATTTTCGGCTCATCCTGAGCTGAATAGCGACAGGTTCTAGCATGATCGAAGCAGGCAGCCTTATTCGCTCGCTATCCGGGCGACCCGCTGCACGGAATTTCCACACCTTCGTCATCAACGAAATCGGCCATGGCATCGTCACCGGCAGATTTCCGGTCGGTTCGATCCTGGCGAGCGATGTGGTGATGATGGAGACCTATGGCGTGTCGCGCACGGTGCTGCGCGAGGCGCTGAAGACGCTCGAAGCCAAGGGCCTGGTCGAGGCGCGGCCCAAGGTGGGCACCCGCGTCTCGCCGACCAGCCGCTGGAGCTTTTTCGATCCGCAGGTGCTGTCCTGGCATTTTTACGCCAAGCCGGACCGGCGGTTTTACGAAAGCCTGTTCGATACCCGTCGGGCGCTGGAAACCCGCACCGCCGCCTTGGCCGCCGAGCGCCGCACTGCCGAGAATATCCGCGTGATGAAATACTGGCTGCACCAGATGGAAGCCGCCAATGGGGATCTGGAAAACCACGGCATCGCCGCGCTGGAAATCCACCGCACGCTGGCCGAAACCTCGGGCAATGCGCTGCTGCGTTCGGTGGTCGGAATTGTCGAACTGACGCTGGCACTGGCGCTCAAGCAATGCGCTGCCAGCAGTGCCGATGCCTATCTGGCGGCGACGCATGGCGCGTTGACCACGCTGGTGACCGCCGTTGGCGAGGCCGATGGCGCGGCGGCGATGGCGGCGGTGAACCGGGTGATTGATCTGGACCAGCGCTGTGTCATGGCGGCGCTGGATTAGGCCGCAATCAGCCGTTGCGCACCGTGCTGAGCGGGATGCAGAGCGGGCGATTATGCGCCGGGTCGACGATGATCTGCGCCCGCACGTCGAACACGGCAGCGATGGTTTCTTCGGTCATCAGCTGCTCGGGCGAGCCGGCGGCGGCGATGACGCCATCGCGCAAAAACACCAGATGATCGGCATAGCGCGCCGCCAGGTTGAGATCATGCAGCACCAGGATGACGGTGCGGCCAAACACGTTTTTGAGCTGTTGCACCAGATCGAGGCAATCGAGCTGATGGGCCATATCCAGGTGATTGACCGGCTCGTCGAGGCAGACCACGTCGGTCTCCTGCGCCAGCACCATGGCGATCCAGACGCGCTGCAACTGCCCGCCCGATAGCGAGCCCAGCCGGCGCTGGCGCAATGCGGCGACGCCGGTGCCGGCCATGGCCTGTTCGAGCGCCGTGGCGTCATTGGGGCTCCAGGGCTGGAACATGGTTTGATGCGGGTAACGGCCGAGGCGGACCAGCTCTTCCACCGTCATGTCCTCGGGCGCCGAGGGGCTCTGCGCCAACAGGCCAATCTGGCGGGCCAGCGCCTTGTCGTTGAGGCGGGTGATATCGACCTCTTCGAGAAAAATCTGCCCACTGGCCGGCTTGTGCAGGCGGCGGATGGCGCGCAGCAAAGTGGATTTGCCGCAGCCATTCGGCCCGGCCAGCACGGTGATCTTGCCGCGCTCGATGGGCAGCGTCAGCGATTGCAGCACGCTGGCCTTGCCATAGCTCAGGCTGAGATCGCGGATCTCGATGCGGTGATTATCCGTCATGGCGTTGCTTGCCCATCAGCAGGAAGAGGAAATACGGCGCGCCGATAATCGCCGTGACCGTGCCGGCGGGCACTTCGACGGGGGCGAACAGCACGCGCACGATCAGATCGGCACCGACGAGGAAAATCGCGCCGAGCAGGAAACTGGCGATGATGCCGACATAGACATTGCGCCCCACCAGCAGCCGCGCCAGATGCGGCGCCATCAACCCGATAAAGCCGACGCCGCCGACAAACGCCACGGCCAGCGCCGTCAGCGCCGCCGCCAGGGCAAAGATCCAGATGCGGAACACCGGCAGATTGAGGCCGACGCCGCGGGCCGAGACTTCATCGAGATCGGCCGGGGGCAGGCGGCGGGCGGCCAGCAGCACCAGAATGAGGATCGGCAGCATGGCGATGGCGGTGATCTGGATTTCGCTCCAGTTCACCTCATTGACCGCGCCGGCCAGCCAGCGCGCCGCCTGGGTGGTGCGATAGATCGGGCCGATCAGCATCAGGATGATGGTCAGCGCCTTGGCCACGGCGGCAACGGCAATGCCGAACAACAGCAGGCGAATGGCGGAGGACGCCTGGCGGCCGGAGAGGATGAAGACGAGGGCGATTGCTGCCAGCGCGCCCAGCACCGCAGCGACCGGCTGATAGGCAATGGAGGTGACCAGCGCATTGGATTCGTTGGACAAAGCGGCGAGGAAAATCACCACGCCCAAAGCGGCGCCGTCGATCACCCCCAACACGCCCGGCGAGGCCAGCGAATTGCGGGTGACCTTTTGCAGCAGGAACCCGGCCACGGCCATGCCACCACCGGCCAGAATGGCGATGACGACGCGCGGCAGGCGCAATTGCAGCACGATGATGTTCTGGGTCTTTTCGCCCGCGCCGAGGATGACGCTGACGATCTGGTCGAACGGAATCCAGGTCGAGCCGAAGGCGACCCCGCTCAGCGCCAGCAGCGCGAAGACCACGCCGATCAGGCTCAGCACCAGCGGGGCGCGGTTGCGACTGGCGGTGAAAGAGAAGTCGTTCATGCCGCTCTCCGCTTGAGCAGGACCAGCAGCACCACGCCACCGACCACCGCAGTGATGGCGCCGACCGGGGCTTCGGTGGGGTAAACCACAAAGCGCGCCACCACATCGGCCAGCGTGGCATAGATGGCGCCGATCAGCGCCGCCGCCGGGATCAGCCGGCTATGGCGCAGCCCGACCAGCCAACGCGCCGCATGCGGCACCACCAGCCCGACAAAGCCGACCGGTCCGGCCATCGACACCGCCGCGCCGGTCAGCAGCGAGACGGCGACAAAGCTCAGCCCGCGAATTAGAAACAGCGGCACGCCCAGCCCGGTGGCGGTGGAATCATCGGCCTGCAACGCATCGAGCGGCCGGGCCAGCAGCAGCGCCAGCACCGCGCCAAGCGCAATGATCGGCGCGCCGGTTTGCGCCAGCGCCATGGGGCGATCGACGAAGGCGCCGGAGAGCCAGAACAGCAATTGCTGCAGCTGGGCCTCATTGGTGGTGAGCACCACTTCGACCAGCGAATGGCCAAGCCCGGCAATGGTGACGCCGACCAGAATGATGCGCAGCGGCGACAGCCCACCGGCGCTGGCGGCAATGCCGAAGACCAGGAGGCTCGTGGCCAACGCCCCCAGCGCCGCTGCCAGCGACAGCCCGGTCAGCGAGCCGATGCCCAAGCCGACACTGGCAATGACCACGCCGAGCGAGGCCCCGGCATTGAGGCCCAGCGTATCGGGCGAGGCGATGCGGTTGCGCGACAGGGTCTGCACTAGCACCCCGGCCACGCCGAGGCCGGCGCCGACCAGCGGTGCGATCAGCGCACGGGGCAGCCGCAGATTGGCGATGACCACCGAAGTCTCGGAGTCATCATAGGCAAACAGCGCGTTCCAGACCTGATCGAGCCCATAGCTGCGATAGCCGATGGTGATGCTGACCAGCATGACGACGCCGAGGGCGACCAGCAAGCCGCCATAGATGATGGCCATCGGCATGGGCTGCCGGGATGAAAATGCTGCGGACAGGATGACCCCGGAAACTTGATATTGACAGTCAGGTTGAACTCTGGTGAGTGCTCAAATCATTCATGATCCTCATTGTCAAGTTAGGTGTGCAATGCGCAAACTTCAGACTGTCCTGACCGCCGCGACACTGGCCGTCGCATTGGCGCTGTCGCCTGCCGCCATGGCGCGCCAGATCACCCATTCGATGGGTGTGACCGAAGTCCCTGATGCGCCGCAGCGCGTGGTGATTTTGACCAATGAGGGCACCGAGGCCCTGCTGGCCGTCGGCATTACCCCGGTAGGTGCCGTGCGCTCCTGGCTGGGCGATCCCTGGTATGATCATATCGCCGCCGACATGGCCGACGTGACCGTGCTGGGCGAGGAATCGGCGGTCAATCTGGAGCTGCTGGCGGCGCTGGAGCCCGATTTGATCATCGGCACCAAAATTCGCCACGAAAACCTTTATGGCCAGCTCTCGGCCATTGCCCCGACGGTGATTTCCGAGCGCCTGCGCGGCGACTGGAAGATCAACATGGCGCTTTATGCCGAAGCCGTGGGCAAGACGGCCGAGGCTGAAGCGGCCTTTGCCACCTATGATGCGCGCATTGCCGCCATCAGCGCCGCTTTGGGCGACGCCAAGGCCGAGGAAATCTCGCTGGTCCGCTTCATGGCCGGCCGCACCCGCATCTATCTCAAGGACACTTTTGCCGGCAACGTCCTCAGCCAGATCGGCTTTGCCCGCCCGGCCAATCAGGACCGCGACGAATTCGCCGACGAAGTGACCAAGGAACGCATCCCAGAATTCGAGGGCGATCGCCTGTTCTACTTCATCTACGAAACCGGTGATGGCGCTGCCGACACGGCCGCCGCCGAATGGATGGCCGATCCGTTGTGGCTGGCGCTGCCCGTCGTCGTCGCCGGCAAGGCGCAGGGCGTTTCCGACGCCATCTGGAACACCGCCGGTGGCATCATCGCCGCCAATGTCATGCTCGACGATATCGAGACCATTTACGGGCTGGCCTCGACCCGCTGACCGCCAATCGACCGGAGACTATCGATGTTCAAATCGCTCACCACTGCGGCCCTGCTTGGCTCGGCCCTGATGCTTGCCATCGCCGGGGGCAGCGCCGCCCGCGAAATCACCCATGCCATGGGCGTGACCGAAGTGCCTGACGCTCCCCAGCGTGTCGTCATGCTGACCAATGAGGGCACTGAGGCGCTGCTCTATGTCGGCGTGGTGCCGGTTGGCGCCGTGCAAAGCTGGGATGGCGATCCCTGGTATGATCACCTGGAGGAGGCCCTCAAGGACACCGTGCCGTTGGGCACCGAATATGCGGTCAATCTAGAAGTGCTGGCCAGCCTCGAGCCCGATCTGATCATCGGCAACAAGGTGCGCCAGGAAAAGATCTACGACCAGCTTTCGGCCATCGCGCCGACGGTGTTTGCCGAGGACCTGAGCGGCAGCTGGCCGGACAATCTGGCGCTGTATAGCGAAACCGTGGGCAAGGCTGCCGAAGGCCAGCAAGCGCTCGCCGATTTCGACGCCCGCGCCAAGGCGCTCGGCGCGTCGATCGGCCCGGCGCTGTCCGAGCAGCTGTCGCTGGTGCGCTTCGCGCCCGGCCGCACGCGCATCTACTACAAGGACACTTTTGCCGGCGGCATTCTGGAAAAGATCGGCTTCCAGCGCCCGCCGGCGCAGGACAAGGATGAATTCGCCGAGGAAGTGCAGAAGGAACGCATTCCCAACATGGCCGGCGACCGCATCTTCTACTTCTCCGACGATGCCGACCCCGATGACACCAAGGCCAATCTGAATGACTGGCTCAACGACCCGCTGTGGCTGGCGCTCGATGCGGTCAAGCAAGGCAAGGCGCAGCGCGTCAGCGAGCTGGTGTGGAACACCGGCGGCGGGATTTATTGCGCCAATATGTTGCTGGACGAGATCGCCGTCATTTACGGTGTGCCGGCGCCAGCGGCCAACTGAGGGCCCAAAATTCAATGAGCGTCACCCGCGCTTTTTGCACCGACCATGCCATCGCCCAGCAGGAGCCGCTTGCCGGCACCGGGGCGATGGCAGCCCGCCATCTGTTCGTCCGCTGGCCCAAGGGCAAGTGGCGGCGGCCGCGCTATGAATCGGCCGATCTGGAACTGGTGCTGCAACGCGCCATCCATGAATCCTATGGCCCCGACCGCTATGTCGGGCTGATCGAGAGCGATGGGCGGCCCGATCTCGAACTGATCTCGTTTCCCGATAGTCGCACCGCCCAGCCCACGAGCCAGCAGGAAGCGGCGGCGATGATCCGCGCCTGGGCCAGCGGCACGCCGCTTGATGGGCCAAAGCTGCCGCGTCCGGTGATCCTCTGTTGCACCGATGCCAAGGTGAACGCCTGCTGCGCCCGCTATGGCTTTCCCATCTACAAGGCGCTGTGCGAACAGGCCGGCGACTATGGCTTTGACGTGGTGCAGACCACCCATTTCGGCGGCTGCCACTTCGCCCCGTCGCTGATCGTCATGCCGCAGCGCGCCCGCTATGGCCGGCTGAGCCCGGCCGAAATTCCCGCCTTCCTGCGCAGCCTGTCCGAGGGACGGAACCACCTGTCCCACTTCAAGGGCACGGCCGATCTGAGCGAAATCGACCAATGCGTCGAGATCGCTGCCGGGCAATGGGCCGAAGCCAATGGCCTGCAGCAAACCGATGTCCGCCTGCTCGGGCATGAGGACGACACCAGCACGCAAATCCGCGCCTATGCCAGCGCCGGCAACACCCGCCTGCGCATCACGCTGCGGCAGCAGCAATTCCACGTGCATGGCACCTGCCGTTCGCTGGATGAGGGCGACGGCAAGCTGGTCTGGCGCTGGGTCATCACCGAGGTCACGCCCACCGCGTAACCTCGGCAATGCCCGCATCACCATTTGGTGTCGGAACCGATATTGCTGCCCCCGGTTCCCCTTGCCAAAGGACGGGGGAATTGCCCATGCTCAGCATTGATCTTAGTGGCAAGCGGGCGCTGGTGACCGGCGCCAGTTCCGGCATTGGCGCGGTGGTGGCGCAGACACTGGCAGCGGCTGGCGCTGATGTGGCCATCAATTATCGCGGCTCGGCGGCTGCTGCCGAAGCGCTGGCCGCCGAGATCACCGCCACGGGTCGCCGGGCGCTGACGCTGCAGGCCGATGTGGCGGATGCCAAGCAGGTCGAGGCGATGTTTGCCAGCCTGACCAATGCCTGGGGCGGCATCGACATTCTGGTCAACAATGCCGGTATCGACGGCCGACCCGGTCCCGGCTGGATCGTGCCGCTGGACGAGTGGCGGCAGGTGCTGGACGTCAATCTGTTCGGCACCTTCTATTGCTGCCGTCAGGCCCTGGCCCTGATGGTGCCGCAGCGGACTGGCGTCATCATCAATATCTCCTCGGTGCATGAGGTCATCCCCTGGAGCGGCTATAGCGCCTACACCGCGTCGAAGGCGGCGGTGTCGATGTTGAGCAAAACCCTGGCGCAGGAAGCGGCGCCGCACGGGGTCAGGGTGCTGGCGCTGGCCCCGGGCGCCATCAAGACCGCGATCAATCAGAGCGTTTGGGGCGATGCCGTGGGCCTTGCCGATCTGGAGCGCAAAATTCCGCTGGGCGCATGGGCGAGCGCGCCGAAATTGGCCGCATGGTCGCGGTGCTGGCCTCCGACCTGGCCAGTTACATCACCGGCACCACGCTGTTCGTCGATGGCGGCATGACCGACTTTGCCGATTTCGCCCATGGCGGCTGAACCACAAGGACAGGCAATGAGCGAGGAGGCGCCGGGAAAACCCGGCATTGATCCGACCTGGTGCTCCAGCGCCAAGGATATGGTCAGCACCGCGCTGGGCTCCAGCCGGCTCTGGGCCACGTTCGGCTATGGCATCGTCAACGAGGTCTATTGGCCCTCGACCGGCCAGCCGCAGATTCGCGATCTGGGCTTTATCATCGCCGGGCCGAACGGCTGGACCGAGGTGAAGCGGGCGCGGCACTACACGATCACCACCCCGCGCGGCTCGGTGCCCTTGCCGCAATTTGTGCATGAGGGGGACGGCTATCGGCTGGAGCTGGAATGCCTGACCCATCCGCTGCGCGATACGCTGTTGATCCGTTACCGGCTCGATGGCGAGGCGCTCAGGCTTTACGTGCTGCTGTCGCCGCATCTGGATGGCGACCGGCATGGCAATAGTGCCTGGGCCGCCGCCGATCTCAGCGCCCAGAATGGCGGTGTCGCCCTCTGCCTGCGCAGCGATGCCGGGTTTTCCCGGAGCAGCGCCGGCTATGTCGGCTTTTCCGATGGCTGGCAGGATTTTTCCAAAAATGGCGCCATGACCTGGACCTATCCGCTGGCGGGCGATGGCAATGTGGCGCTGCTGGGCGAGCTGGCAGCCAATAGCGGCACTTTGGCACTGAGCTTTGCCGAAACCCTGGATGGCGCGCGCACGCTGGCGCGGTCGAGCCTCGCCGATGATTATGACGAGACGCGCCGGATTTTCACCGACCAGTGGGAGGATTGGAGCAAGACGCTCGACATCCCCTATAGCTCAGCCGAGCTGAAGCATGCGGCGGAACTGTCGGCGGCGGTGCTCAAAATGCATGAGGACCGCACCTATGCTGGGGCGGTGGTGGCCAGCCTCAGCGTGCCCTGGGGCAGCAGCCATGACGATCTGGGGGGCTATCATCTGGTGTGGACGCGTGACGCGGTGGAGGCAGCCTTCGCCCTCATCGCTATCGGTCAGATTGTCGACGCCTCGCGCATCCTGGCCTATCTGATCGGCACCCAGTCCGAAGACGGCAGCTGGCTGCAGAATTATTTTCCCGATGGCCGCGGCTACTGGACCGGCAGCCAGCTCGATGAGGTGGCGTTGCCGGTGTTGCTGGCGGCCAAGCTGCGGGCCGTGGGGCGGCTGACCACCGCGCGCCCTGTGGAAACCATGATCGAAAACGCCATCGGCTTTATCGTGCGCAACGGGCCGATGAGCGATCAGGATCGCTGGGAGGAAAATGCCGGCGCCAGCCCGTTCACCCTCAGCGTGGTCATTTGTGCGCTGGTCGCCGCCGCCGATCTGCTGGGCGCTGCCGAGCGCGCCTATGTGCTGGGGCTGGCCGATTGCTGGAATGAGCGCATCGAGGGCTGGACCTATGTCAGCGATGGGCCGCTCGCCGCCGAACACGGCATTGCCGGCCATTATGTGCGACTGGGACCGCGTGCGTCCGAGGGCGGGATGCGCGGCAAGATCGATGTGCGCAACGTCGCCCAGGGCAGTATTGCCGCCAGCGAACTGGTTGGCCTCGAATTCCTCTATCTGGTGCGTGCCGGCCTGCGCGCACCCGACGACAAGCGCATTCTCGATACGCTCAAACTGGTCGAGACGGTGCTGCGCCGCGAGACCCCGAGCGGGCCCTCCTATTATCGCTACAATGGCGATGGCTATGGCGAGCATGCCGATGGCACCCCGTTCGATGGCACGGGCATTGGCCGACTGTGGCCGCTGCTCACCGGCGAGCGCGGCCATTATGCCGTGGTGGCGGGCGAGGATGCCAAGCCCTATCTCGGCGCCATGGCGCGGATGTGCGGGCCGGGTGGGCTGATCCCCGAGCAGATTTGGGACAGCGATCCGATCTCCAGCGCCGGCCTGCAACCGGGCCGCCCTTCGGGCAGTGCCATGCCGCTGGTATGGGCGCATGCCGAGTTCATCAAGCTATTGGCCGCGCAGGCCAATGGCCGGCCAGTCGAGCTGTTGGACGTGGTCGAAAGCCGCTATGGCGCGCGCATTCCGGCTGCGGCGCGCTGGCATTGGCGCGAGGCCAGCCCGTTCCGCGCCATGCCAAGCGGTCGGGCGCTGCTGATCGAGTGCGCTGCGCCCTTTACCCTGACATTTGGTTTCGATGCCGCGCCGCTTGACGTCACGCAAGCCTCCTGCGCCACCGCCTTTGGCCTGCATGGGGTTGAGCTGACAGCCGAGACCATCGGCGATCATGAAGTGCTGAACTTCGCGATTTCCACCAGCCCCGATGCTGCCCAGGGACCAACCCATCAGATCCGGTTTGATGGCGCCAAGGAGGCCATTCAAGCGGGTATTTAGTCGCGATTTTGGGGATTGGAGCGGGTGAAGGGAATCGATTCTTATATTAATTAGTAATTAATTCATATGCTTAGGTTGATTTTGGAGCGACCTTGTATCTCGATTTGTAGCCCGTTTTGTATCGCACATTTACGACCTGCTATTGCTACTGTGTAGGTCTCAAGGCTTGAACAATTTACCCAGTTTCTTGATGATGCATAGGGTCGCCTCGCAAACCCCAGTTGTGAACCGGCCGTAGGTATTTGGCGCCGACCGGCGCATGGGGCGCTACTTGGAGGTGAACAGCTAAAATACTTGGCGGACTGCCAGCGCCAACTGTGGAGTAGGCCCCTCGGATCGGACACAATCAGGTTGTTTTCCATGACCATGAGGCGGGCGTGTTGATCCTCGAAATGCATGGGGCTGAGATAGCCCGGAGCTGAATGGAGCCTTCAGCAGTTATAGATCATCGTTGATGAAGCGGGAAGGTATTCTGCGACGTCGGCAAATGTCTCGAACGCCATCGGATACACACCCTCGACCTTCAGCGTCTTCACGAAGCCTTCCGCCTTGGCATTGTTGTACGGGTTTCCGCGCCGTCCCATTGAACCGACAAGGCCATTGGCAGCGAGAAATTGCCGATAGGCACCGGCCGCATATTGCGACCCGCGGACGTCCTTCCGTCGTCGCTATGAAGCGGCGGCGGATCTTGGGCAGAAGATCGTGTTGGCGAATCAGCCGGCGGATCTTCTTGTGGTTGACGATCAGGCTTTGCTGACTAAGGGCGGCCCGAACACGACGCCAGCCGTAATGTTCAAACTCATCACAGATGGCGACCAGGGGCCCACTCCACTGCAGGGTCAAGTTTGGATCAGCATTCACAGCCTTGCCAAAATAAAGCTCGGCAGCTGTCTGTTGCAGCATTCGAGATATGTCGAAGCGAGCGGAATTACCAAGCGCCACAAGGACTGTTAACGCGTCGCCGCCGGTCATCTGAGAGCCTTCGAACGGAAACAGCACTCAGCATGCCGACGAACTGTTAACCATTCCTAACAAGACGTGATGACACCGCCCTGCAGATGAGGCAGAATTCTCGCAGGATTCCGCCCGGAATCTTGGTTGTCTGATAAGACGGCCGACGGCTCGGCGCCAACCGAACCATCGGCCTGACCAGACAGCCTGACCTGCGCAAACAGGAGTGGCCGCATGGCTATGCTCATCTATCGCGGTGATTGGATTCGCCGCAACTCCCCCACCGACATTTTCCGCCGTCACGGGCGCTATGGGTTCCGCGTCGCAGCATCGTCCTGCGACGAGGTTCGGGCCCGCCGCCAGGGCTAGCGCCCTTTCCGTCGATCGCTCTGCTGACTGCGTCGGGCCTGCCGCCCGTGTGAGTTCGGCCGCGCCATCGTCCCCGTGAACCCGCTTGCTGGCACGCCTGCGTGCTCCAGTAAGCATGCGCTGGATTCCACCAAAATGTCGAAATCTGACAAAAAACCTGACGCTGAGGCTGATCTCGACCTCACGCCGTCCTGGGTCGCCGCCCTGGATACGGCGGCTGAGGCCCCGTTGAGCGATGCCGAGCTCGACGCCATCGACCGCACCACCATTGGTCGCCCGCGCATGGCGTGGGGCTCGGACGCCGTGTTTGTGCGGCTCAGCCCGGTGCCTGATCTTGCGGCCTACCCGATCAGGCGCAGCGGCGAGCGCGCTACCGGCTATGCCGCCTTTGATACCGTCAAGGCACTGAGCGAGCCTCTCACCTTGCGGGGGCCCGCTTCAGCCCACGCCATCGACGAACTCGCGGCCAAAGTATTTGAGCGCGCACCGAACTTTGCCGTGCCACTGCAGACGCTCCGGCTCAGCGCCCAGTCGATGTTACGGCGGGGCGCGCGCTACTTCCAGTTCAAGCCGATCCTCATCGAGAGCCCACCCGGCATTGGCAAGACCAGCTGGGCCATGCGGCTCGCTGACGCCAGCGGCCTGCCGGCGCTCTATCTCGACGCCACTGCCATGACCACAACGGGCCCGATCGTCAGCAGTGACAGTGTCTGGAGCAGCTCCCGCGCCTCCGAGGTGGTGCAGGTCCTGGCCCGCGAACAGGTGGCCAATCCCATCATCATTCTCGATGAGATAGACAAGCTGGAAAATTTGTCGAGCCATGCGCGACCCGATGCGACCGAGATCATGCTGCCATTGCTCGAGCGGCGCACGGCGGCGGCACATGTCGATCACTTCCTGCAATCGCGGGTCGATCTCAGCTTCATCAACTGGATCCTGCTCTGCAACGACCTCAACCGCATCGCCAAGCCGGTGCGGGATCGTTGCATCGTGATCCGGATGGCGGCGCCCGATGTCGATGAGATTGCTGAGATCGCCCGCCGCGAAGTTGCTCGGCGCGGGCTGGCGCCAGAGCTGATCCCGCCACTCGTTCGCGCCGTGCGCAGCGGCCGCCTGAGCAGTCTGCGCAAGCTCCACAAAGCCCTCGATGCCGCGGCTGCTGCTGCGGCGCGCCCCCTCCTCAACTGAAAATTGCCAAAATCGCAAAAAAGGAAGCTTCCATGATTCAACTCCCCAATCCCCGCGCCATTCAGGCCATCATTGACGCCACGCTGCCCGCCGGGCAGCAACTGCGCCATGCCCAGGCCATTCTCGACCCGCTATCGGCCGTCGACCTGGCCGAATTGCGCGCCGAGGTCCGCCAGGCCCATGTGGCGGGTCAGCCGCGCTTCCGCTGCGCCGGCTGCGGCGGGGCGCTGTTTGTGGCGCAGAACCCGGCCGGACCCGGCGTACCCTCGGATGGGCGCGGGGCGCACTTCAAACATTATGCCACTCTGGACGCGCCACCTTGTGAGCAGCGCAGCGCGGCCAATCTGCGCGACATTGGCGCGGTCAAGTTTGCCGGTCTGACCGAGGGCGCCAATCATGCTGAGCTCAAGCGCTCCTTGGCGCTGTGCCTGTCGCAGGATCCCGACATCACCGACATCCAGATCGAGCGGCAGATCCGCGCCACAGACGGCAGCTGGCGCCAGCCCGATGTCTCCGCCGTCATCCGCGACACGCTGGTGGCATTCGATCTGCAACTGGCCGGCGCCTCGCTGGTGTCGATCCTGCAGCGCGGCCAGTTCTATGCCCCCAACGGCGTCTGCCACGTCTGGCTGACCGATGCCGCGGATCTGGCCCGACTGAGCCAGCTGGCGTTCCGCGATCTGCATCTGACCATGGGCGGTCGCATCTTTGCTATCGACACTGAGGTGGTGGCGGCCTGCGTCCAGCACGCCAGGTTCCAGCTGAAAGAACTCAGCATTGCCCCGCGGCTGGCCCCACCTTTGCCAATCCACAATGTGTGGGAGGTGGCCCTGGTCGAGGCGGATGTGATCGTGATGGATCAACTGGCGCGCAAGCGTGAAGGTGAAACCCGCTACCGTAAAGCCCTGTCGGCCCAAGCCAACGAGCACTTTGGCCCCGAGCGTACGCTCATCCGCCAGGCCGCGGCCCAGCGCAAAAATCTGGGCTGGGTGGCGCCGCAATGGGCCAGAATCGCAACACAGATCAAGGGTTGTGGCGTGGAAATTGCCAAACTTGACCATGTCAGCGAGGTGCTGGCCTGGCTGCATACGGTCGAGGTCTATGTCACCAGTGCCGACCCAACGCTGCGCCCGGTGGCCCTTGAGGCGTTGCAAGCGGCGACCGAGCGGTTGCTGACGATGCGCAACGCCAAAGACTGGGCGCCGCTGCTCGACACGACCGGCAAAATCCTGCCGATGCTGACGCAGGCGTTCTCGGCTGACAACCGGGCCCGACTGACCAAGCTGCTCACCACCACCGAGCGCGTGGTGCCGGTGCTCCGGGTCCATGCCGGCATGTTGGCGGTGCTCTACCCCTGGCTAGCGTTCCGGTTGATCGTGCGGGCGCCAAAGTTTGCTCCGCCCCTGCGTGTCCAGAGCGCGCCTTAAGCAAGTGAAGCGCCCCGGGACCCTTGAGGTCCCGGGGCGCTGGCGTCAGTTTACTCCGCTCGCCGACGTGGCTCGGGGTAAGCCGCCACCAAGGCCGCCAGAGGCGGCCTGTTCGGGGACTGTAAGAAAGATGAAGAAAAGAGAAGAAAGGTTCCCGGACTGAAGGACAGTAAGGGGCGCTCAACAAGGCGGTCTTTGCCTGCGCCGGGCAATCGAGCACACAGGTTGACGCCGAGGCAGGCCGCCTATCCTTGCCCCCACCAGCTCCATCGGAGCTGGCTTACGCCGCAAGGCGACAGCGGCCTGCTTCGGAGTCAAAGCGACCTCCAGGGTCCCATGGCAAATGCGCGCGCAGCGCAGTGGAGGCATCTAAACCCCACGGCCCCAGCACTAGCGGGGTCGGGTCGACCGGAACGGCATTTACCATGGGATGAGGGTGCTGGACCTTGGGCGGTTTGTCATCAACGATACACTCATAACGTGGGGCGGAGTGCGAGGGTGAATATCTTTCCCAAGCGTCCAAAGTCCCGGTTAAGAGGCGCATCCAGACAGGGTGGCGACTGGGGCCATTGGAAGAAACATCAGATCAACCCATCACCATTGTAATATCGGAGCGGGACGCCACAACCGAACTGCCGTTTCGTGCGACTTCCAGCTCCATGGTGTTGGTTCCTACGGTTGCTCAGGAGCTATCTTCGGCGCCGGGGTTGGCTGCTGCCTTTGCACGAGGTTTTTGAGACCGGCGAGTTTGAAAGTCGATGTCTAGGGCCAGCATCAAGTATGGCCAGCACCAAGTGCAGCAGGGGCAGATTGGCGTAACGATCCCGGCTGGTGCCACACTGTAGTCCAAACGGCTCATGTTCGCCGCCGATCACCCCATTTTTGATCTAAACAGCTAATAATTGAACATTATCGGAAGTGAAATGATGGCGACAGGTGGGGCGGATAAATGCGTTCTTTATGGCATTAAGCGCCGCTATGACGTAACCTGTTGGCATGAAAACGCGCGCTGATTTGCCCACTGCTGACCCGCCGCTGGTGCCAAAAGTGCCGGTCTGGGCCCGACCGCGTGGGCTGGTGTTGCACGACGCTGAAGCGGCGTATTTGGCCGGGGCCGCGTTGAATGCGTTGGATAATTTGGTACGCCAAGAGCCAGTATGGGCCGGGGTCTGGCGGCAGCGGCTGGCCCTGAAGAGTGCTGCCGCGGCGGTGCATTTGACCGGCCGGCGCGAGGACGAATCTGCGCTGCGCGATAGCCACTATCTGCGCGGCACCGGCGATGATCCCGGCCCCTCAGGCCACCTGTTGTTGGCCTGGCGCAAATTGGCCAGTCGGACCACAAGCTGCGATGCGGAAGTTGTGCGCCCGGTCGCCGAACAGCAGTTTGGTCTGCACTGGGATGACGCTCTCGCCGAGGTGATGGCCAATGCGAAGGACCTGCTGCTGTCATCACGACCGGCGCCGGTGCTGGCGGCCGAGCTCGCCAGTGCCGTCTATCGGGCCCGGCCGGATGCCGAATTGTTGGCGTTCTGGCTCGCCGATGCGCTTTTGGCACAAAAGCTGCGCTGGCCCATCCCGGTGCCACTGTTGATGGGGCAGGGGACGTCATCGGTGTTCAAAGCCGGCGACAACCGCCGGCGCATCCGGCCGGGCGGGGAAGGCTGGAGTCGAACAGTGCTTTTGGCCTACGCGACCGCGGCCGCAGAAGCCTGCGATCTCGGCGCCGATGTTTTGGCGCCGCGCGCGGCAACACTAGCGGCGGTTGCGCCGAAGCTGCGGGCCAAGGGGGCCGGCGACGTGGTGAAGCTGCTGCTGTCCGATGATGCCGTGCCGGGGTCATGGTCCAGCCCAAAGTTGTCGGCGCGCGGGGCCCGGCGGTTGTTCAACCGGCTGGGGGAGCTGGGCGCGGTGCGCGAGGTTTCGGGTCGACCAACGTTTCGGCTGTACGGGTTGTGAGGGCAAAAGTAATGGTCCGGCGCAAGCGGGCAGAGGCCGAACCGGTAAGTTTCGATCCCGAGCTGGCCGAGATGCCGGCGGCGCTGCGTTGGCGCGAATGGATGAACCGCATCGAGGCGGTGTTGTTCGCGGCGCCGCAACCGGTGCAGCATGAGGCCCTGGCGCGCGTCGTCGGCCGCAGCGCCAGCATTGAGTTGCTGATCGAAGACATCCGGGAAGGGCTGCGCGGCAAACCCTATGAGGTCGTCAACGTCGCCGGGGGCTGGGCGTTTCGGACCCGGGTCGCCTATGCCGAGGCGATCGCGGCATCCGCGGCCGTGTCGGTGAAACCAATCGAGCTGAGCCAGAACGAGGCCATGGTGCTGGTGTCGATTGCTTATCACCAGCCGGTCACCCGGGCCGTTGTGTCCGAAATCCTGGGACGCGAAGTGTCGCGTGACGTCATCGGGGCGCTGCGGGATAAGCACATGATCACCGCTGGGCCGCGCAGTCCGACGGCCGGGGCGCCGTTCACCTATGTGACGACCAAGGGGTTCTTGGAGCATTTCGGTCTCGACACGCTCAGCGACTTGCCCGACATCGAAGCGCTTGAAGATGCCGGTCTTATCGGCAGCAATGATGTGCCAGACGGCAGTCCCACGTCCTCTCTCACGGTTCCCGGAGCTTTTGACTTCGACGTGTGAGGGACGAAGACTAGGTCTCGATGGATGGTGCGCGTTCTAGAGCGTTCATCGCGAGTTCCGTCATCGTGCTGGCCTGGGATTGCACCCGCATCTCGTAGAAGAACGCCATAGTGAGATGCCTCTCTTTGAGGGGCTGCTGGGTGAGACCCGTTATGTGGGAGAGGTGGGACTTGACGCGGGCCCGCGCTTCTTCAAGACCATGCCGAGGCAGACCACCATTTTCCGCCGCGTTTTGGCTCTGTGCGCGGAACACGGTCACAAGGTGCTCTCCGTGCATAGTGTCCGTACGGCGAGCCAAGTCTTGTATCATGTCGAGGAACTCCTTCCTCAAGACAGGGGCAAAGTCGTGCTGCACTGGTTCAGCGGCACCCCGAAGGAGGCCAAGCGCGCCGCCGAGCTTGGCTGCTACTTCTCCATAAACCAAGCAATGCTGGAGAGGGACCGAAGCCGAAATCTTGTTGGGACGCTGCCGCCCAGTCAATTGCTAACCGAGACGGACGGGCCGTTTATTGAGGGTGAGAACGGCGCTATCGGCCCAGGCGACGTGACGCTGGCGGTTGAGCGCTTGTCTTCCCTTCTTGAGCTGAGTTACTCCGACACACAGCGTCTTATAGTGCAGAATTTCGCAAATCTGGTGTCTTAGTTCAGAAAGTGCTACTGGCGACGACACGGGCGTGAAGCGTAGTTGAAGCCAGCGCGAATGCCGAGATATGATAACGCCGATCACAACCGATAGTTGCGGGCGCCCGCGCCTGCGTCATCAGGGCGTACTACTCACTTTTTGCCTCTGACGTCGGTTGCTCATGAACGCTTCCGGCCCCGCTGACCTTTCGGCCTAAATCATCAATGTTGTCGTCTAGCTGGCGGCCTGGCTGAGAATTTTGTGCCAAGAGCTTATCGGACTGACGCTGAAAGAGGCACTTTTCTAAGGCTTGAAACCAATATTCCTGCTCTCTTCCTTCCGGCCGGCCATCGTTTTCCCAAAGGAAATATGCCATGTCCCGAACCGAATGCTCGAATTCGGGATTTGCCCATGGGTCATTTGAATCCTGGTTCATCTAATCATCCTCACGCCTCAACACGTCTAGTTGCTAAATGCCTAGCCAGCGGGCAAGTTCCGCGTGCGTTGATGAAGCCGGCTTACGCTGTGCGGCCACCAAGAGATGCGATGGGCACTTTGAGATCGGAACTGAAGGCGTTTCTCGACCGGGGCCGTCAGGAGCTTCCAGTTGCTGGAGGTCGTGCCGAGCCGGATGGAGAGCAGCCCGGCGGTGGGGCGGCGCCACTGGCCGGACGAGACCAAGGCGCGGATCGTTGAAGAAGCTCTGGCCCCGGACGTGAACGTCTCGGCGGTAGCGCGGCGCTATGGGATGTCGCCGTCGCAGTTGTTCGGCTGGCGGCGCAAAACCATTGCCAAGGGCCAGGTTGAACTGCGTGAGACGCCTGACGAAGACGCTGGTACCTCGGGCGGGATCATCGAGATCGGCATCGCGGGTGCCACTGTCCGTGTCGGCCCCATGGTGAGCGAGGATCACCTGCGCCGCGTCCTTCGCGCCGTCCGCTCGGCATGATCCCCTCGGGTGTGAAACGGTGTTCCTGGCCAGTCATCCGGTGGATTTTCGGAAGGGGCCCGATGGCTTGGTCGGCCTGGTTCGGGATGCGGGCGCCGATCCGTTCAACGGCTCGCTGTACGTGTTCCGCGCCAAACGGGCAGATCGGATCAAGATCGTTTGGTGGGATGGCACTGGGCTGTGCCTTTACGCCAAGCGGTTGGAGAAAGCGGCGTTCTGCTGGCCGCGGGTCGGACATAGCCGGGTGCAGCTGAGCCCTGCCCAACTCCTGGCGCTGGTCGAGGGCATGGACTGGAAGCGAGTGCGGGTGGCACCAGCGAGCCGGCCGCAATCGGCTGGATAAAAGCCTGCGGCAGACTGACTCACTGGCGCAAAAACTGAGGCGATCCGGGGTGTTTTGTGCCATTGTAAAGGCATGGCCCGGCCGACCTGCAGCAGCTTCCCGACGACATCGACGCCCTTAAGGCGATGATCGCTGCCGCCCATGCCGAGATCGCCGAACTCAAGGTTATCAACGCCACGTCCGACGAGCGGATAGCGCAGCTGACCTCGATCATCGCCATGCTGCAGCGGGCTCAAGGGGCCGTACCAGGAAAGTAGAACCCTTAGAACGGCGACTGCGCGTAGTCCGTCAACATCGGGGCGATAGGCAGGCTTTGTGCTCGTTGTTGTTGAATGGCACGACTGGCTACAGTCGATCAACGCCCCACCCGCTTCGGCGGGTTTTTCTTTGTCCACCACCATAGGGAGGCCATCATGGGCAACTTGTGGGCGATTGCGCAGCCCTACGACCCTCTCTGCCATCAGAACCATTCCTAGACAGATCGCAGGACTGCGCGCTGTACCGTAGCGCGGCCAAGTAGACCACACAGTTAATCAGCCGTTAATCCTTACAGCCGGCTTTGGACGATCTCTGGCGCTACGGGGCAGCCTAGGGAACGAACTGCCCTTCGACCCGGTTTATCCTCCAGCTATGATCGCGCTGGAGGCTGGACGGAAATGACCGATACCAGTAAAATCTATTCCCACACTGACGTTGAAAAGTTGAAGATCGTCGTCAACGCGCTGTATCTCTCGCAAGCGTTTCTCCTTGATCGAATAGAACAGGCCGAGGGCAAAACCGCTGCAATCGATGCTCGCAATGAGCTTATCGAAGGTCTCACATACGGCAACATCGATATGGGTATTATGGAAGATCGGAGAGTATTCGATTTTGTGCTGGCCGTAGCAGAGGCATTACCGATCCCACGTTGATCCTGCGACGGTTCGAATCTGCTCAATGTAGCCCGCTTAGGCGGGTTTTTCTTTGTCTACCAAGATAGGAGGCCGTCACGGCAGAGGCCTCACTCGATATCTGGTTTGTCTCGGGCCTCGTCTGAAGGTATAAGGTGCAGGATCGGCTCGTCTGGCGGCGGGAGATGCGCCAGCTCGATTGCGATGTCGACCGCTTCATCGATCAGGGCGAGCAGTGGCGCCGCGCCGGGTTCGTGCAACAGCACTGCCATGGCCTGCTCGAGATGGTCTCTGGCCTGCACATACAACGGGTGGGGCAGGGTGGTTTGCTTCATCGGTCACGCTCCAAGGCCCCCTACATGCGTTGTGCCCCGCATAGGTTTCTCGGCGGCGAAAGCTCGCCGGACAATTTGATTGAACTTGAGGTACTCGAAACGAGAAGCCTGCCCCGCGTGGGAACGAGGCAGGCTTCGGGAAGACGGCTGCGCGAACTCGATACGTGGCGCGCCCATCAAGGCTGCCATCACTAGGTGAATGACCGATTAATTCACCAACATCACAACGTCACCATAGGGAGGTCATCAACGAGCAACTGACGACTGGTGAGTCCGTCTGTCCTACCCGGTCGGCTTGACCAGCGCGTAGCCATCCGCGATGATTCCGATCTCGACTTCAGCAGTGCTGGCACCGAGTAATCTGTCCCCAATCACGTCATAAGGCTGGGCAGCGCATATCCGTTGCTACCGGCCTCAGCCTCGATAATCGGCCCCGCTGTTACAAAACAACCTATCGGCCAGCGTCGTTATGGCCAGATGACGCCAGCTCAGATGCTGCAGTTGCTGCGGGATTACCCCGCTGCCGGAGCTTTGCGGGATCAGTAGCAATTGCCGCTGCTGGCGATCTTCATGCTGCGCAATGAAGCCTGTAGCTGCATTTAGGCAGCCTGCTTGGGCGGTCGGGTTTGGTCGGACCCGGTTGTTTTCGGTCTGTCAGTACTGGAAGGGCGATAATGAGAGCTGAATTTTTCTTCCCAGGGGTCGAAGGGCTTTGCAGCTGGTTCATCTACCGCGTCGTCGGGTGGCTTGGCTTGGTCGGTCACTGCATTACGAACCAATAGGCCACGACGCAAATCGCTATTGCGATTAGCCCAAACTCAAGTCGATGAAGCACACGCATAATAATCCCCCAAGCGCTTCGCTAATAAAGCCCCCTGCAGTCATATACATCCCCATGTGGGGGATGTGGCAATCACAACATCAACAGGAGGCCATCACCGACCATTCGGTTTTGGCAAGAGCATCAACTGGCTGACTCTCGACAAGACTGCATGCTCCTTGCAGGCGCTCGCTGAGGCCGATGAGGTGATGGTCAGCGAGCCATGGGCACTACGAAGATGTGCCTCGAACTGTACGCAGCCGCGCTGGCTTTCGCGCGCAGAGACAATTTGGATGCCCGACATTCAATTTACCTCCCTCTTGGCCTCACTAAGCCACGGCGGCGCATTGTTCTCAATCAACCCATCGTCAGCAGGAGGGGTGGAGCCGGCGGAGACAACCTCTCAACGCTCGGCCCCTGGTAGAGCGCACCGCTTGGGACAAGTGCACTGTTACCTTTCTTAGGATGGCGGCCATGCCGGGTGATTGGCAGTGGGCCTTTGGTCGCATGAGATGAGGGAGCGACCTGGGAAATCCCTCCGCCAAGGTCGCTCCCCTGCGCAGAGGAGCCGTCCCTGCGCTCCCTGCCAACGGCCTGCATCCGTCTTAGTTCGTTCCTAGGTCAGTTCGCAGGACTGCGCACGGCACCGTAGCTTGTTCGGAGCGGTCACAAGGTTAGCAGACACTGAATAGTCACAGCTGTTCACTCATCATTTGGCTCGTCTCGACCTTCGTCGGAAGGGAGTAGGCGCAGGATCGCCCCGTCTGTCGGCGGTAGATGGGCTAGCTCGATTGCGATGTCGACCGCTTCATCAAGGAGGGCGAGCAACGGTGCTGCATCGGGTTCGTGCGACAGAACTGCCATGGCCTGTTCGAGATGGTCTCTGGCCTGCACGTAGAGTGGGTGGGGCAAGTAGCGGATTTGCAATGGTCATTCTCCACGAGCCCCAGATGCACCTGTGCGCCTCAACGGTTTGTCGAAGGCGAAAAGCCGGCTAGACAATTTGATTGAAATTGACGCTCGCCATACGAAAAACCTGCCCCGCGTGACCACTGCCTGCGGTGCCACAAAGGCCGAAAATGCCAAATGTGAGCTGGGCCGTGTCTCGAGATCCTGATCCAAGCAGATTGCGCAGTCTCAGGACCCTCACTGTCATCAGAACCACAGCCGGATGCCTGAAGGTTTATGGGGCCGCGCACGCACCCTTTGAAAACGCCTGCCGCCATCTATTCGATCAGCCGATCATGAACGGTGGGCGCATTTGCAATTGGCGCCCACCTATAATGCCGTGGATCTTTGACAGCGGAGTAGTCAAGCTAGAAAGCGGTTTCAGCCGTCAGAAGGGCCCTCTCCAACCGAGTTGCTTCGAACATAGACGTTGTAAAAAACGTGGCC
>NZ_JBTMWV010000007.1:0-211439 GCF_054489345.1 Devosia sp. A369 | reverse complement strand
CTCAAAAATCGCACGCGCACATGAGACCCCCGCTCGGGCTATGCCCTCCCGGCGGTCTCATGTGCGCGCCAAAGGTGGCCTGGTCTTGCTCCGCCTAATGGCCGGATTTTACTCCGCCGTTGACAGCCGGCACAGTTGAACAGCACGTCGATGGGGCCAAGCTGCGCCACTAACTGACGCACCGCTTCGGTATCGAGCACATTGAGCAGATGTGTCTCGATCGCAGGATGCTGGTCCATCTCGCCAAGCTGGGCGGCATTGATGTCGGTGGCGATCACCCTGGCGCCGGCAGCCGCGAAAGCCAAGGCGCTGGCCTTACCAATCCCCTGTGCCGCTGCGGTGATGAGCACGGTTTTCCCGTCGAGCTTGGTCATTTCCATCCTTCCATGGCTTCGGTTGACGTTTGGTAGTTCATCGATATATGAAAAACAATTGTCATATACGAAAATGCTGCAGGGAAGAGCCACGGCAGCAATCTGGGAGTTCTCCATGAAATTTATGTCCACCATTTCCGTGGCCGCGCTGACGGCTGTCCTGTTCTCTGGCGCGGCCCAGGCCGAATCCGTGCTGCGCTTCGCCCACATGAATTCGCCTGAACATTTTGTGCATGTGGCCGCCGCGCAGATGGCTGAGACCATTGCCGCGCGCAGCAATGGCGAGATCAAGATCGAGCTGTTTCCGAGCGGTCAGCTGGGCGAAAATGGCGCCGTCACCGAACAGATGTCGTTCGGCGCGGACCTGATGGGGCAGGTGGGTATCGGCATGCTGGCCGACTACGCCCCCGACTATTCCATCGTGCTGTACCCGTTCCTCTATCCCGATTTCGATGGCGCCAAGCGTCTGCTCGCCAGCGAGCTGATCAAGGAGCTTGAGGCCAAGGTCGCCGAAAGCAATATCAAGGTGATGTGCTACGCCCATTTTGGCGTGCGCGATCTCTATACCCAGTCCAGGGAAGTGCGCTCCCCCGCTGATTCCGAGGGCCTGAGCATCCGCGTGCAGCCGGTGACCATCTATACGGAGATGGTGCGCCTGGTGTTCGGCGGCGCGGCGACGCCGATGCCGTGGCCCGACGTCTATAGCGCGCTGGCGCAGGGCGTGATCGACGCGGCCGAAGCGCCGCCATCGTCGATCATCGACCAGAAGCACTATGAGAGCGCCAAGTTCCTCAGCCAGACCAACCACATGCTGGACATCATCCCGATCACCGTCAGCGGCTCCTGGTTCAATGCGCTCTCGGAACCCAATCAGGCGATTTTCCAGGAAGAAGCCGACGCCGCCTGTGACCGCATGTCGGAAGCCTCGATTGCGAGCTACGAAGCTGGCATTGCCGAGCTGGCCGCCCATGGCATGACCATCATCGCCGACATTGATCGCGCCGCCTTTGCCGATCGGGCCGCCGGTATCGCCGATGCCTTCCCGGAATGGAGCGAGGGCCTCTATGCCCGCGCCAAGGCCATCGTCGACAGCAAGTAAGCCTCATGCCGGCCTGGGTTTTGCCCGGGCCGGCATCGTCACGAAGTGGAGGGAAGGATGCGCGCATTTTTCAATGCCTTTGATGCTGTCTTGCGCGGCATCGACAGGGTCCTGATAGTTTTCGGCGTCGCCGTCATGGTGGTGCTGGTCGGCGTGGTGTTTGGGGCGGTGGTCATGCGCTACGCGTTCAATGCACCGCTGATTTTCTCGTTCGACCTGTCCACGCTGCTGTTTGCCTGGGTGGTTTTTGTCGGGCTGGCCGTGGCGGATCGCGATGATGCCCATATGGGGCTCGACCTGATTTCCGGGATCAAGGCTCCCGGCATCCGCAATGCGCTCACCGCGCTGCGGATCGTGCTGGTCACCGCGCTATGCGGCTATCTCGCCTGGACCGGTTACCAGCTCTTTATCCGTACCGGCGCCCAGATTCCCTCGCTGCGCATTTCGGCGCGCTGGCTCTATGCCAGCATGCCGATCGGCTTCGGGCTGTTGGCGCTGTCTTATCTTGGCCGCCTGGCGCGGCTGGCTGCCGGCGGAGTGCGCTGATCATGTTGTGGCTTATTGCAGTTCTTTTTCCTGTCCTGCTGTTGTTGGGCATGCCCGTCGGGCTCATCCTGTTGTCGCTGTCGGTCGCCTATGTGGTGTTCGAGCCGGCGGTGATGGATGTGGTGCTGGCGCAGCGCATCGTGCAGGGCACCCAGAGCTTTCCGCTGCTGGCGGTGCCGTTGTTCATCCTCACCGGCGAGCTGATGAATATTTCGGGCATCAGCCGCCGCGTCATGGATTTTGCCGGGGTGCTGACCCGTCGCATGTGGGGCGGGTTGGCGCAGACCAACGTGCTGCTGTCGACGCTGCTGGCCGGTATGTCGGGTTCGGCCAATGGCGATGCGGCCATGCAGGCCAAAATTCTCGTGCCCGAGATGACCAAGCGCGGCTATCCGCTGGCCTATTCCAGCGCCCTGACCGCCATGTCGTCGCTGATTGCGCCGATGATCCCACCCGGGATCGGCTTGATCCTGTTCGGCTTCGTCACCAACACCTCCATCGGCGCGCTGTTTGCGGGCGCCGTGCTGCCCGGCCTGCTGCTGGCGGTGATGATGATGGGCCAGACCTATGTCATTACCCGCAGGAACCGCTGGGATCCGCCGACCGAGGCCAAGCCGAGCGACCCCGCATTGTTCCGGGCCTTCCTGATGGCGCTGCCGGCGATTTTGCTGCCGGTGCTGATCATCCTGGGCATTCGCGGTGGTATCTTCACCCCGGCCGAAGCGGCGGGTGTAGCGGTGGTTTATACCCTGATCTGCGTCATTGCCTATCGCGAGGCCGACTGGAAGTCGGTCTGGCTGGCGATGCGCTCGACGGTATCGACCACGGCGGCGATCATTCTGGTGCTGGCGGCCTCGACGGCCTTCAGCTGGGTGCTGACCTTTGAACGGGTGCCGCAGACCATTGCCGAAGGCCTGTTGCAGGTGACCGACAACAGCACGCTGCTGCTGACGCTGATTGCCGGGGTGCTGCTGATAGCTGGGGCCTTTATCGAGGGCACGGCGCTGATCCTGATCCTGGGGCCGATCTTTCTGCCGGTGACCAATGCTCTGGGCATCGATCCGGTGCATTACGGCGTGGTCTTCGTGCTGATGGCGCATCTGGGCGGTGTTACTCCGCCGGTGGGCACGATCATGTTCACCACCTGCACCATCACCAAGACGCCGCTGATGGCGTTCACCCGCGCCGTGCTGCCGATGATTGCCGCCTATCTGGTGTTTGCCATGGTGCTGATCGCGGTTCCGGTGCTCAGTACCGGCTTGGCCCATCTCTAGCGCGAGGACATGATGAGCGAGGACATGATGAGCGAGGACAACACCCAGAACGGGGATGCCGGCCAGCCGAGCTATTCGGCGCCGGCGGTCGACAAGGCCTTCGAGATCATCGACCTGGTGGCCGGTGAAATCGCCGGGCTGACCGTGACCGACATGGCGGTGCGGCTGGGGCGGTCGACCAGCCAGATCTACCGGGTGGTGGTCTCGCTGCACCGGCTGGGCCTGTTGCATCGCGATGAGGAGAGCGACCGCTATGCCCTCACGCTCAAGCTGTTCGAGATAGCCAGCCGGCACCCGCCGCTGCAACGGCTGATCGGCCATGCGACGCCCATTCTGGAACGGCTGGCCGAAGAGACCGACCAGTCTTGTCATCTGGCCGCCATCAGTGGCGCCTCGCTGGTCATTCTGGCGCAGGCCGATAGCCCTATGGCGATGCATTATACCATCCGGCTGGGCTCGCGCTTTCCGGTCATGGAAACCAGCTCGGGCGTGGCCATTGCGGCGCATCAGTCTGCCGCCCGCCAGCAGAGCTTGCTGGACGGTTTTTCTGCCAGCGAACAGGCGGCATTCCGCAGCCGCTTTGCCGAGCTCGTGGCCAATGGCTTCGAACGGCGCGAGAGCGAGGTGACTGCTGGGGTGGTCAATCTCAGTACGCCGATTTTGGACGCGCAGGGGCGCTCGCTGGGCGCGATCACCTGCCTGTTCCTGCCGCAGCGGCGGATGCGCGCCACGCTGGACACAGTGCTGGAAAAGGTCGTCGAAGCCGGCCAGCAGCTCAACACCATCATGCAGAACGCCTGAGCGCCGCCACTGCTGCGGCGCCCTCGGCGATAGTTTATTTCGGAGACTGATTTGACAACGCTCAAAGGTATTACCTGGCGTCATCCGCGCGGCTTTGACCCGATGGTGGCAACCTCCAGCCAATGGCAGGCGCTGACCGGCGTGACCATTGAATGGGAGCAGCGGAGCCTGCAGGATTTCGAGAGCTTCCCGGTCGATGAGCTGGCGCGGCGCTACGATCTGCTGGTGATCGATCATCCCCATGTTGGCCAGATTGCGCGCGAGAATTGCCTGGTGCCGCTGGATCGTGCCGACCGGGCCGAGGCGCTGGCCGGGCTGGCTGCCCATTCGGTGGGTCAGTCATTTGCCAGCTATCACTGGCAGGGGCACCAGTGGGCGCTGCCCATCGATGCGGCCGCGCAGGTGCAGGCCTATCGTCCTGATCTGCTGGGCGGGCCGGTGACGCGCTGGGAACAGGTCGTTGAGCTGGCCGAACAGGGGCGCGTGCTGATTCCGATGCGGTCGCCGCATGCGCTGATGAGCTTTTATACGCTAGCGGCCAATCTGGGCACGCCCTGCGCGGCGGCGCCGGGTGGCAAGCTGATCGAGGAAGCCGCCGGCGTGCGGGTGCTGGAACTGCTGGCCGAATTGATGGGCCTGGTCCGCGACGATTGCTGGGAGCTTGATCCCATCGCCGCGCTGGAACTGCTGGCCAGCGACGACACCGATACGGCCCTGCTGCCGCTGACCTATGGCTATCTCAGCTACGCCACCGACGGTTTCCGCCCGCAGCGGGCCGGCTTTGCCGATATTCCTGCGGCTGGCGTTTCCGGTCCGATCGGATCGGCACTGGGCGGCACCGGCATTGCCGTGTCCAACCATTCGGCGGCCATCGAGCAGGCGCTCGACTATGCGTTCTGGGTGGCCGGCGAGGCCGTACAAAAGACCACCTATACCCAGGCCGGCGGTCAGGCGGGCCATGCGGCGGCCTGGGATGACGAAGCGGTCAATGCACCGGTTCTTGGCTTCTATCGCCAGACCCGCGCCACTCTCGAAGGCGCCTGGGTGCGGCCGCGTCACGATGGCTACATGGCGTTTCAGAAAGCCGGCTCGGCGATCCTCGAAAACGGGTTGCGCAACAATGAGTCCGGCGCGGCCATCATCGCCGCCCTCAACGCGGCCTATGCTGCATCGCTGCCGACGGCATAGACAACGGGGACGATATGGCTGGGATTGACAAGGTGCGGTTGCGCGGCATGACGTGGGGCCATACCCGCGGTTACGATCCGATGGTGGTGACGTCGCAGGTGTTTGCCGAGCGCCATCCCGGCGTCGAGATTGTCTGGGAGCAGCGCCCGCTGCAGGCTTTCGCCGATCGGCCGCTCGGGGCGATGAGCCTCGAATATGACCTGATGGTGATCGATCATCCCCATGTCGGGGAAGCGGCGGCAGGTGGCCATTTACTGACGCTGGACGGGCTGGGGCGCGATGCCGAACTGGCGCTGCTGGCGGCGGAGTCGGTGGGCGTGTCGCACGCCTCCTATGAATTCGGCGGTCGGCAATGGGCGCTGGCCATCGACGCGGCCACTCCCATTTCCATCTACCGGCCCGACCTGCTGGCGGCGGCGCCGACCAGTTGGGCCGAGGTCGTGGCGCTGGCCGAACAGGGCCAGGTGATCTGGCCGCTTAAGCCGATCAATGCGCTGATGAGCTTTTTCAATCTGCTGGCCAATCAGCGTGCGCCGTTCGGCGCCAATGGCATTGGGGCCGATCCGGCCATCGCTATCGCCGTGCTGGAAACCATGCGCGCCGTGGCGCGGCATGTGCCCGAGCCCTGTTTCGCCATGGACCCGATCGAGGCGTACGAATGGCTGTCGGCGCGCTCAAGCCACAGCTATGTGCCCTATCTTTACGGCTACACCAATTATTCGCGCCCCGGCTTCCGTCCGCATTACGTGCAGGCGGCCAATATTCCGGCGCTGGGCGATGCCGGGCCGCTGGGGTCGCCGATTGGCGGCACTGGCATCGCGATTTCGGCCCATACGCGCCATGCGGCGCTGGCGGCTGAATATGCGTTCTGGATCGCCTCGGCGGAGTGTCAGCGCGGGCTGTATTTTGCGGCCGGTGGGCAACCAGCCAATATCGTGGCTTGGCGTGATGCGGACTGCAATGCGGCTTCCGGCAATTTCTTTGCCGCGACGCTGCCGACGCTGGAGCAGTCTTATCTGCGGCCCCGTCACCATGGCTATATGGCGTTCCAGGATATTGGCGGCGATCTGGTGCATGCTTGCCTCGTCGGGACCATGACGCCGGCGGATTGTGCCGCCGCCATCAACGCGGCCTATGCCGACAGCTTTGCTGCCTGAATAGATAAGGGGCACCGGTCACCCGATGCCCCTTTTTGGTCTGGATCAGCTGGGCAGGCAGGCTGGGCCCGCCGGCTCGAACGACTTGTAGGTCAGGATGAATTCGCGGTGGCCTAGCGCTTCGGACTTGGTCTGGGCGCCGGCAGCGACTTCCTGGATCAGCGCGAAGATTTCGGCGCCAACGTCGTCGAGGCTGGCCGCGCCCTCGAGGATGCGGCCCGCGTCGACGTCCATGTCGTCTTCCATCTTGCGATAGGTGTCGGGGTTGGCGCAGACCTTGATCACCGGGGCAATGGCCGAGCCGACGACCGAACCGCGCCCGGTGACGAACAGCGTCATATGGCTGCCCGAAGCGATCAGTTCGACGATTTCGGCGGTGTCCGAGATATTGGGGAAGCCGTAGCGCACTTCACCATCCGGGACGACGTCCATCAGATACAGCCCGCCGCGCGGCGGCACGGTGCCTGGCTTGACGATGCCCGAAATCGGCGAGGAACCGGATTTGGCATAGGCGCCCATCGACTTCTCCTCGATGGTGGAAAGGCCGCCATCAGCATTGCCGGGAGCAAAGCTGCCATAGCCCAGGGTTGCGTAATAGGTCGCGGCCTTGGCGACCGAGGCGCGCAATTCATCCCCGAGCGCCGGGGTGATGGCGCGGCTGGCCATGATCTCTTCGCAGCCGATCAACTCGCCGGTTTCCTCGAAGATGCAGGTCGCGCCGGCCGACACCAGCGTGTCGAAGGCCCGGCCAACTGCCGGATTGCCGGTCAGCCCACTGGTGCCATCCGAGCCGCCACAGACGGTGCCGATGATCAGTTCTTCAACGGCCATTGGCACAGTGGGGGCGTTGCGCAGGGCCGCGAGCTGGGACTGCACCCAGTCCTTGCCGGCCTTGATGGTCTTGAGCGAGCCGCCATCATTCTGGATGGTCAGCGTATGCACCGGACGACCGCTTTTTTCCACGATATCGGCCAGCGAGAACTTGTTGAAGCTTTCGCAGCCGAGCGACAGCAGCAGCACCGCCCCGATATTGGGGTGGGTGCAGAGCTTTTCCATCATCTGCTGGGCATAGGCATTGGGGTAGCAGCCGGGAAAGCCGATCAGATGCACATCGCCATCGGGCGACGAGGAAACGATCTGGCGGCCGACATGGTGGGCGCATTCCACCAGATAGGCGACCGCCATCACGTTGCGGATGCCCTTGCGTCCGTCCGCACGCGGATAGCCGCGCATTGCCGTGCTCATGGGGTTGCCTCGCTGGTCGGTTTGGCGATCACATGGGTGGCCGTGTAATCGCTCTTGATGTTGTGGATATGCACGGACTCGCCGACCCGGATCGCCTGGGTCGCCGAGCCGATCGGAGCACCGTATTTGAGGATCTTGTCCCCGGCCGCGATCGCCTGGCGGGCGATCTTGTGGCCGCGGTCGAGCAAGGCGCCGAGCACCACCTTGTCGTCCTCGACGATCACGGCCTCACCGGCCGGGATCGGTTCGCGGGCCACCAGGATATTGTCCTGGGGCGAGAGCAGCAGCAGACGCGGATCAGTCATGGCCAATCCTTACATCACGCCGAAGGTGCTAAAGGCCTCGGTGGCGCTCATGCCCTGCTTGATGGCCTCGGCCACCTGATTTTCGGTGCGGGTCTTTTCCAGCGCCTGGGTCACGACCTCATCGACAATGGCGGTCGGGATGATCAGCACGCCTTCGTCATCGCCATACACCATATCGCCGGGATTGATGGTGATGCCACCGATCTCGATGGTGGTGCGATAGTCGATCACCTTGCCGCGCGGGCCCTGATCCTGGGCATAGATGCCCCGGCAGAAGGTCGGGAAACCCAGCGCCTGGATTTCGCCCACGTCACGCACATAACCATCCAGCACGGCGCCGCCGGCCTTGAGATGGGTGGCGCGGGTCGACATCAACCCGCCCCAGATGGCGTAGTTGAGCGACGCGCCGGTGGCGATGTAGATCTCGCCTTCCTTGAGGTCGTCCAGCGCTTCGAGCATCAGCCCGAACGGCTTGTGCGCCAGCGGACCGGCGGAGCTGTCGAGGCCATTGCCGAACACGTCGGCTTCCAGCACCGGCATGGCACGGCCGGCAATGCGGGTGCCCGGCGCCAGCGGCGCCAGGCCGGCTGGCAGGAACTGCTTGCGGTAGCCCATCACGTCGAGGATATCGCCCACCACGGCGGTGAACAGGTCCTCTTTGAGAATGCGGATAGTTTCCGCCTCAGTGCGCTTGGTCATGGAAAAGTCTTTCGTCACTAACTAACTGCCGCTCGAGAGGAGCAGCGAGATTGCAGGAATGTAGGTGATCAGCAGCAGGCCGAGGAGCAGCGCCGCATAGAGGCCAAGCGACTGGCGGGTGAATTCCGCCACATTGACCTTCGTGATGTTGCACACCACCAGCATCACGGTGCCGATCGGCGGCGTGAGCGTGCCCACCGAGAGGTTGACGATCAGGATGATGCCGAAATGGATCGGGTCAATGCCCATCGCCAGAACGGTCGGCATCAGCAGCGGCACGAGCACGATCATCAGCGCGGTGCCTTCGAGCAGGCAGCCGAGCCCGAGGAACAGCACGTTGAGCAGCAGCAGGAACAGGTATTTGTTGTCGCTGATGGCGACAATGCTGGCAGCCAGCGTCTGACCGACCTGCTCGAGCGAGAACACCCAGGCCAGCGCCGAGCTGGCCATGATGATCAGCATGACAGAGGCCGTCGACTTGGCGGTTTCGACCAGCGCGTCGCCGACATGGGACAGGCGCATTTCGCGATAGACGATGAAACCGATGAAGATGACGAAGGCCACGGCAAAGGCGCCGGCTTCGGTGGGGGTGAAGATGTTGGCGCGGATGCCGCCGATAACGGCCACCACCAGCAGCACGGCCGGCCACGCCGAGATGAGGGTTGCACCAACTTCGGTGCGCTTGGGCCAGGTGGTCCGGGTCGGCTTGTAACCGCGGCGCACCGAGATGATGTAAACCGTGATTAGCAGCAGCAGGGCCAGCAGCAGGCCTGGCAGAATGCCGGCCATGAACATGCGGCCCACCGAGACGTTGGCGAGCAGGGCGTAGATGATGAGCGCAATGCCGGGCGGAATGATCGGGGTGATCAGCGAGCCAAAGGCAGTGACCGCCGCGGCGAAGCCACGATTATAGCCCTGCTTTTCCATTTCCGGCACCATCATGCGCGCGGTCATGGCGGCATCGGCGAGGTTGGAGGCGCTGAGGCCGCCCATCAAGGTCGAGAGCATGACGTTGGCCATGGCCATGCCGCCGCGAAAGCGGCCGACCAGCAGGTCAGCGACGCTGAGCATGCGTCGGGCAATGCCGGTATGGCCCATCAGGGTGCCGAGCAGGATGAAGAACGGGATGGCGAGCAGCGACACGTTCTGCGTCGGGCTGATCACGCGCTGGATGGCGATGGTGATCGGCACCTGATTGAAGAACAGGAAATAGACCAGCACGGCCACGAGGATGGCGATGTAGAGGCGCATATTGAGAGCAATAAGCGCCAGCATTACGAGAATTACGGTGGTAAGGGTCATTCAGCATCGTCCTCGGCGAGGGCACGGAAACCCTTGATGGCGTCGATCAGCATGTAGAGCGCGATTCCGACCGCTCCGACTGGAATGGCGATGTCGATCCAGAGCCAGGAAATGCGCAGGATGGACGTGACCTTGAACTGCACCGACAGCGCCAGCTGCAGGCCAATCCAGCCCACATAAAGAATGACGGCGACGGATGCGGACGCGACGATGGCGTTGACCAGCAGGCGCGCGCGCTTGGGCATGGCGTCGGTGAGCAGTGAGATGGTCAGATGCTGGCCGTCGCGCTCGGCGGCGATGGCGCCGAACATCACGATCCAGATCATCAGCAGGCCGCTGACTTCTTCGGACCAGTGCACGGGCTGTCCCACGGCATAGCGCATGACCACGGCGTAGTTGGCGATGCCGACCAGCACCAGCAGCGGCACGGCCGCCAGCCAGTTGATCGGCTTTTCAAGGAACTTCATTGTCGTCTCCGGAACAGCAACCGACCCGCCATGGCGCGCAGCTTGCAAGACAAGGGATGCGGCGGGCAGGGCGCCCGCCGCACACGATTACTGAATTTCAGCCTGGATCAGGTCGTAAAGGCCTGGGGTCCATTCCGGGAACTCGGAGTAAACCTTCATGCTCAGCTCCTTGAACGGAGCGGTGTCGACTTCGATGACTTCGACGCCGGCGGCCTTCATTTCTTCGACCATCTTGGCGTCCAGGTCGGTGATGAGCTGCTGGCTATAGAGGCCAGCTTCATAAGCCGTTTCCTGGATCAGGGCAGCGTCCTCGGGAGCGAGGGTGGAGAAATAGGCCTCGCCGCCAATGAACATGGCGGTGTTGGTCAGGTAGTTGATCATCGAGAGGTACTTGGCCTCTTCGTGGAACTTCTGGCCGTAGAGCACGGCAATCGGGTTTTCCACGCCGTCGATCACGCCCTGCGCCAATGCGCCGAAGGTCTCGCCCAGCGGCAGCGGGGTCGCGGTTGCGCCCATGGCCTCGAGGATCTTGATCTGCATGATGTTGTTCGGCACGCGGATCTTCATGCCGGCCAGGTCAGCCGGGGTACGAACCGGCTTGGTGGTGATCAGCTGACGCACGCCATAAAGCAGGTTTGGCATGACGATGCGGATGCCCTTGGCGCGCAGCGCTTCGTCATGGGCCTTGAACCACTCGCCATCATAGATGGCGAACAGCTTGGCCGGATCTTCGACCAGGTAGGGCCCGAACAGCACGCCCAGATCGGGCTCATAGTCGGCCAGGAAGCCGACGTCGCTGATCTGCACGACGTTGAGGCCGGCAATGGCCTGCTCGGTCACGTCAGCCTTGGAGCCCATCTGCGAGCTGGGATAGAGTTCGAGGGCGATGCGGCCGCCGCTCTTCTCGGCAACCAGATCTTTCCAGTAATTGGCGACGATATCGACCGGCTCGCCAGGATTGTTTTCATAGGCGACGCGCAGCTTGACGTCCTGTGCGGCAATGCCGGTTACACCCAGGGCAAGCACGCAGAGCGCGACGCCGCCAACAAGTTTCTTCAACATAGTAGTCGTTTCCTCCAACGAACCACGGCAGGGTGCCGCGGCTTTAAAATCCAATGACTCCCCCACCGTCGACGACGAGGGTTTGTCCGGTTACGTAGGCTGCGGCAGGCGACGCCAGATAGACGCAGGCCCAACCTATGTCTTCCGGCCGACCCAGGGTGTTGGTCTGGATGCGGCCAAGAATTTTTGCTTTGCGCGCCGGATCGGCGGCAGTGGCGGCGCGGAACAGATCGGTGTCGATCCAGCCCGGCGCGACGGCGTTGACGCGGATGCCGCGCCCGGCGAATTCGGCCGACAGGCCGCGCACGACGCCGGTGATGGCGGTTTTGGATGCGGTGTAGCTCAGCACCAAAGGCTGGCCGATAAACGAGGTCATCGAGGCGGTGAAGATCACCGAACCGGCGCCGCGTTCCAGCTGCGGGCCGAGCACCGAGCGCGTCAGTTCGAGCGCGCCGCGCACATGCACGTCGAAGACCTGATCGAAGTCGGCCATGGTCGACTGCTCGAACGGCTTCTTGACGGTGTTGCCGGCATTGTTGACCAGAATATCGATCGGGCCCTGGCGCTCGAGAATGCCGGCCGCGGCGGCGGCAACGCCATCCACATCGGCCAGGTCGAGGGTTTCGGCAGCAGCATTGCCGCCGAGTTCGGCCACGGCTGCGTCGAGCACCTCACGGCGGCGGCCCGCGACGATGACGCGTGCGCCGGCGCTGGCCATGCAGCGGGCAATGGCGAGGCCAAGCCCCGAGCCACCACCGGTGACCAAAGCGGTTTTGCCTGCCAGGCCAAAGGCCTGCGCCCAATCAGCTTGCGACATGGTGGGGTCCTAAACTTCGATGACGATCTTGAGCGCGTCGGGGTGGCTGGCCCAATAGGGCAGCGCCTGATCGGCTTCGGCGAAGGGGAAAATGCGAGTGATCAGGCCATCGGCAGCCTCGCCCAGCGTCTCGAGATAGGCGATCACCGCCTCGAAATCGGCCAGGGTCGCATTGCGCGAGCCCATGATGTCGAGTTCCTTGAGGTTGAAAAACCGCGTCTCATAGGTGACCGGGGCCTTGGAATAGCCCACATAAACCACCCGCCCGGCAAAGCCGGCAAAGTCGATGGCTTGGGTGAAGGTGATCGGCAGGCCCACGGCCTCGATCACCATATCGGCGCCATCGCCCTTGGTCAGGGCTTCGATGCGGGCGGCCACGTCCTCGCTGGACGCATCCACCGCGTGGGCCGCGCCATAGGTCTTGGCATAGGCGGCCTTGTCGGCATTCACATCAATGGCGATGACTTCGGCGCCGCGGGCGGCGGCGGCCACAATGGCCCCCATGCCGATCATGCCGCAGCCGATCACTACCACCACCTCGCCTGCCGTCACGGCACCGCGCGCCACGGCGTGGAAGCCCACGGAGAGCGGCTCGACCAGCGCCAGATGGCGGGCGGCCAGGGTGTCGTTGCGGATCAGCTTGGCGTAGGGGAGCACGATGGAATCGGCCAGCCCGCCATCCTGCTGCACACCCAGCGTCTTGTTGTAGCGGCAGGCATTGGTGCGGCCCTTGCGGCAGGCCGAGCAGGCGCCGCAACTGGTATAGGGCAGCACCACTACGCGCTGACCCATGGCGTAGTCGGCCGGAACGTCCGGGCCGAGCGCAGCGATTTCGCCACCGATCTCATGGCCGGGAATCCGGGGCAAAGTCACCAGCGGATTGAGGCCGCGAAAGGTATTGAGGTCGCTGCCGCAGAGCCCGACATGGCGCACCGCGACCAGCACTTCGCCCGGTCCCGGCGTGGCCGCGGCAATGTCGTGCAACGCAGTACGGCCTTCGGCTTCGATCATCAGGGCTTTCATGCCAGTGGTTCCGTTGTGGTGGGTAGGGCCAGATCGCGCAGCATGGTTTCCTCCAGCACGCCCTCGCTATAGCGATAGTGGTCGGTGCAGGTGGCGAGCAGATCTGGATAGGAGCGGCGGCGCAGCGCCGCGACGATGCCGCGATGATTGTCGGCGGAGGCAATATCGTGGCGCGGCACGTGCTTGCCGATTTCCATGTAGAACACGATGCTTTGGGCCAGCACGCGATAGAGCTTGCGGATCACGCCATTGCCCGACGCCTCGACCATCAGATTGTGGAAGGCATAGTCGGCCTCAGCGGCCTGCCGGGCGGTCAGCGCCCGTTCCATCAGCACCACATAGCCTTCGAGCTTATCGATATCGGCGTCGGCAATATTCTCCACGACCGCCGGCAAAATCCCCAGCTCGATGAAGCGGCGGAATTCCAGCAGGTCCTTGCAGGTATTGAGGCTGCGGTCGAAATATTGCGCGAAAACGTTAAAGGCCACGGAGATATCGGGCGTGCAGACCCGGGGTCCACGCTGGGTCTTTTCGACATAGCCATAGGCCTCCAGCACGATCAGGGCTTCGCGCACGGTATTGCGCCCCACCCCGAAACGCTCGGCGTAAAGCCGTTCGTTGGGAAGGTAGTCGCCCGGCTGATGCAGCGTCTGGATCTCGGTCTTGAGCGCCTCCAAAACGCTCTGAACCGCCGATACGCGAACCATTCCTCACTCCATGGTCCAACAATGGGACCATGCGCTGGTATGGAAGATATTTGGTTGAGTCAATGGGGGGGCGATGTTCCTTGGCTGGCCTTTAAACGGAAAAATGCAGCCGAACGGGATGCCTCTGCCGCTGCCATGCGCGGCGACCTGGCGCCCGGTAATGCCCTCGCAGCCCGCCGATAGATCGCTGCTGCCGCTGTGTTAACCCTTGGCGCAAAACCAGATTTTTGATTCATCTGATGAATGATTGTCAAAGCAAAGAAGCTGTGGCACGATTTGTCGTCACTGCCGCAATGGGCGGCTACAGAGGAGATTGCATGCCTAGTCTGACCGAGCGCCTTGCCGCCTGCTATTCTGGTGTCGTTTACGACATCATGCGCGACATGGGGCTGCCGCCGGCGGTGTTGCCGAACACCATCCGCTCGCTTGAAGCCGGCGTTAAGATCGCCGGTCCGGTATTCACCATGCGTGGCCGGCCGGACAATTCGATTGGCGCGCATGAGTCGCTGCTGGAATGGACCAGCTTCCTGTCCAAGGCGCCGTCGGGTCACGTGTTGGTATGCCAGCCGCAGGACACCTCGCGGGCCCTGATGGGTGAATTGTCAGCCGAGGCGCTCAAGCTGCGCGGCGTGCTGGGCTATCTGGTGGATGGCGGCGCGCGCGACGTGAGCTTCATCAAGAAGATCGGTTTCCCGGTGTTCTGCAGCTACACCTCGCCGGTCGACGTGGTGGCCAATTGGCGGCCGGAGGCGTTTGACGAGCCGGTGACCATCGGCAATATCGTGATCTATCCGGGCGACTATATTCTGGGCGATGAAGACGGGGTGGTGGTGATCCCGGCGGCGCATGCCGAAGAGGTCATCGAGCGCTGCGAAGTGGCCGTCAATACCGAGAGCCTGGTGCGCAAGGCGATTCTGGCCGGCGAAGACCCGCAGACCGCCTATATCAAGCACGGCAAGTTCTGATGCCCGGCGCAGTGGCGAGACCAGCCGCCGCCCATAATCTGGGCAAGGGCAAGATCGCCACTGCGGTTGCGGTGCTCGGCGAAAAGATCGTGGCGGGGCATTTCCCGCCCGATACCCCGCTGCCGGTCGAGGCCGATCTGGCCCGCGAAATACAGGTCGGGCGCAGCGTGCTGCGCGAAGCGATCAAAGTGCTGGCCGGCAAGGGCATGGTCTCGGCCCGGCCACGCCACGGCACGGTCATCCTGCCGCGCGAGCAGTGGAACCTGTTTGATCAGGATGTGCTGCATTGGTTGTTGCGACCCGATGCCGTCACGCCCAAGCTGGTTGCCGACATTGTCGCCGCGCGCAAAATCATCGAGCCGGAAGCGGCGCGGCTGGCGGCAACTCATGCCAATGACGCCGACCGGCAGGCGATCCTCGGAGCGTATCAGGACATGGTTGCCGCCGCAGCCGACCCCGTCGCTTCGGTGGCCGCCGATATACGGCTCCATACCGCCATTCTGGACGCCTCGCATAATTTGATCCTGCAGGCCTTCGCACCGGCGATTACGGTGATTTTGGACGCTTTTTTCCGGATCAGCATCCAGAACCCCGACATTTTCGCCAGCAACCTCGGGGCGCATGGCGACTTGGCCAACCAGATTGCCGCCAACAACCCGGCTGGGGCGTACCAGGCCATGCACGCCGTGCTCGCGACCACCGAAGCCGATCTGGTCAAGCGGCTGAAGCTCTAACCCTCAATGGACTGAACAAAAAAGGGTCGCCCCTCGTGCGAAGGGCGACCCTTTTTGGCTTTGCGTGGCGTTGGCGCTAGTGAATCGCCTCATTGGCAGCGATGGCGGCCATGTTGACGATGCCGCGGCTGCTGACCGAGGGGGCCAGGATATGCGCCGGCTGGCGGGTGCCCATCAGAATGGGGCCGACGGGCAGGGCGTTGTTGAGTTCCTTGAGCAGGGTCATCGACAGGTTGGCCGATTCCAGATTGGGGAAGATCAGCAAATTGGCTTCGCCCTTGAGCACCGAATTGGGGACATAGCGTTCGCGCAGGCTTTCATTGATCGCCAGATCGCCCTGCATTTCGCCATCGACCACGAGGTCTGGCGCCACATCCTTGAGTGTTGCATAGACCGTGCGCATCTTCTCGCTGGTCGCCCCATCGCGTGAGCCGAAGTTGGAATAGCTCAGCAGCGCCGCCTTGGCCTCGATATTGAAGCGCTTGAGGTGGTTGCGTGCCTGCAGGGTGATGGCAATGATCTCTTCGGCCGAAGGGTCGATATTGACATAGGTATCGGCCAGGAAGAACACGCCACGGTTCATCACCAGCATCGACAGCGCCGAAAGCTGGCTGGCTTCGGGCGCCAGCCCGATGACCGACTGGATGTCGCGGGCATGCTTGATGAAGCGACCCTGCAAACCGCAGATCAGCGCATCGGCCTCGCCCCGGCGCACCGCCAGAGAGCCGATGACGGTGGTATTGGTGCGCACGATGGTGCGTGCGGTATCGGGCGTTACGCCCTGGCGACCCACCAGCTCCAGGAAGTCGGCGACATAGTCGCGATAGCGCGGATCGTCCTCGGGATTGACGATATCGAAGTCGCGCCCGGCCTTTAGGGTCAGGCCGAAGCGGGCAATGCGCTGCTCGATCACCGAGGGGCGGCCGATCAGGATAGCCCGGCCGATACCGTCTTCCAGCATTACCTGGGTGGCGCGCAGCACGCGCTCGTCCTCGCCATCGGCAAAGGCGATGCGCTTGTTCTGCCCCTGGGCCCGCTCGATCATTGGCTTCATGACGAGGCCCGACCGGAACACGAAACGGTTGAGCTGGTCGCGATAGGCGGCAAAGTCGGCGATCGGCCGCTTGGCCACACCCGACTCCATCGCCGCCTTGGCCACGGCCGGCGCAATGCGCAGGATCAGGCGCTGGTCGAAGGGATTGGGGATCAGATATTCCGGCCCGAAAATGGCCGGCACACCATGGGTGCTGGCCTCCAGCCCCGGCTCATGCGCCAGCTTGGCAATGGCATGGGCTGCGGCCGCCTTCATCTCCTCGTTGATGACGGTGGCGCCGCAATCGAGCGCCCCCCGGAACAGAAAGGGGAAACACAGGACGTTGTTGACCTGGTTGGGATAGTCCGACCGGCCGGTGCAGATCATCGCATCGGGGCGAGCTTCGCGCGCCAGTTCGGGCATGATTTCGGGGGTCGGATTGGAGAGGGCCAGGATCAGCGGATTGGCCGCCATGTCCTTCATCATCTCGGGTTTCAGCGCCCCGGCCTTTGACAGGCCGACATAGATGTCGGCGCCGGCCATGACTTCGCTGAGCTCGGTCTTGTCGGTCTGCTGCGCGAAGGCGCCGCGCCAGCGGTCGACGGTGTTATCGCGCGCCTTGGTCACCAGCCCCTTGGAATCGGCGATCCAGATGTTTTCACGGGTGGCGCCCACGGCAATCAGCATGTTCATGCAGGCGATGGCGGCGGCGCCGGCCCCGGAGGTCACGATCTTGACCTTGGCGATATCCTTGCCCGTCAACTCCATGGCGTTGAGCACTGCCGCAGCCACGATGATGGCCGTGCCGTGCTGATCGTCATGGAACACCGGGATGTTCATGCGCTCGCGCAAAGCTTCCTCGATCTCGAAGCATTCGGGGGCCTTGATGTCCTCGAGATTGATGCCACCGAAGCTGGGCTCGAGCGGCGCCACGATGTCGATGAAGCGCTGCGGGTCCTGCTCGTTCACCTCGATATCGATGGAGTCGATGCCGGCGAACTTCTTGAACAGCACCGCCTTGCCTTCCATCACCGGCTTGGAGGCCAGCGCGCCGATATTGCCGAGGCCGAGCACGGCGGTGCCGTTGGAGATCACCGCGACCAGATTGCCCTTGGAGGTGTATTTATACACCGCCTCGGGATCGGCCGCGATTTTCTCGCAGGGAATGGCCACCCCCGGCGAATAGGCCAGCGCGAGATCGCGCGTGTTGGCCAGTGGCTTGGTCGAAACGATCTCCAGCTTGCCGGGTCTGGGATATTCGTGGAAATGCAGCGCGGCGTCGCGCAGGTCGGTGGTCTTGTTTTCAGTCATGACGTGTCCTCGTTGCGCCGCCGTCAGCGTTCTGGGTTAGGTCCTGGTTGCCAGGAAATGATCTATGCCGGCCTGGGCGACATCCTGGTCCTGCGCCGGGGTTCCCGAGCTGACGCCGATGCCGCCGACGACCTGTCCATCCACGGATACGGGCAGGCCACCACCCACCACCATCAGCCGCCCGCCAATGGCGCTGTTGATGCCATAGGCCGGGCTGCCAGGCTGGCTGGAAGCACCATATTCGTGTGTCGCGCGCTTGGCCGCAGAGGCCGTGTAGGACTTGTCGATGGCAATAGTAGAACTGGTAATTTTGCCGCCGTCCATCCTCTCGAAAGCAATGAGATTGCCACTTTCGTCGGTGATGGCGATGCACATGGGAACGCCGATGGCGTCAGCGCGGGCGCGCGCGCCCTCCAGCAAAAGTCCGGCGTCGGCGAGGTCGAGGCGGGTAATCGTCAACATATTGTTTCTCCTGATAGAATTTAAGTGGCCTTGGCCTGGCGGCGACGGCGATGCAGCACCGGTTCGGTGTAGCCATTGGGCTGTTTTGCGCCCTCAAGCACCAGTTCCAGCGCGGCCTGGAAAGCGACGTTATCCGCAAAACCCGGCGCCATGGACCGATAGTTTGAATCGGCCTGGTTCTGGCTGTCCACTACCAGCGCCATGCGCTGCATCGACTCGGTTACCTGGGCCTCGGTGACGAGGCCGTGCTGCAGCCAATTGGCGATGTGCTGGGACGAAATCCGCAACGTGGCCCGGTCTTCCATCAGCGCCACATCGTTGATGTCCAGCACCTTGGAGCAGCCAATGCCCTGATCGATCCAGCGCACCACATAGCCGAGAATGCTCTGGCAATTATTGTCCAGCTCCAGCCGCACCGCATCGTCGGACAGATTGCGGCCGTCGAGCAGAGGCGGGGTGAGGATCGCATCGAGCGAGGCAGTTGGGCGGGCGGCAATGACCTGCCGGACCTGCGCGACATTGACCTGATGATAATGGGTGGCGTGCAGCACCGCAGCGGTGGGCGAGGGGACCCAGGCGGTGTTGGCGCCGGATTTGACATGGCCCAGCTTGGCGGTGAGCATTTCACCCATATCGTCGGGTTTGGCCCACATGCCCTTGCCGATTTGGGCGTGGCCGTCGAGGCCGGCCTTCAGCCCCTGGTCGACATTGTTGTTTTCATAGGCGCCGAGCCAGATCGCATCCTTGATCTCGCCCTTGGGCAGCACCGGCCCGGCCAGCTTGCTGGTGTGGATTTCGTCGCCGGTGCGATCGAGAAAACCGGTATTGATGAACACCAGCCGCTGGCGCACCGCCCGGATGCATTCCTTGAGGTTGACGCTGGTGCGGCGCTCTTCGTCCATGACGCCCACTTTGAGCGTGTTGCGCGCCAGCCCGAGAATGTCCTCGACGCGGTCGAACAGCGTATTGGTGAGCGCCACTTCCTTGGGGCCATGCATCTTCGGCTTGACGATATAGACGCTGCCGGTCCGGCTATTGCGCAGCCCGGTTTGCTTGGCCAGATCGTGCATCGCAGCCAGCGAGGTCACCATGGCGTCAAGAAAACCCTCGGGCGTCTCGTTGCCATCAGCATCGAGCACGGCATCGGTGGTCATCAGATGCCCGACATTGCGCACCAGCATCAGGCTGCGGCCGGTCAGCGAGATTTCGCTGCCATCAGGGGCGGTATAGTGCCGGTCGGCGGCCAGTGTGCGGGTATGGTCCTTGCCGCCCTTGGTAAAGGTCTCGGCGAGGTCGCCCCGCATCAGGCCCAACCAGTTGCGATAAACCGCGACCTTGTCCGCGGCATCGACCGCGGCAACCGAGTCTTCGCAGTCCTGAATGGTGGTCAGCGCCGATTCCACGACGACGTCGCTGACGCCGGCGGCGCTTTGCTGGCCCACCGGGCTCGTCTTATCGAGGTGAATTTCGAGATGCAGGCCATTGTTCTTGAACAGCAGCACCTGCTTGTCGCCCGCCGCCGAGGAACCGACAAACTGGCTCGGATCAGCGAGGCCGGACGCCGCGCCATCCTTGAGGGCAATCTGCAAGCCATTCGACCCGGATGCATAGCTGGCGACGTCGGCGTGGCTACCCTGGGCGAGCGGGATGGCTTGATCCAGAAACGCCATTGCCCAGGCGACGACGGCCGCGCCGCGCTGCGCGTTATACTGCTTGCCGGGGGCCAGTTCGCCGCTGACATCAATCGCGTCAGTGCCATAGAGCGCGTCGTAGAGGCTACCCCAACGGGCATTGGCCGCATTGAGGGCAAAGCGGGCATTCATCACCGGCACCACGAGCTGGGGACCGGCCAGCGTGGCGATTTCGGGATCGACACCGGTGGTCTCGATTTTGAAGTCATCGCCTTCGGGAACAAGGTAGCCGATGTCGTGCAGGAAGGCCTTGTAGTCTTCCAGCGCGAAAACCTGTCCGCGCCGCGCCTGATGCCAGGTGTCGATCTGCGCCTGGAGCTGGGCGCGCTCGGCCAGCACCGCCGTATTGACCGGCCCCAGGTCAGCCAGCAGGTCGGCATAGCCCTGCCAGAAAACATCCTGGCTGACGCCGGTCCCGGGCAGCGCTTCCACTTCCACAAACGCAGCGAGTTCGCTCGCGATCTGCAGGCCGTGCTTTGGAACATAGCTAGTCATGGAAATCTCCGCATTATTACCTGCTGACGGACCTAGGATGTTCCGGTGGCGCGAGCGACCGGGCAGCCAATAAATTTCACCATGCGGAAAAGTCTTGCGCTCAAGCGTCCGACGGGCTGACGGCGATGGCCCCAGGCTGGTAGAAACGCCGGATGACAGACACAGCATCACCTAAGCCAAAGGGGCCAGTCCGTTCGAGCGGCGTTCAATCCGTCGAGCGCGCCATGTCGCTGCTGGAAGTGCTCGGCGAGGACGAGGAAGGCTATCGCCTGACCGATCTGGCGCATCGGACCGGGCTGTCGCCATCGACCGTGCATCGCCTGCTCACCAGCCTCGAGAAGCGCAAATTCGTGCAGTTCGACCAGTCCGACGGCATGTGGCATGTCGGCCGGATGGCGTTTTCCGTCGGTTCGGCCTTTGTGCGCCAGCGCAATTTTGTGGCGCCGGCCTTGCCGTTCCTGCGGCGGCTGCGCGACCAGACCCGCGAGACCGCCAATCTCGGCGTGGTGGACGAGGGCGAGCTGGTGGTGCTGACGCAGATCGAAAGCCGCGAGATCATGCGCGCGATCACGCGGGTGGGCGGCCGGGCGCCGATGATCACCTCGGGCATGGGCAAGGCCATCCTCGCGACCTACAGCCCGGCGGATGTCTCGGCCATCGTCAGCAGCCAGGGCATGCGCAAATCGACCGCCAACTCGATCACGCGGGCCTCGGATTTGCGCACTGAACTCACCACCATCCGGCAGCAGGGCTATTCGGTGGACGATCAGGAATTCGTCACCGGGCTCCGCTGCATCGCCGCCGTGGTTTATAACCATCAGGGCGAGGCGCTGTGCGCGATTTCCGTGTCGGGCCTGGCGCAGCGGCTGACCACGGACCGCATCCCGGCCATCGGGCAATTGCTGGCCGATACCGCGCGGGAAATGACCCTGGCGCTGGGGGGCAGGCTGCCGGGGCACAATGAGCCGTGACGCGCTGATTTTCACATGGCGGCAAAGTGGCGAACTCTGATTGCCGGCCCGAGAGCCTGCCGGTCCGAGCACGCGTCTTAAGACTTGAACGCGGCCATGGGCTTGGTAAACGATCCGATCTATGGTCTGATAATCGGGCTATGGACCAGTAATTTCGACCAGGTCCTTACCCTGCCGCTCCTCAGACTGGCGCCGGCGAGCCGCGTGATCCTGCTTCGGATGCGCGGCTCTTTTGCAATTTCTCCAACCTGTGACTTACGCCAATGATGCAACATTCCTCGATCCCTCCCCCTGTCCGCCGCGAATATGATTCCCTCGGGCCGGTGGATGTTCCCCTTGATGCCTATTACGGCGCGCAGACCGCACGGGCGCTCGCCAATTTCCAAATTTCCGGCATGACCATCGGTCACTACCCGGCGCTGATCCGCTCGCTGGCGATGATCAAGCTGGCCGCCGCGCGGGCCAATAAGCGGCTCGGCGATCTGAGCGACGAAAAATGCGAGGTCATCGTCCGGGCCTGTCAGGATGTCATCGATGGCGGGCTGGCCGACCAGTTCACGCTCGATGCCATTCAGGGCGGCGCCGGCACCTCGACCAACATGAACATGAACGAGGTCATCGCCAACCGCGCCCTCGAATATCTGGGCAAGGCCAAGGGCGAGTACGCCCATCTGCATCCCAACAACGATGTGAACCTCTCCCAGTCCACCAATGACGTCTATCCGACGGCCATAAGGCTGGCGATCCGCTTCAGCTATCTGGACCTGTCCAAGTCGCTGACGCGTCTGGCGCGGGCCTTCGAGGCCAAGGCCGGGGAATTCCGCGATGTGGTGAAGCTGGGGCGCACCCAGTTGCAGGACGCCGTGCCGATGACCCTGGGCCAGGAATTCATGGCTTTCGCCGATACGCTTGACGCAGATGTGGCGCGGCTCGACGCGACCGCCGCGTTGATGCTCGAGGTCAATCTGGGCGGCACCGCCATCGGCACCGGCATCACCGCCGACCCGGCCTATGCCGGCATCGTGGTCGAAGAGCTGGGCCGCGTCACCGGCCTGCCCGTCATTGCGGCGGCCAACCTGATCGAAGCCAGCTGGGACACCGGCGGGTTCGTGCTGTTCTCGGGCATGCTTAAAAGCATCGCCGTGAAACTGTCCAAAATTTCCAACGATTTGCGCCTGCTGTCCAGCGGCCCGCGCGGTGGGATTGGCGAGATCAATCTGCCGCCAATGCAGCCGGGTTCGTCGATCATGCCCGGCAAGGTCAATCCGGTGATCCCCGAGGTGGTCAGCCAGGTGGCATTCCAGGTGATCGGCGCCGATGTGGCTGTCACCATGGCCGCAGAGGCCGGCCAGCTTCAGCTCAATGCCATGGAGCCGGTGATCGCGTTCAACATCCTGCAGTCGTTGAGCCTGCTGACCAATGCCGTCGATACGCTGACCGACAAATGCGTGGTCGGTATCACCGCCAATGTCGAGCAGTGCCAGCGCCATCTGGAAGCCGGGGCGGCGCTGGCCACCGCGCTGACCTCGCTGATCGGCTATGAGCGCTCCGCCGAGCTGGCCCACCAGATCCTGGCAACCGGCAAGACGATGCGGCAGCTGCTCGAAGAGGACCAGCTGATCTCCGATGAACTGATCGAGCAGGCCCTCGATATCCAGGCCCTGACGCGTCCGTCGCGCATCCGCGCCAAGGCGCGTGTCGCCGTTCCGGGCTAATTGATTACCGGCTCGCCGGCCGCCAAGGCGGTCGGCGAGCCAACTATGCGCAGCGCTAGAGGCGCTCGACGCAGAGCGCCACGCCCATGCCGCCGCCGATGCACAAAGTGGCAATGCCGCGACGATTATTGCCGCGTTGCAGCTCATGCAGCAGGGTCACCAGAATACGCGCGCCCGAGGCGCCGATGGGGTGGCCGATGGCGATGGCGCCGCCATTGACGTTGACCTTGTCACTATCCCAGCCCATTGCGGCGTTGACGGCGCAGGCCTGTGCCGCAAAGGCCTCATTGGCCTCAATCACGTCGAGATCGGCAATGGTCCAGCCGGCCTTGGCCAGCGCCTTCTGCGACGCCGGGATCGGCCCGGTGCCCATCACGTCCGGGCTGACACCCGCCGTGGCCCAGGAGGCGATTCGCGCCAGCGGCTGCAAGCCGCGTCGCGCGGCTTCATCCGCATGCATCAGCACCAGCGCCGCCGCGCCATCATTGAGGCCCGAGGCATTGCCAGCCGTCACCGATCCTTCGCGGTCAAAGGCAGGGCGCAGCTTGGCCAGGCCCTCGGCGCTGGTATCGGCGCGAATATATTCGTCCTGATCGACAATCACCTCGCCCTTGCGGGTCTTGACCGTAACCGGGGTGATCTCGGCGCTGAACCGGCCGGCGGCTTGCGCGGCGGCCGCCTTCTGCTGGGAGGCGAGCGCAAAAGCGTCCTGCTGGTCGCGGCTGATGGTAAACTGGCGGGCGACGTTTTCCGCCGTGATCCCCATGTGATAGCCGCCGAAAGCATCCATCAGTCCGTCCACCACCATGGTATCGACCAGACTGATCGGCCCCATCTTCGTGCCGGCGCGCAAGGCCTGGCAGTGCGGCGACAGCGACATCGATTCCTGACCACCGGCCACGACGATGCGGGCATCGCCGGTCAAAATCTGCTGCATGCCCAGCGCCACGGCACGCAGGCCCGAGCCGCAGACCTGATTGATGCCGAAGGCGGTGGCCGAAGCCGGCATGCCGGCCAGCATGGCGGCCTGACGCGCCGGGTTTTGCCCGGCGCCGGCAGGGAGAACCTGACCGAGAATGGCCTCGTCAATTTCACCAGCCTCGACCTTGGCGCGGGCGAGGGCCGCCGTGATGGCCGCAGCGCCCAGCTCGTGGGCCGGTACGGTGCCCAGACTACCGAGAAAGCTGCCGACCGGGGTGCGAGCGGCGCTGACAATGACAATGTCGCTCATGATTTCAGCCCGATCACAAAACTGGCCTCGGTCTTGGCCGTGATTTCATCGACGGACACGCCATCCGCCAGCTCGATCAGGGTCATGTTCGCTTCGCCGCGCCGGGTCAGGGTGAACACGCCCAGATCGGTGATCACCACATCGGCGACGCGCTTGCCAGTGAGGGGCAGGGTGCAGGCCTTGAGCAGCTTGGGCTCGCCCTTGGCCTCATGCTCCATCACCACCACCACGCGCTTGACGCCGGCCACCAGATCCATGGCGCCGCCCATGCCCTTGACCATCTTGCCGGGGATCATCCAATTGGCCAGATCGCCATTCTCGGCCACCTGCATGGCGCCCAGAATCGACAGGTCGATATGGCCACCCCGGATCATGCCAAAGCTGTCGGCGCTGGAAAAATAGCTGGTCAGCGGCAGTTCGGTGATGGTCTGCTTGCCGGCATTGATCAGGTCAGCGTCTTCGTCACCTTCATAGGGGAAGGGGCCCATGCCCAGCATGCCGTTTTCGCTTTGCAGCCGCACATCCATCCCGGCGGGGATGTAGTTGGCCACCAGCGTCGGGATGCCGATGCCGAGATTGACGTAAAAGCCGTCTTCGAGTTCCTGAGCGGCGCGGGCCGCCATTTGATCGCGGGTCCAGGCCATCAGACGATCTCCCCTTCGCGCTGGCGCAGTGTGCGCTGTTCGATATGTTTGGTGGCGTTCGGCACATGCACGAGGCGCGACACGAAAATGCCGGGCGTATGGACGCTATCGGGCTCGATCTCGCCGCTGGGCACCAGATGCTCCACCTCGGCAATGGTGAGCTTGCCGGCGGTGGCCATCATCGGATTGAAGTTCCGCGCGGTCTTGCGATAGACCAGATTGCCTTCGTGATCGCCCTTCCAGGCATGGACCAGCGACACATCGGCCACGAGGCCAGTTTCCATCACATAGTCTTCGCCGTCGAAGCTGCGCACTTCCTTGCCTTCGGCAATCAGCGTGCCGACGCCGGTCTTGGTGTAAAAGGCCGGGATGCCCGCCCCACCGGCGCGAATGCGCTCGGCCAGCGTGCCCTGCGGGTTGAATTCCAGCTCAAGCTCGCCCGACAGATATTGCTGGGCGAACAGCTTGTTCTCGCCGACATAGGACGAGATCATCTTGCGGATCTGCTTGGTCGCCAGCAACTGGCCGAGGCCAATGCCGTCGACGCCGGCATTGTTGGAAATCACCGTCAGCTCTTTGGCGCCGGAGAGTTTGACCGCGTCGATCAGTGTCTCGGGAATGCCGCATAGGCCAAAGCCGCCCGACATGACCACCATGCCGTCGCGTAATTGGCCAGCCAACGCTTCGGCCGCACTCGCAAAGATTTTGCGCATCCCTTGCCTCCTCAAGACATAATGGCCAGAGGCTAGTTCTTGCGCAGGGGAGGGAGTTAGTCGTATTTATACGACATGCCCCTTGCCCCCTTATCCTTCGCGCTCGCCGATATTCCGGTGCCAATGGTGTTCGCCACGCACCGCATCATTCGCGACTGCAATGAGGAATTCGCCAGACAGTTCGGCTATGTAAGGGCCGAGCTGATCGACACCAGTTTCGTCCGGCTCTATCCGGCGCTGGCCGATTTCGTTCGCACCGGCGAGAGCTGGCGGGTGCATCTGCCGGGCGGCTCGGTCTATTACGACGAGCGCATCATGGCGCGGGCCGATGGGCAGCGTTTCTGGTGCCGGGTCAATGGCCGCTCGCAGGAGCGCACTGATCCGTTTGCGGCAGCCCTCTATTGCTTTGAAGCCTTCAGCCGGCCGCTGGGCGACCCGACGATGACCCTGACCGGGCGGCAGCGGCAGATTTTGACGCTGGTAGCGCAGGGCAAAACCAACGCCGCTATCGCCGTCGAACTGGGACTGTCCAAACGCACCATCGAGGCGCATCGCCTGCGCCTCGCGCGCTCTGCCGGTGTCAGTAATACGGCGCAGCTCGTGGCCTGGTTCCTGTCGGTGGAGGGATTGGACGATCGCATATCAGTGCAAAAATAATCATATGAACGGCCAATAATATTCGTTGGTCTGATCTTGAATTCGCCCATAGGGTGGTGGTGAGCATCGAGACGCTCACTCCTCCTTGATCTGGAACCCAGCGCCTCCTGCGGATTTTTGCCGGAGGACCAGATGGATATCGCCGCCCCAATCGCCGCTCCCAATCGGAGCCTGTTCAGGCGCTGGGTGCTGTCGACCAATCACAAGGATATCGGCACCCTCTATCTGGTGTTCTCGATCCTGGCCGGGGTGCTCGGCACCGGCCTGTCATTCGCCATTCGCCTCGAATTGCAGCAACCGGGGCTGCAAATGTTCCACAATACCGATCTCTACAACGCTGTGGTCTCGGCCCATGGGCTGGTGATGATCTTCTTCGTGCTGATGCCGGCGCTGATCGGCGGCTTCGGCAACTGGTTCGTGCCGCTGCTGATCGGCGCACCGGATATGGCGTTTCCGCGCCTGAACAACGTGTCGTTCTGGCTGCTGGTCGCCTCCTTCATCCTGTTCCTGATTTCGCTGTTTGTCGAAGGTCCGTCGGGCTCCAATGGCCATAGCGGTGGCTGGACCCTCTATCCGCCGCTCTCGACCTCGGGGCAGCCGGGGCCGGCGGTGGATTTCGTCATCCTGTCGATCCATCTGGCCGGCGTGTCGTCGATTCTGGGCGCCATCAATCTGATCACCACCATCTTCAACATGCGCGCGCCGGGCATGACTTTGCACAAGATGCCACTGTTTGGCTGGGCCATGCTGGTGACCGCCTTCATGCTGCTGCTGTCACTGCCGGTCCTGGCTGGCGCCATTACCATGGTGCTGACCGACCGCAATTTCGGCACCACCTTCTTCTTCCCGCAGGGCGGGGGCGATCCGGTGCTGTATCAGCATCTGTTCTGGTTCTTCGGCCACCCCGAAGTTTACATCATGATCGTGCCGGCCTTCGGCATTGTCAGCCATGTGGTCTCGACCTTTTCGCAGAAGCCGATCTTTGGCTATCTGGCCATGGTTTACGCCATGGTGGCGATCGGCTTTATCGGCTTTCTGGTGTGGGCCCACCACATGTTCACCACCGGCCTGTCGCTGAATGTGCAGGCCTTCTTCATGACTGCGTCGATGGTCATCGCCGTGCCGACCGGCATCAAGGTGTTCTCCTGGCTCGCCACCATGTGGGGCGGCTCGATCACGTTTCGCGTGCCGATGCTGTGGGCCATCGGCTTCATCCTGCTATTCACCATTGGCGGCGTTACCGGCGTCCTGCTGGCCAGCGCCGGGCTCGATCACACCCTGCACGACACCTATTATGTCATCGCCCATTTCCACTATGTGCTGTCGCTGGGCTCGGCCTTCGCCATCTTTGCCGGCTTCTACTACTGGTTCCCCAAAATGAGCGGCTATCTCTACAATGAGACGTTGGGGCGGATTCACTTCGGGCTGATGTTTGTCGGGGTCAATATCGTGTTCTTCCCCCAGCATTTCCTCGGCCTCGCCGGCATGCCGCGCCGCTATGTCGATTACCCCGATGCCTTCGCCTTATGGAACCTGGTGTCGTCCATCGGCGCTTATCTCTCGACGGCGGGTTTTCTGGTGTTCCTCGTCACCGTCGCCGAAGCCTTCATGGCCAGGCGGCCGGCCCCCGACAATCCGTGGGGCGTCGGCGCTACCACGCTGGAATGGACCCTGTCGTCACCACCGCCGGAGCACCAGTTCAGCACCCTGCCGCAGATCGCCTGAGCGGCGCATGATTGAAGGAGTTTGTTATGAATGAGCTCGGCCTTCTTGATTATCTGCTGATTGCCTTTTCCCTCGCCTTCTCCTGGCGGATGTATCATTCGGCCCAGCCACCGCCGGCCGAGGTCGATAACCCGGCCTTCCAGCCCCTGGCCGCCTCGGGCAATGCGGCACAGGCCGCGCCTGGCCTGCCCAAATCCTCGCTCGACGAAACCCTGCGGCGGATCGCGACCGCCTGCCACTATGCCAGCATCGACACCTTCATCACCGGCGCCAAGAGCGTCTATGAGACGGTGATCGCAGCCTTTGCCGCCGGCGATATCGAGGCCTGCAGCTATCTGCTGGCCGAGCCGGTGCGCGACAGCTTTGCCCAGGCCATTGCCGAGCGCCTGGCGCGTGGCGAAACGGCCGAGCTAGTGTTCATTGGGTTTAAGGAGGCGCGCATTGCCGATGCCGGCCTGGATCAGGAGCGCGCCTGGATCGCCATCCGCTTCGTCGCCGAGCTGGTCTCAGTCACCCGCAACAGCGATGGCAGGGTGATCGCGGGCAGTCCCGGCCTGGTGGCGACCACCTCGGAAGTCTGGACCTTCGAACGCGAGCTGAAAGCACCCGGCCCAGACTGGCTGCTGGTGATGACGGATGCGGATGCCTGAGATGGGCGCCCATTACGCCATCAAGCGCATCTACGAGCCGGCCGCGTCCGAGGACGGGGTGCGCGTGCTGGTCGACCGGCTGTGGCCGCGCGGCGTGAGCAAGGACGAGGCCAAAATTGATCATTGGCTCAAGGACGTGGCCCCCAGTTCAGAGCTGCGCACCTGGTTCGGCCATGAGCCAGTGCGTTGGGACGAGTTCCGCCGCCGCTATCGCGCCGAACTGCACGACAATAACGCCGCCCTCGATGAACTGCGCCAACTCACCGGCAAGGTCACCCTGCTATATGGCGCGCATGACGAGGCGCATAATCAGGCGGTGGTGCTGCTCGAACTGCTGCAATCACCAAGGAAAGGCGCGTCATGAAGCTGCCGCATAGCCCCGTCTGCGACTTGCTGGGGAGCCGCATTCCCATCGTGCTGGCCGGCATGGGCGGGGTAGCCCGCTCCGAATTGGTGGCGGCGGTCACCGAGGCCGGCGGCTTCGGCTTTCTCGGCATGGTGCGCGAGCCGCCCGAACTGATCGAGCGCGAGGTGGTGCAATTGCGCCGGCGCGGCCACCAGCGCTTCGGCGTCAATATCATTCCCGCCGCTACCGATCCGGCGCTGCTGGACCAGCAGGTGGCGACCTGCATAAGGCTGGCCGTGCCGGTGGTTTGCACCTTTTGGGATCTCGATACGCAGGTGACGGCGCGGCTGCGCGATGCGGGCATTTTGGTGGTGCATCAGGTGGGCTCGGTCGATGAAGCCATCGAAGCGGAACGCGCCGGGGTGCAAATCATCATCGCGCAAGGGCGTGAGGCGGGCGGCCATGTGCGCGGCGTGCGGCCGCTGCGCGATCTGCTGCCCGAGGTTGTGGGCGCGGTCAACATCCCGGTGCTGGCGGCCGGCGGGCTGGGCGGTGGCGGCGATCTGGTGACCGCCATGGCGCTGGGCGCCGCTGGCATCGTGTTGGGCACGGCATTGATGGCCACCGAGGAATCCTTTGCCCATGCCTATCACAAGCAGCGCCTGCTGGCGGCCAAGGCCGACGACACGGTGCTCACCAGCAGTTTTCACATCAATTGGCCGATCAATGCCCCGGTGCGGGTGCTCAAAAGCGCGGTGACTGCTGGCGCGCGCGGCGATCCGCAGCTGCCGCGCCAGATCATTATCGGCGAGGAGGAGGGCCGGCCGATCTATCTGTTCAGCACGGATTCGCCCTTGCGCTCGATGAGCGGTGATTTTGAATCCATGGCACTCTATGCCGGCACCGGCGTTGGCCGTATCGGTGAAATTGTCCCGGCCGCCGAGCGACTGTCCAGCATTCTGACCGCCGCTGTAGCTCTGCTACCCGATGAGCCCCAAGTGGTGGAGATCATCGAATCCAGCTCGCCGGTCTGCTATGCCGGCGAAATCTCAGGCGCCTATATGGGCCAGCTGAGCCCGGAGGAACTGACCAGCGAACTATGGCAATTGGCCGCCCAACTCCATGCCGCCCTCCGCGCCACCCTGGCGCAATATGTCGATCCCGCCGCCCCGAGCCAGCCGCCTTTTGCCGACGCTGCAGCCGAACTGGCCGGCTGGACGCTAGCCGTGCAGCAATGGGCCAAACGGGCAGGGGATACGCCCGACCGTCATCCGCCCTCCAACGCCGGTGAGCCTGCGCTGCTATCGGGCCTGATCGCCCTGATCCCCCAGATTGCCGAGGCCGATATCCGGGCGCGATTGATCGCGCTGCGCGGCCTCCTTGAGGGGCGGCAGCCGGGCGCTCCGGTTGCGAGCCCCAATGCGATCCCCCTCCCCCTTGAGGGGAGGGGTTAGGGGTGGGGGTGTCGTGGCCTCCACACACACCGGGCCAGCGGGGATCACGACACCCCCACCCCCGCCCTCCCCTCAAGGGGGAGGGAGCCCATCGGGGCCAAACCTACCCCACCGCACTCGACCGAAACCCACGCCGCATGCGGTCGATGATCCCCGGTTCGGCGCGGCTCGAATAGACCATATGCACCGAGTAGGAGAATTCCGGCGCGTCGGCCACGCGATGCAGTCGGCCGGCGTCCAGATGTGGCCGCACGGCGCTGAGCCGGAAATAGCCGGCGCCGCCGACCCGCGTCAGATAGAGCAGCGCCAGCGGCCCATGCGAGATCATCACGCCGGGGCTGGCAATTTCGGGAAACGCCGCCTGATGGCTGGCCTGAAACGACGGCCCCCAATCGACATGCACATAATCCTCGGGCAGGCCGCGCCCGCCATCGCTGGCGGTGGTCACCATCACCAGTTTTTCCGCCGTCAGCAGTTCGACCACGGTATTGCCGCCCTGCGGCGGTGGATCATACAGCACGGCCATATCCAGCGCGCCATTATGCACCGCCTCCAACAGCCGCGAGGGGATATCGACCTCGGCCCGCAGTGCGATATCGGGGGCCTCCTGTTTCATCCACACCAGCCAGTCGGCGAGGATCGGATTCCACAGGCTGATCTCGGAGCCGACGCTGGCGATATCGACCCGGCCCTGCGGCAAGCCGACCTGCTGGCGCGCCCGATCCCACACCTGAACCAGCGTCGTGGCATGGCGCACGAAGCGCTCGCCGGCCGGGGTCAGTCGCGCGCCGGACTTGTTGCGGATGAAAAGTCGCCGTCCAAGCTGCTCTTCAAGCGCGTGAACCCGCGCACTGACCGCGGTTTGTGTTACGTTTAAACGGCCCGCCGCCGCAACAAAACTGCCCGTCTCGGCGATCTCGAGGAACGTCTTTGCTAAAGCGATGTCCATGCTAGAAAGACCAATATTGTTGGTGTTATCGGACAATATCATTCATTTGACTGGTATAATAACCGCTGTCAACACTCCGGCCAACTGCAGAATTTCTGCCGGTTGACCAGCGAAGCGCGTGGTCGGCCGCGACCGCGGGTGACCTGTCGTCATGACCAAAACCGACTTTGCCGGCCCAGGGCTGAGCGAGGACCAGTGGGGCCGCCTCAAGGGCCTGGCAACCAGCCTCAGCGCCGAACAGGCCAATTGGGTTGGTGGCTATTTCACCGGCTATGCCGACGCCGCGCGGTCGAACGGCGACATTGCCACCATCCAGCCGCCGCTCGGTGTGCCGACTGCCAACGCCGCGCCAGCGCAACGCAGTCTGACCATCCTTTACGGCAGCGAAACCGGCAATGCGCTCGCGCTGGGCGAGGAACTGGCAGTGGCGGCCGTCGCGCTGGGGCTCAGTGCCAGCGCCGTTGATATGGCAGACTACCGTCCGGCATCGCTCAAGCAGGAGCAGGACCTGCTGCTGATCACCAGCACCCATGGCGAAGGCGAGCCGCCCCAGCCGGCGCTGGCGTTCTTCGAGTTTATCGCTGGCCGCAAGGCCCCGCGCCTGGAGGGTGTGCGCTTCGCCGTTATGGCGCTGGGCGACAGCACCTATGAATTCTTCTGCGAGACCGGCAAGCGGCTGGACCGGCGATTGGAAGAGTTGGGCGCCGAACGGCTGGAGGCGCGGATCGATTGCGACGTCGACCAACTGGGGCAGGGGCGCGACTGGGCCAAAACGGTGCTGCAGGCGCTGGCCCAAGATCACCCATCGGTGTCCGCTACAGTCGCGCCATCGACTTCTACGACCGCACCCAGCGTCGATCAGGCCAATCCGTTTATCGCCGAGGTGCTGGAAAATCTCATCATCACCGGGCGCGGATCGAGCAAGCAGACCCGCCATCTCGAACTCAATTTGCAGGGCTCCGGCCTGCGCTACGAGCCGGGCGATGCGTTGGGCATTGTCGGGCAGAATGATCCGCGCGTCGTTGCCGAGCTGCTGGACTTGCTCCAGCTCGATCCCGAGCAGGCGCTTGGCGATGGGGCGACCCGACTTGGTGAAGCCCTGCAAAGCGGTTTCGAGATTGCCACCGCCACGCCGAAATTTCTCTCTCATTGGGCCGAGCTCAGTGGCGCTGCCGCCTTGGCCAATTTAGCCGGCCCCGACAAGTCGGCCGAACGCTTCGCCTTCCTCGAAGCCCATCATGTCGCCGATATCATCCGGCTTTATCCCATCGTCGGCATCACCGCCGACAGCTTCTTTGCCGGGCTGCGGGCCCTGCAACCGCGCCTCTATTCCATCGCCTCAAGCCAGACTGCGCAGGATGGCGATGTGCATCTGACGGTATCGACGGTGCGCTATCAATTGCATGGTTCGGAGCGCTTTGGCGTGGTCAGCGGCGGTCTGGCCCGACTGCCCGACGACGCCACCCTGCCGGTCTATATCAAGCCCAATCCGCATTTCCGCCTGCCGGCTGACGATGTGCCGATCATCATGGTCGGGGCCGGAACCGGCGTCGCGCCCTATCGCGCCTTCATGCAGGAGCGTGAGTTGCGCGGAGCGACCGGCCGCTCCTGGCTGGTGTTTGGCGACCGCAATTTCCGCTCCGATTTTCTCTATCAGGCCGAATGGCAGGCCCAGCTCAAATCCGGCGCGCTCAGCCGCATGGATGTCGCGTTTTCCCGCGATGGCGCCAGCAAAGCCTATGTGCAGCACCGCCTGCGCGAACAGGCGCGCGACATCTTCGCCTGGCTGGAGCAGGGGGCGCATTTCTACGTCTGTGGCGATGCCAAGGGCATGGCGCCCGATCTGCATGCGGCCCTGCTCGCTGTCATCGCCGAAGCCGGCGGCAAATCGCTGGAGCAGGCCGAAGATTATGTCCGGGCGTTGCAGCGCGCCGGCCGTTACCAGCGGGATGTATATTGATGAGCATGGATCGCAGCACCGACCTGTCGCAGCCTTTGGCGCAACTGGGGCCGGACGAAAGCCTTAAGGCCAATAGCGATCAGCTGCGCGGCAGCATTGCCCTCAGTCTGCTCGACCGCATCACCGGGGCGGTCAGCGGCGACGATACCAAGCTGCTGAAATTCCAGGGCATCTATCAGCAGGATGACCGCGATGTACGCGACGAGCGCCGCAAACAGAAGCTGGAGCCGGCCTATCAGTTCATGGCCCGGGTTCGCCTGCCGGGCGGCGTCGCCACCCCCGAGCAATGGCTCAAGATCGACGCGCTGGCCCGCCAGCATGGCGGCGACACTTTGCGCATGACCACGCGCCAGACCTTCCAGTTCCACTGGCTGCTCAAGGATAGTCTGCGCCCCACCATTCAGGGCCTGCACGAGGTGCTGCTCGACACCGTGGCCGCCTGCGGCGATGACTCGCGCGGGGTGATGTGCTCGGTCAATCCGCAGCTCTCGGCGCTGCATGCCGAACTCGCGACACTGGCCCAGCAGTCGAGCGACCGCGCCGTGCCCAAGATGCGCGCCTATCACGAAATCTGGTATGGCGATGAGCGCGTGGCCACCTCGGAACCCGAGGAACCGTTTTACGGCCGCACCTATATGCCGCGCAAATTCAAGATCGGCTTCGTGCTGCCGCCGAGCAACGATATCGACGTCTACTCCCAGGATTTGGGTTACATCGCCATTGTCGAAGGCGGCGAACTGGTCGGCTTCAACGTCGCCATTGGCGGCGGCATGGGCCGCACCGACCGGGTGCCCACCACCTATCCGCGGCTGGGTGATGTCATCGGCTTCATCCCCAAGCATCAGGTATTCGCCACCAGCACGGCCGTCATGGCGGTGCAGCGCGATTTCGGCAATCGTGCCGACCGGGCCCGCGCCCGCTTCAAATACACCATCGACGACAAGGGCCTCGCCTGGGTCAAAGCCGAGATCGAAGCCCGCCTCGGCTTCCCCTTTGCCCCTGCCCGCCCCTTCGCCTTCACCAGCAATGGCGACGAGCTGGGCTGGACCGAGGGCGACAATGGCAAGTTTCATTACACGCTGTTTGTGGAAAACGGCCGCCTCGGTGCCGGCTCCAAAACCCGCGCCATGGATGGCTTGCGCGCCATCGCACAAATCCACACCGGCCAGTTCCGCGTCACCCCCAACCAGAATGTCGTCATCGCCGGTATCGCGCCCAAAGCCCGCCCTGCCATCGAAAAGCTCCTGGCCGATTATTGCCTCACCGAAAACCACAGCCTGATCCGGCTCAACGCCATGGCCTGCGTCGCCTTCCCCACCTGCGGTCTGGCGATGGCCGAAAGCGAGCGTTATCTGCCCAGCCTGCTCGACAAGCTAGAACCGATCCTCGCCGGTCACGGTCTGGCCGATACCCCGATCACTCTGCGCATGAGCGGCTGCCCCAATGGCTGCTCGCGCCCCTATATCGCCGAAATCGCCCTGACCGGTCGTGCGCCCGGCAAATACAATCTCTATCTCGGCGGCGGTTTTCACGGCGAACGCCTCAATTCCCTGATCGCGGAAAATATCGGCGAGGCGCAAATCCTCGCCACCCTCGACCCCCTGTTCGGCAACTACGCCGCGCAGCGCCTGCCGGGCGAGCATTTCGGCGATTTCTACCACCGCACCGCAACAGAAAAGGCAATGCAAAATGGTTGATATTCCCGCAGGCCCATTGGTCACCGCCGCCTGGGTCGAGGCCAATCTGGCCAATCCCAACATCCGAATTTTCGAAGTCAGCGTCGATCCCGGCGTTTATGCCGCCGGCCATATCCCTGGTGCCGTCAATCTCGATTGGCACGTCGATCTGGTCGATACCGTCAACCGCGACATAGCCTCGCGCGAAAAGCTTGAGGGCAAGCTCCGCGCGGCGGGCGTCGACGCTGACACCACGATTGTGATTTACGGCGATCACAATAACTGGTTCGCCGCCTGGGGCGCCTGGGTGCTCGAAATCTATGGGCTCGGCGCCAAGGTCAAGCTGCTCGATGGCGGCCGCAAGCTCTGGGAGGCAAGCAAGCTCCCCGTGACCGCCGAAGTCCCTAGCTTTACCGCCTCAAACCTGATCCTGGCCGAACGCAACGAAGCCCTGCGTGCCCGCCTCCCCAATGTGCTGGATATTGCGCAGGGCCGGATCGACGGCAAGCTGGTCGATATCCGCTCGCCCGACGAATATAGCGGCAAGATTTTTGCCCCCGAGGGGGTCAAGGAATTGTCCATCCGCGCCGGCCACGTCCCCGGCGCCGAGAATGTGCCTTGGGGCACCATCGTCAACGAGGACGGCACCTTCAAGCCGGTGGATGACATCCGCGCCATCTATGCCGCCAAGGGCGTTGATGGCTCCAAGCCCGTGATCACCTATTGCCGCATCGGCGAGCGCTCGAGCCATTCCTGGTTCGCCCTCAAGCGCATCCTCGGCTACGACGTGCGCAATTATGACGGCTCGTGGACTGAATATGGCAATGCCGTCGGCGTCCCGGTGGAAAACACCGCCGGCACCATCTGGCTGGGCAAATAGCCGACGATTTTGCGTGCAGGCCGGTTGCGAAGAAACCCGTTTGTGCCAAAGCGCCAGCGCGCAGCACATTATGGCGGAAACCGAGGCGGATTCGCACTGACATTACCGGCCGTGCGCTTGGCGCGCGGCCGTAAACCGTTATGGTAGCGCCGGAATTTATTGGCTAATTACAGGGAGATTTTTCATGAAGCTCGAAACGCTGGCGCTGCACCACGCCTACAAGTCCGATCCGACCACCAAGTCCGCCGCCGTGCCGATCTACCAGACCACCTCCTACACGTTTGACGACACCCAGCATGGCGCTGACCTGTTCAATCTGGCCGTGCCCGGCAATATCTATACCCGCATCATGAACCCCACCACGGCGGTGCTGGAGCAGCGCGTGGCCGAGATGGAAGGCGGCATTGGCGGCCTCGCCGTTGCCTCCGGCATGTCGGCCATCACCTATGCCATCCAGGCCATTGCCGGCGTCGGCGACAACATCGTCTCGACCAGCCAGGTCTATGGCGGCACCTATAATCTGTTCATGCACAGCTTCCCCCGCCAGGGCATCGAAGTGCGCATGGCTGCCGGCGACGATTTCGCCGCGATCGAGGCGCTGATCGACGACAACACCAAGGCGGTGTTCTGCGAGTCCATCGGCAATCCGGCCGGCAATATCGTCGATATCGAGCGCCTGGCGCAGATCGCGCACAAACATGGCGTGCCGCTGATCGTCGACAACACCGTGGCGACGCCGTATCTCTGCCGCCCGTTTGATTTCGGCGCCGACATCGTCGTCCACGCCATGACCAAATATATTGGCGGCCACGGCAATTCTATCGGCGGCATCATCGTCGATAGCGGCAAGTTCGATTGGGTGGCCAACAAGAAGCGCTTCGCCGTGCTCAACGAGCCCGATCCGTCCTATCACGGCGTGGTCTATACCGCCGCTCTGGGTGCTGCCGCCTATATCGGCCGCTGCCGCGTGGTGCCGCTGCGCAATACCGGCGCGGCTCTGTCGCCGCACAGCGCCTTCCTCATCCTGATGGGGCTGGAAACGCTGGGCCTGCGCATGGAGCGCCACAACGAAAACGCGCTCAAGGTGGCGCAGTTTCTGGAAAACCACCCCAAGGTGAGCTGGGTCAATTACGGCGCGCTGCCGACCAACAAATATCATGACGTCGCCAAGCGCATCACCAAGGGCCAGGCCTCGGGCATTGTCAGCTTCGGCATCAAGGGCGGCCAGGAAGCCGGCGGCAAGTTCATCGACGCGCTCGATATGATCCTGCGTCTGGTCAATATCGGCGACGCCAAGTCGCTGGCCTGCCACCCGGCCTCGACCACCCATCGCCAGCTCAACCCCGAAGAACTGGCCCGCGCCGGCGTCTCGGAAGATCTGGTGCGCCTGTCGGTCGGCATCGAGCATATCGACGACATCATCGCCGACATCGACCAGGCCCTCGCCAAGGCCTGATGCAACGAAGGCGGCCCCAGTGGCCGCCTTTTTTGTCTGTTGCCGCGTGTCTTCCACACCCCCGATGTCATCCCGGCCTTGAGCCGGGACCCATCCCGAGATGCTCCCACCGTCACCACCCGACTTGTTCGGGTGGTCCAGGGGACGCGGTGCCATCGCTGGATTGCGGGGACAAGCCCGGCAATGACGGTGGACGAGAGTTTTGAAATCCCAATGCCTCCCCCAACCGCGATCCGTCCCCTCCCCCTTGAGGGGAGGGAGTGCATCGGGGCTCCCGAAAACCCAAAAATCCCCGGGAACCTTTCCCCTCCTCCCTCATCCAATGGTGCAGAACAGCGGCATGGGCCGCCGTCATATCCTGGAGATGGAAAAGTGAAACTTCTTGCCCTTGCCGCTGCCGCCCTCATGCTGGCCGGCTCCCTGCCGGCCATGGCCCATGATGTTCCCGCCGATATCGCCAAGGCCCCGCCGGCTGGTGCCTTTGCGGCGGTGAGTGGTCTGGTGCCGCTGCCCGATTTCCTGCCCGGCATGGGCCAGCTGTTTGTCGATCCGGCGACGCTGCCGGCCGGCCCGTTCCTCGCCTATGATCATGACGGCGCGCTGGTCAGCACCATCTATATGTTGCCGATGAAGGACCTCAATCCCGACAACCGCTTTGAAGACCTGGCGGCTCCCGGCGGCAATGTCGATCACGTCGATGTTTACTACAATGCCGGCCATCCCGGCGTCGAAGAGCCCCATATCCACGTCGTGCTCTGGCATGTGCCGGTGGCCGACGAAGCTCGGGTCGCCCAGTAAATGCTGACGCGTCGGCGCATATTGGAGGTCGGCGGGGTCACCCTCGCCGCCTTCGCGCTCCGCCCCGCTCTGGTGCGGGGTGCGGAGATTGTCGATATCGAGATGACCGGCAAGCCGGATGGGTCCGAGGTGTGGTTCGATCCGATTGGTCTGCATATCCAGCCGGGCCAGACCATACGCTGGACCAATCGCGATGCGGGCAATTCCCACACCGCGACGGCCTATCACCCGTCGCTGTTTGATCGTCAGCAGCGCATCCCCGAAGGCGCCGAGCCCTGGGATTCGGACTATCTGCTCCCCGGCGACAGCTTCTCGGTGACGCTGACCGTGCCGGGGGTCTATGATTACTACTGCGTGCCGCATGAGCATGCCGGCATGGTCGGCCGCATCGTGGTCGGCGATGCGCCGGCGGCGGACTATCCCGCCACCAGCGCCGATGCCAAGCTGATGGCTCTGCCTGATGTGGCGCTGGCCGCGTTCCCGTCGATTGCCGATATCGTGGCGGCGGGTGCGGTGCAGCGCAAATGAGTGGGGATTGATCGGATGGATCTAACGACCCTGGGGGCGGCGGGCACTCCCGCCGCCGATAGCGAACAGGCTCTGGTTGCGCAGGCGCGGCAGGGCAGCGAAAGCGCCATTCGCCGGCTGATCAAGGCCAATAACCAGCGCCTGTTCCGGGTGGCGCGCAGCGTCATGCGCAATGATGGCGAGGCCGAGGACGTGGTGCAGGCGACCTATGTGAAGGCCTTCACCCATCTCGACACTTTTCGCGGCGAGTCGCAGTTTTCCACCTGGCTGACCCGCATTGCCCTCAATGATGCGCTGGGCCGGGTGCGCAAACGCCGGGTCACCACCGATCTGACGGCGCTGGACGCCGCTGTCGAAAGTGATAGTGGCCTCGGATCGCTGTTTCCGCTCTCTCTGGTACCCCTTTCTGCCGATAGCGAGGCCGATCGAACCGAAATGCGTAAACTGCTCGAACACGCCATCGACCAATTGCCCGAGGCCTTCCGTCTGGTGTTCATCCTGCGCGACGTCGAGGGCCTGTCCATTGCCGAGGCGGCCAGCCAGCTCGGCATCAAGCCCGAGACGGTCAAGACCCGCCTGCACCGGGCGCGCCAGCTGCTGCGCACCACCATTGAACAGCAGATTGCCGGCTCGTTTGCCGATGTGTTCCCGTTCGACGGGGCAAGGTGTGACAGTATGGCCGACAAGGTCATCGCGGCGCTGGCTTCTGCCTCCTGACTGCTAGCCCGTCGGGGGCGTCATCTTGACAATTTCCGCCGACGGGCTACCTATCTATACATGAACCCGCTTTGCACATTTCTGACGACGGCAACCCGCCGGGAACATCCGGTCGAGGGATAGTTGCCCTAAACTCGCATACTTCGGTATCGGTCGGGTTTAGGGGTTCATCACATCTATGACATTGTCAAAGCGCAGCCGGTGCCATCGCACCGGGGCCATGGCATGTCCCCCACAATTTTCTGCTCAGCGAACGCGGCCTACTGGCCGGCACCGATATACGATCGCCTTGGAGACGAAGACATGAAAACACAAACGCTGCGGCCCCGGATCACCGTGGGTGAACAGGAACATCGGCAGTTGACCTTGCTGGCCACCGGCGGCTCGACCGACGTGGCCGATGATCTGCTGGCCGAAATGGAGCGGGCGCGGGTCGTGCCCGACACTGCGCTGCCCGAAGACATTGTCCGCATGGGCTCGACGGCGCGCTATCGCACCAATGCCGGCGCTGAGCAGGAAGTGACGCTGGTCTATCCGGCGCATGCCGATATTTCGCGCGGCCGCATTTCGGTGATGACGCCGATCGGCGCGGCGCTGGTTGGCCTCAAGACCGGTCAGGCCATCACCTGGGTGACACGGGAAGGGCGCAAGAACGTCCTCACCGTGCTGGATGTGCGCCCGCCGGTGCCTGAAGCGGAGGGCGAGGCGGCCGAATGAGCCGCGCGTCGGCGGCGTCATGCCTCCGCGCCGCAAGCGTTGCTCCCTGACCGCGCAAAATCGGTCAGGGAGTTGTCCTGGCCTCTGCGAGGCCTGTTTTCGTCTGCAGTGGGAATTGCCATGTCCGACCCTCAAGCCGTCAGCCTGACCTCCAAGGACTATGCCGTTCTCGAAACGCTGCTGGCGGCACCGGGCGATGCGTTCAGCGGCTCGACCATGTTCATCCGCCGCAAGCTGCGCAGCGCCACGCTGGTATTCCCGACCGATATCGACGCCAATGTGATCACCCTCAGCAGCCGGGTGCGCTATCGCATCGATGGCGGCGCGACCGAGGAGCGGGTCATCGTTGCCAGCGCGGGCGAAGCCGTGGCATGGCCAACGCTGGGGCTGGACTGCGCCCGTGGCGTCGCCCTGCTCGGGGCGAGCGTCGGGCAGTCATTGGAAGTGCCGCGTCAGGACGGGACTTTTGAAACCCTGCATGTCGAAGCGGTGCTGTATCAGCCCGAGGCACATGGCGAGGTCGATACCGGAGTTGCGCCCGAACCGGTCCGCTCCGGCACCGTCAGCCAGTTCAGCGCCTTTCGCCACCGGCGCAACAGCCCGCCGCGCGACTTTGACGGCGATGACGACGATCCCGGCCCGAGCGCCGCCTAGCGCGACGGCGCGGGACGCGTGGCGATGAAACTGGCGACTGCCAGCAGCGTCATCGCCAGCGGCACGGCGATCATCAGGCCAAGCCCGTAGAAATACAGCGCTGCACCATAGCCTGCCGCCATGGTCACCAGCGCGATGGCTTTGGTGCGGGTGGCAATCGCGCCTTCGCGCTGCCAGTTGCGCAGCGGCGTGCCTAAGACCGGATGCGCCAATAGCCAGGCCGCCATGCGCGGCGACGAGCGATAGAAAAACCACAGTGCCGCCAGCACAAATGGCGTGGTCGGCAGCAGCGGCAACACCGCTCCAGCCGCGCCCAGCGCCAGCATGATCCAGCCCAGTACCAGATAGACGGCGCGCAATCCCGTCATGCTGTCACCATCGCCAGCGGATCGGCCCCGACCAACATGGCGTGCCCACCCAGCAACAGCCACGCCGTCAGCGCCGCGCTGATCAGTACGGCGATCAACAGTGGCGCATCCATCCGCAATTTGGCCCGACCTGCCACAATGGCGGCGAAAGGCAGCACGGAGGTGGTGGCGGCGACTGCCGTCCATCCATCGCCCAGACTGCGACGGGCGCGTCGGTCGCCGATCACCATGCCGAGCATAGCGAAGGCGAGCAGCGCGCCGAACAGCAACAGGCTGCGCAGATCGCCATTGGGCACCAGATGACTACCGGCCCACAGCGCAAAACCCCACAGCACCGGATGGCGGGTGATGGTGGTAATCGCGCCGGCGTCACTGCCGGGACGGCGCAAAGTGATCGAGGCCGGGTTGGGACTGGTCAAACCCGCCAACAGGAAAACCAGCCCGATCGGGGTCAAAATCAGCGGCACCCAGGCCTGCCATGGCGCCGGGTCCCACAGCGGCAAGAAATCCAGAAGAAAACTAGCAGCAAACAGCCAGAAAACTGCCAGCAAAGAGGCAGCAGAATAGCAGAAAAGATAGGTCTTTCTGCCCATTATGCTGACAAGTTTGGCCCGCAGCGCCGGGATGGCTGGCACCATATGCAGCAATAAAAATACCGCCAGGGCGGCGAAAAACTGGGTCAAAAAAGGCTTCCGATCTCGATCTGGCCAAAATAGCGCAATGGGCGCACCCTCGCCACGACCATGCCGTCGCATGCCCAGGAATAGGCGTTCGGTCTTTGATATCGATCAACTGCAACGCCGATTAGTGCGCTAAAGTAAGGGCTTACCGGCCTGTTGAGACGCGATAAGCCCATGCCTTTTTCCCCTTTCGCCCCGTCTGTTTTCTTCGACGAAGCGGACATTGACGCGCTGGTCGCCGAGTTCAGCGAGCGCATCCGCCGCAGCCCCTCGCTGCGCCCGGCGCTGGATCGGCTGGTGGGCAATCAATGGGAAGAGGCCGAGCAAGCCGCCGGATCCTTCCTGCGCGCCACGATGTTTCTTGAGGCGCGCCCGATAGTTAACGGCGATTGGCTGCTACAATTGCTGCGCCTGCTCGACGCCAAGGCCATCGATGAACTCGCTGACATCCTGCTCGATTGCGCCCTGGTGGCACTGCCGCTGCACAGCGCTGCGGTGGTGGCCGAGATCGGCGAGGAATTGGCGCGATTGCTCAAGGGCGTGGTGGTCCATGACGGCATGGCCCGCCAGCGCCTGCTGCTCAAAGCGCGCTCACGCCTCGCGGCCGGAGCCTTGATGAGCCGGCTCTAATTGTCGGGCCGCGGCTCGTCGTCCTCATAGAGAATACGCTCCGCAGCGCCGTCGAGATCCTCATATTGCCCGTCGCGCAGCGTCCATAGAAAGATCACTAAACCGGCGGCGCCGAGCAGGACCGAGATGGGGATTAGATAGAAAAAATCATGCATGGCTAAGCCCTTAGCCGCTGCTTCGCCGACCAGCGATAGCCGCCCCAGCCCAACCGCAAGGCGTTCAACACCACCACAATCGAGGACAGCGACATGGCGATGGCGGCGAGGAACGGATTGACATAGCCGGCCACGGCGATGGGCAGGGCGATGACATTGTAGAGGATCGACAGCGCGAAATTCTGCCGCACCAGCCGCCCGGCATCGCGGGCCACGGCCAGCGCCAGCGGCACCGCCGACAGATCATCATGCAGGAACACGAAATCGGCGGCGCTGCGCCCGACATCGACAGCGCTGGACGGCGCCATCGAGACATGGGCGGCGAGCAGGGCCGGGGCATCATTAAGCCCGTCGCCCACCATCAGCACCTTGTGGCCAGCGGCCGTCAGCGCAGCGATGCGCTCGGTCTTGCCGCCAGGCAACACGCCGCCGGCGCTGGTTGCGATGTTCAAATCACTGGCCACGGCGGCGACGGCTGCGCTTGTGTCGCCGGAGATGATTTCCACGCCCAGCCCGGCGTCGCGCAGCGCCGCAACGGCGTCCTGCGCGCCGGGCCGTAGCCCATCGCGGAAGCTGAAACGCGCCAGCTCAACGCCATCGGCGCTAAGGATGGTGCCGCTGGCGTCGGCGTTATTGGTGAGCGCCCAATCGGCGCGGCCCAGTCGATAGGTGACACCATTCAGCAGGCCCTCGACGCCAAAGCCGGGCAGTTCGCGCACCGCACTGAAGGCCACGCCATCGCCGGTGCCGGCGCGGGTGATGGCGCGCGAATAGGGGTGCCGCGAATAGGCGGCCAGCGAGGCCGCTTGCGCGAGAACTTGCGGCGCGATGGCGTCGAGGCCCAGCAGTTGCGGGCTGCCCAGGGTCAGCGTGCCAGTCTTGTCGAAGACCACGCTGTCGATTTCAGCCAGCCGTTCCAGCGCCGAGCCGTCCTTGACCATGATGCCGGCGTCGAACAGCCGACGCGCCGCCACCACCTGCACCATCGGCACCGCCAGCCCGAGCGCGCAGGGGCAGGTGATGATCAGCACGGCGATGGCGACGGTGACGGCATTGTGCATGTCACCATTGAACGCCATCCAGAACAGGAAGGCGGCGAAGGCGGCGAGGTGGACGATGGGCGAATACAGCGCGGCGGCACGGTCGGCGATGCGGCGATAGCGGTTGCGGCCGCTCTCGGCGACCTCCATCAGCCGCAGCATCTGCGCCAGCGTCGAATCCTGTTCACCGGCTGTGGCGCGAATGGTCAGCGGGCCGGTGAGGTTGAGCGTGCCGGCCTCCAGGCGCGCGCCGGGTTCAGCGGCGACGGGCAGGCTTTCGCCGCTGATCAGGCTGCGGTCGAGGTCGGAAGTGCCAATCAGCACCAAAGCGTCGACCGGCACACGCTCGCCGGCGGCGAGCAGAATTGTCATGCCGGGGGTGACATCGCGCAACGGCAAATATTCGGGATGGCCATCGGCTTGCAACACCAGCGCGCCGCGCGGTGCAAGCCGGGCCAGCCCCTTGACGGCGGTGCGGGCGCGTTCGCGCATCACATGGTCGAGCGTGCGCCCGATCAGCAGGAAGAAAATCAGCGAGATGGCGGCGTCGAAATACACCTCGGCGCCGGAATTTACGGTGTCGTAAAGGCTCAGTGCCACGGCCAGCGCGATGCCGATGGTGATCGGCACGTCCATATTGGTGCGGCGATGGCGGATGGCGTTCCAGGCCGAGACATAGAACACCCGACCCGAATAGAGCACCGCCGGGACGGCCAGACCGGCGCAGATCCAGTGCAGGATATCGCGGGTGATCCCATCGGCGCCCGACCACACCGAGCCCGACAACATCATGATATTCATCGAGGCAAAGGCCGACACCGCCAGCGCCCGGATCAGGCCGGGCAGGGTGCGGTCCTTCTGCTCGTCCTCGACCTCGTAGAGATGGGGCGGATAGCCGAGGTCGAATAACGTCTCCATCAGGGGCGGCGGGGTGTCGCCAAGCCAGCGCACGGCGACCCGCTTTGTGGACAGATTGACCCGCGCCGACTGGATACCGTCGAGCTTGCCCAGTGCCTTTTCGATGGTCTGGATGCAGCCGCCGCAATGGATCGAGGGCACCGACAGATCGGTCTGCTGCACGCCGCCGCCCACGGCGCGGCTGGCGAGCCGCACTTCATCAGCCGAGGGGCCGCGCTGGATCGGTCCAGCGACGGCCTCGATGAACTCAGGCGGCGGCAGGCAGCAGCTCATGGGTTAGTCCCGCACGGCGGCATAGGCGTGCCAGGTGGCATGGCCGAGCAGCGGGAAAATCACGATCAGCCCGATCAGCGCCGTGCCCAGGCTCAGCGCGGTCAGCGCCAGCACGATGACACCCCAGAGCAGCACCGACGGCAGATTGTTCCACACCAGCGACATCGACATGCCCATGGCCGAGAAGGCATCGAGCCGGCGGTCCAGCATCATCGGAATCGAGAAGGCGCTGATGGCGAAGGCGAAGGCGGCGAACAAGCCGCCCACGGCGGTGCCGCTGACCAGCATGGCCAGACCCGTCGGGGTGGTGAACAGCATTTCCACGATGTGATCGAAGCCGGGAAACGGCCGCCAGCCGAAGAACAGCGCGTAGAGCAGCACAGCGGCCCGCATCCACAGCAGCATCAGCATCATCAGGATGGCGCCAACGAAAAACAGATGGGTGCCGCCGCCGCGCTGCGGAAAAATCATGCGACACAGCGTGATCTTCTCGCCCGCTTCCAGCCGGCGGCTCTTCTCATAGAGGCCAGTGGCCAGCAGCGGCCCGACCACGAGAAACCCGGCCAGCGCCGGGAATAAAATGTGGTCCCAACCGAAGGTCAGCATGCCGGCGATCACCAGCAGCGACAGCAGCGCGATGCCCAGACCATAAAGCAGGCTCGGCATCGGACGGACCCAAAGATCGCGCCAGCCCAGCGCCAGCCATTTGAACGCGGCGCTGGCCGGCAGATTGCGGTTGTGGTCGATCGCCGGGGGCAAAGCGGGGACGGTATCGGGAATGGGTATCAGGGTCTTGGCCATGGGGCGATCCGTTGGGTTGAAGGTCAGCAGGCCGATTTGGCGGCGCGGTAGGCGCCATCCGTGCCGGCGCCCTTGAGGTGGGTGACGCAATCGGGCTGCGACGAGAAGGCGACATAGACAAGGTGGGCATTGGCGACCAGCAGCACGCCGATAATCACCACGGCGGCAATGATCAGCAGCCGGAACGTGCTGCGCCGCCGCGCGTCATTGTCCCGGCTGCCGGCCTCGACGCTCATGGTTGGCTGGCCCGCAAATCGAGCACATAGAGCGTCAGCAGCCGAATATCGGCAGCCGACAGTCGGCCCTCCCAGGAGGGCATGGTGCCGGCGCGGCCGCCATAGACCGACTGGCGGATGCTGGCGTGGTCACCGCCATAGAGCCAGTAGGCGTCAGTCAGGTTCGGTGCGCCACTCTCGCTCATCCCCATGGCGTCCTCGCCATGGCAGCCGGCGCAATTGTTGGCGAAGATTTCGGCGCCTGCGGCCAGGGTTGCTGGATCGACGGCAAGGGTTGGATCGGACAGGGTCTGCACATAGGCCACCACTGTGTCGATTTCGGCACGGGCCAGCATCTGGTCGCGGCCAAAGGCCAGCATTTCGGCATAGCGCGTCTCGGGACTGGAGCCGTTGATGCCGACGCGGATGGTCTCTTCCACCAGTTCAGCCTCATCGCCCCACATCAGCGCCGCGGCGGCCAGATTGGGGAAGCCGGTGCTGCCGGTGGCCGAGGTGCCGTGGCAGGCGGCGCAATTGTCGCCGAATAGCGCCCCGCCGGTTTCTCGCACGATATTCATCAGCGCCGGATCGGCCTGGATGGCGGCGAAATCCTCGCTCTCGATGCGGCTGGTCCAGTCTGCCCGTTCCAGTCGCCCTTCCTGCACGCTCTGGGTAACTGCGGCGTGCTGATCAGCGCCCAGCAGACCCCGGAAATAGCCATTGATCCCCGGCCAGCTTGGCATCAGCACGGTCCACAAGACGGCAAAGCCCGCCAGCAGGATGAGGAAGAAATACAGCACGCGCGGCACCGGCGTGTTGAGTTCCTTGATGCCATTCCACTCATGGCCGGTGGTGACCTGACCGGAGATTTCGTCGCGTTCGCCTAGCCCTGCCATGGCCGGTCCTCCTCTTCACGAACCGGCAATTGGGCGGCGGCGTCAAAGCCCTTTTTGTTGGAGGGCCAATAGGTCCAGACCAGTGCGATGACGGTCATGGCCAGCATGTAAAACAGGCCGAAGGACTTAGCGAAGCCGACAACGGCGTCATGATCGAAGGGCATTTATTCGGCCTCCGGCTGGTTGGGTTCATGGGCGGCATTGGTCAGATTGCCGAGCACCTGCAGATAGGCGACCAGCGCATCCATGTCGGTCAGGCGGTTGGAAACGCCGTCGAACATGCGGATATTGGTGGCGTCGCCATAGCGCTCGGCGACGCCGCTCACCTGGGGCGAGTCCGGATTGGCCTGGCCATAGGCGTCGAGCGCGGCATTGGCGATCTGCTCGTCGGTATAGGGCACGCCAACCGCCCGCAGCGCCTTGAGATGATTGCTCATCTTGTCGGTGCGCAACTCGTCGCGCAGCAGCCAGCGATAGGCGGGCATTTTGGACTCGGGCACGACGTCACGCGGATTGTAGAGGTGCATAGTGTGCCACTCGTCCGAGTATTTGTTGCCGAGCCGGGCCAGATCCGGCCCGGTGCGCTTGGAGCCCCAGAGCTGGGGATGGTCGTAGCTGCTTTCCACCGCCAGCGAATAGGGGCCGTAGCGTTCCACCTCGTCGCGCAGGGTGCGGATCATCTGGCTGTGGCAGGCGTAGCACCCCTCCCGCATATAGATGTCGCGCCCGGCCACTTCGAGCGGGGTATAGACCCGCATGTCGGGGGCCTGTTCCACCGTTTCGTCTATGGTGAACAGGGGAGCGATCTCGATCAGCCCGCCGATCGAGGCGACGAAGATGATGAACACGACAAGGCCGATGGCGCTGCGTTCGAGGTTATAATGAAGGCCGAACATGGCGCTTATTCTCCGGCTTGCAGGACGGGCTGGACGGGAATGTCGAGGGCGACATCGTCCGGGGCGGTGGCCGGCATGCGGATGGTCATGACGACATTATAGGTGGCAACCAGCGCGCCGAGCAGGAACAGCAGGCCGCCAAAGGCGCGGGCGATATAGTAGGGATGCATCGGCACGACGCTGTCGATGAACGAGTAGGCGAGGCCACCGCTCTCGGTGTAGGTGCGCCACATCAGGCCCTGGATGACGCCCGAATTCCACATGGCGAAGACGTAGATAACGGTCCCCGACAGGGCGAGCCAGAAATGTAGCTCGACCAGCTTGTTGGAGTAGAGCCCCGGGCGTTTCCACATCGAGGGCACTAGCGCATAGAGCGAACCGAAGGTGATCATGGCGACCCAGCCTAGCGCGCCGGCATGGACGTGGCCGATGGTCCAGTCGGTGTAGTGGCTGAGCGAGTTCACGGCGCGGATGGCCATGAACGAGCCTTCAAAGGTGGTGATGCCGTAAAAGATCGCGGCCAGTGCCATGAAGCGCAATACGGCGTCGTCGCGTACCTTGTGCCACGCGCCGTTGAGGGTCAGCAGGGCGTTGCCCGCCGAGGCCCAGCTCGGCACCAGCAGCACGACCGAGAAGGCCATGCCCAACGTCTGCACCCAATGGGGCAGGGCGGTGTAGTGCAGGTGGTGAGAACCGGCCCACATATACATGAAGGTGATGCCCCAGAAGCTGATGATCGACATCCGGTAGGAGAAGATCGGCCGGCCGGCGCGCTTGGGCAGATAGTAATACATCATGCCCAGGAAGCCGGAGGTGAGGAAGAAGGCCACGGCGTTATGGCCGTACCACCATTGCGTCATGGCATCCTGCACGCCGGAGAACAGCGAGTAGGATTTGGCGCTGCCCCAGTCGATGGGAATAGCCAGATTGTTGACGATATGCAGGATGGCCACGACCAGGATGAAGGCCATGTAATACCAGTTGGCCACATAGATATGCGGCTCCTTGCGGCGGGCCAAAGTGCGCATATAGATGGCGAAATACACCACCCAGACGACGACCAGCCAGATATCAGCATACCATTCCGGCTCGGCATATTCCTTGGACTGGGTAATGCCCATCAGATAGCCGGTGGCGGCGATGACGCAGAACAGATTGTAGCCCAGCAGCACGAACCAGGGGCTGATCTGGTCGGGCAGGCGGGCGCGGGTGGTGCGCTGCAGCACGTGGAATGAGGTGGCGATCAGCGCATTGCCGCCGAAGCCGAAAATCACGCCGCTGGTATGGACCGGACGGAGACGGCCAAAGCTGGCCCAGGCCGCGTCAAAGGTCATATCGGGCCAGGCCAGCAGGGCGGCGACCCAAAAGCCGGCGCCCATGCCGGCGATGGCCCAGAGCAGGGTGAGGATGATGCCGACCTTGGTGGGTTCGTCGTAATATTCGCTGAGCCGCTCGGGGCTGGGCTCGGGCGCATCCTTGCCGCGTAGCACCAGCATGAAGCCGCCCAGCCCGGACGCCAGCACGATCCAGCCGTGCGCGCCCAGCAGGTCATTGCGGCCGCCGATGGCCATGGCGAGGCCGACAAGGCCGAGTGCCCCAAGGATCAGCATGGCCCAGAGCCGCTCGGCCCGTGTCAAATCTGCAATCATTATCGGTCGTCCTGTTCCGGCGTCGGGCAGAGGCCCGCATTCCGACCGAGGCCTAATGGAAAACCCCGCACAGTCTTTGATCTGGCGCAATTATCGGGCGCATTGGCCATCGTGCCGCGCCCGGCTCAATCGCCCCGCTCACGGCGACGGCGCAGCAGCACCGGGCCGTATTCAAGGCTGTAGAGCCCGAAGGCGATGATCCAGCACAGGCCGCTGGCCGATAGCAGCTCGGTGGCAAAATCGGGCCAGACGCTGGCGAATGGTCGCAACAGCGCAGTGGCGAGCAATGCGGCATAGCTGGCCGTAGTGGTGCGGGAGGCCATGAGCGGCAGGCCGGTATGGCCGCGTGTCGCCCGGGTCATGATGGCCAGCGTCATGACGCCGATGGCGCCAACGGTGAACATATGCAGCGCCGCTATCGGCTCGACCCAGCCTAGTTGGGCGGCGGCCACGGCGAAAAACCCCGCCGGCACGAAGGCGTAGCCAAGATGCAGCACGAGCACCAGTTTTTCGTCCCAGCACTGCCAGCCGCGCCAGCGGGCCAGCCTCAGTAGATGCAGACCGCCGGCGATAGCGCATCCAATGGCCGCCCAAAGCGTGTCCGGCAGCATCACCCAAAGCGCCAATGCGGCCAGTCCGGTCAGCAATGCCACGGTGTCGAAGCGGCCATAGGGTGTCGGCAGTTTGGTGCTGAAGCGCTTGGCCAGCCAGTTGCGGGTGAAGCTGGGCACCACCCTGCCGCCCATGATCGTGATCAGCATGACGAAGGCGCTGACGCCGAGCCGGTTGGCCAGCGCCGCCTCGCCGCCCCAGGCGACCAGCAGGTGGAAGCCGAGATTGGCCAGTGCCAGCGCCAGAATGCCGGCCAATATCTTGAGGTCCTTCCATTTGCGGCCAGCGGCAATCTCGCGCAGGCAGATGGCGAACAGCACCGGCAGGAAGGCGGCGTCGATGGCGACAGAGAGCGGCAGGCCCAGCAGGTCGGGCGCCAGCAGGGCCAGCCGCCCGGCACACCACAGCGCAAATAGCCCGATCAGCGGCGCGCCCGATACCGGCAGGCGACCGGTCCAGTTGGGAATGGCGGTGAGCAGAAAGCCGGCCAGCGCCGCCGAGCTATAGCCGAACAGCATTTCATGGGCGTGCCAATAGGCCCCGCCATAGCTGCCGCCAATGTCCCAGCCAACGGCAATTGCCCCGATCCACAGCGCCATGGCGAGGATAGCCCACAGCCCGGCGGCGAGGAAAAACGGCCGGAAACCATAGGAGAAAATCACCGGGCCGCTGCGGGCAATGCCGCGCGGGACGGGGGTGCGCTTGACGGTCGGAATGTCGCTCATCGGGCTCGCCTTGAGCAGCCGTGCTCAGCCCGCCCTCTAGCGCAGGGCTTGGCGAGGGTCTTTGTTCCAGCGCAAATACGCTGAATTTATTCGGCGTTGCCTTGGCTGGTTTTTGTTTGTGCCGCGCATGCCCCATCGCTAGGCTTTGCGCGGTGCCGTGTTGAAAGTGAGCCTGACGTGTCCGACGATTTTGAATCCAACCTGTCGCTCGTGGGACAGGCGCGCAAGCTGCAGGCCATTCTGGAATCGGCGGTCGACGCCATCATCACCATCGATGGCAAGGGCCTCATCACCACGGTCAATCCGGCGGCGGCCCGACTGTTCGGCTATGAGCAGGATGAATTTTTCGGGCGCAATGTGCATTTCCTGATGCCCGAGCCCTACCATTCCGAGCATGACGGCTATCTGCATAATTACCGCTCCACCGGACGGCGCAAGATCATCGGCATCGGGCGCGAGGTCAGCGGTCGCCGGCGCGACGGCACGCTATTTCCGATGCATCTGGCGGTGAGTGAATTCGAGATCGACGGTCGGATTCATTTCACCGGCATCATTCACGATCTGTCGGCCCACAAGGCCACCGAACTGGCGCTGCGCCAGGCGCAGAAGATGGAGGCCATGGGCCAGCTGACCGGCGGCATTGCCCATGATTTCAACAATCTGCTAACCGTGATCATCGGCAATCTGGAGATGCTGGAGGGCAAGCTCACGACGCCCCAGCAGCGCGAGTTGACCACCGAGGCGCTTGAGGCGGCCGATCTGGGGGCGCGGCTCACCGCGCGGCTGCTGGCCTTTGCCCGCCGCTCGCAGCTTGAGCCGGAAAGCATCAATCTCAACAGTTTCGTGGTCGGCCTGACCGACATGCTGCACCGCACGCTGGGCGCGACCATCTATCTGTCCAATGCGCTGACGCCCAATCTGTGGTCGGCGCGGGTCGATGCCTCGCAGGTGGAAAGCGCCATCGTCAATCTGGCGGTCAATGCGCGCGATGCGATGCCTGATGGCGGGCGCCTGCTGATCGAGACCGGCAATGTCGCCATTGATGCGGCCAGGTCGAGCCAGCTCGATGGTCTGCCGCCGGGCGACTATGTGCGCCTGTCAGTGTCCGATACCGGCGCCGGCATGCCCGATGCGGTGCGCGAGCGTGCGTTCGAGCCGTTTTTCACCACCAAGGAGCAGGGGCGCGGCACCGGGCTGGGCCTGTCGATGATCTATGGCTTTGCCAAGCAATCGAGCGGCTTGGCCACCATTGAGAGCCTTGAGGGCAAGGGCACCACGGTCACCATTTACCTGCCGCGCTACCGGGTGGAGCCAGTGGAAGGCGTGGCCGGGGAGGGTAGTGATGCCGCCTCCGGCAATGGTCAGGTGATCCTGGCGGTGGAGGATGATGATCGCGTCCGCAAGCTCACGGTCTCGCGCCTGACGCAGCTGGGCTACACGGTGCTGTCGGCGGCCAGCGGCGCCGAGGCCCTGGCTGTGTTGGCGGCTAATCCAGCGGTCGATCTGCTGTTTACCGATGTGGTGATGCCGGGCGGCATGTCGGGCTATGAATTGCGCCTGCAGGTGCGGGAACTCTATCCGCAGATGCCGGTATTACTGACCTCGGGCTATGCCGAGGAACTGGCCGGCGACCTGACCAAAGCCGATAAGGGCCTCAAAATTCTGCGCAAACCCTATCGGCTGGCCGAACTGGCGGCCGCCATCGGCGACGCATTGGCGCGCTAAGGCTCAGCTCCGCAGCGTCTTCGGAGTGAAGCTGTAGCCGGCGCCGCGCACGGTTTTCAGCAGCCTCGGCTGCTGGCTATCGGTCTCGATGAGCTTGCGCAGCCGGGCGATCTGATTGTCGATGCTGCGATCATTGGGGGTCCAGTCATGGCCCTTGAGCAGGTCCATGATCTGGTCGCGGCTCAGCACCCGATGCGGGTGTTGGGAGAAGAGCGCCAGCAGGTCAAATTCACCGCTGGTGATGCGGATATCGCCATCCGGCCCACTCAATTCGCGGCGGTCCAGATCGAGTACAAAGCCATCGAAACCGATTTGGGCGCTAGGGGAGGCCGCATCGCGTGGGGCGGTCCGACGCAGCACCGAGCGGACGCGGGCCAACACCTCGCGCAGGTGGAACGGCTTGGCGATATAGTCGTCGGCGCCGATTTCCAGCCCGACAATGCGGTCGATCATGTCGCCCTTGCCGGTGATCATGATGATGGGCAGGTCCCAGTTCTGCCGCACTGTGCGAGCGATCGAGAGCCCATCGGTGCGGCCCAGATTGAGATCGAGCGTGATCAGGTCGACGCCGCCATCCAGCGCTGTGTCGACCCCGGCCTGATCCACCGCCTCGCTGACGCGGAAGCCCTCGCCCTCAAAACAGCGCCGCAGCATGCGACGGACCTGATCGTCATCGTCCACGACCAGAATGTGGTGCTGCTGATCCGCCATCGGCGCTGTCTGGCTCCGGTTCCGTTACATTCAGTTACAAATCAGTACGCAGGGTCCGCAAGGGTCTTACATAGCGCAGTCTATATGTCTCCAGCGACGCGAATATTGTGCGGGTCCGGGGATAGAACATGCAGCTTTCCACTATCGCATTGGGTGTTGAGACTCAAACGCCCTGGATGGGCGGCGCGGCTAACGCCAATGGCGTCAGGTTGCTGGCAGCTTATGATCCATTGTTTCGTGAGGGCGATGAAACCACTGGATTTTACGAGATTCTCAGCGGCGCGGTGCGGGCCTACAAGATTTTTCCCGATGGCCGCCGCCAGATCGTCACCTTCGCCTTCGCCGGCGACATTGTCGGCTTCGGCCATGGCGATACCTACCGTTTCGATTGCGATGCGCTGACCACAACGCGGGTTCGCGCCATCCCCAAATCCTCGCTGTTGCGCGCCATGCGCGAGCGCCCTGAGCTAGCGGAAAAACTGCTCAAGGTGGCCGGCGATGAAGTGGCCAGCATGCAGGATCTGTCGATCCTGCTGTGCCGCAAGACGGCGGTCGAGCGGATCGCCAGCTTTCTGCTGAGCATGGCCGGTCGGGCCAGCGCGCCAATGGTTGGCCGCGCTCTGCCGCTGCCGATGTGCCGCGCCGATATTGCCGATTATCTCGGCCTCACCATCGAAACGGTCAGCCGCAACATGACGCGGCTGCGCGCCATGCGGGTCATCGATCTGCCCAATCGCGGCAGCTTCGTGGTGCGCGATATGGACCGGCTTCGCCTGCTCGCGCAGTGCGAAGGCGATCTGCATTAAGCGGGTAGGGCAGGCCCATGGATCGGCTACGTCGACGTCTGGCGATCGGCATTTTTGACAATATCGGAGCCGTCGAGACGATCATGGCGCAGCTGGGCGCGCTCGGCATTACCGGGTGCGAATGCTTTGAGTTGACCGACGATGCGGCGCTGGCCGAGCCGGGCAGTATCGCGCTTGACGATGTGGCGCTGCGCGCCGAGAGGCATCTGGTGCTGCGGATCTATCTCGATACCCTGGCCGACGAGCAGCGCGTCGCCAAAATTCTGCTGGACAGCCCGGCCCTCAGCGTCCAGCTGCACGATATCAATCCGCCAATCCCCATCCTGCACTGAGCGGCTGACGGTTCGGGTGCCGAATGCACGCGGCGGGTGGTCGCGCCGGGGCGAATGGCCCTATACAGATAGCCATTGCCGCCATTTTTGGTTTCCGATGACCGTTTTCAGCGTTCTGCATCGGGCTTTCGAGTCCTGGATCGACCCCTTCCGCCAGCCCGTCAGCCTTGAGCCGCCAGCCTCGGGGCCACGCTTTTTCTGGCACTATATTCGCCAGGCCAAGCTGGCCTTTTTGGCGCTGCTGATTCTGGGTGGCGCGGTGGCGCTGATCGAGGCGGCGTTGTTTTATTATGTCGGGCGGCTGGTCGATATGCTCGACGCGGCCAATCAGGGCGCCGGCTGGAACGGGCTGCTCGCGGCCAATGGCACCGAATTGGCGCTCATGCTGTTCGTCGTGCTCGGCGTGCGGTTTTTCGTGACCTGGCTGTCGGCGGCGGTGGAAGAGCAGACGGTCAATCTGGGCTTTTACAATCTGGTGCGCTGGCAGGCCTATGCCCATGTCATTCGCCAGAGCCTGAGCTTTTTCCAGAATGATTTCTCCGGCGCCATCGCCAGCAAGGTCTGGCAGAGCGGCAGCGCCGTGGGCGATTTCATGGTGGCGCTGCTGCAGGTGGTCTGGTTCATCGCCGTCTATGCCATCGCCACGCTGGTGCTGGTGGGGCAGCTCGACTGGCGGCTTGGGGCAGCGGTTGCCCTGTGGATTGCCGCCTTTTCCGGTCTGGCCTGGTATTATGTGCCGCGCATGCGCCAACGCTCGACTGTGGTGGCGGAAACGGCGTCGGCGCTCACCGGGCGGGTGGTGGACAGCTTTTCCAATATCCAGACGCTCAAGCTGTTCGGCCCCAGCGAGGCCGATGACCGCTTCGTGCGGCGCGGCTTCGAGAATTTTCTCGGCGCGCTGACCGGACTGGCGCGCACGCTGGTTGGCGTGCGTTCGGCCATGGGCATGCTGTCGGGCCTGGCCATCGCCGGCATCGGCGCGCTGAGTGTGCATTTGTGGACCCAGGGGCTGATCTCGGTCGGCGGCGTGGCCTTTACCCTCGGGCTGGTGCTGCGACTCTACAATCTGCTGGGCCGGATGATGAACCAGCTCAACGGGCTGATGCGCAATTATGGCACGGCTCAGAATTCGGCCGAGTTGATCGCCCGTCCGCTCGGGCTGGTCGATGCACCGAACGCGGTGCCGCTGCATGTCACGGCGGGCCGGATTCACTTTGAAGCTGTCGGTTTCCACTATGGCCGGCCGGGTGGGATCATCGAGCAATTCGATCTCGATATCGCGCCGGGCGAGCGGGTCGGGCTGATCGGGCGCTCCGGGGCCGGCAAGTCCACCCTGGTCAATCTGCTGCTGCGCTTTTACGATTTGCAAAGCGGTCGCATCACCATTGATGGGCAGGATATCTCCCAAGTCACCCAGGCGTCGCTACGCGCCAATATCGGCGTGGTGACGCAGGATACGGCACTGCTCCATCGTTCTGTGCGCGCCAATATCGTGTTCGGCCGGCCCGACGCCAGCGACGCGGAAATGGTCAGTGCCGCCGAGATGGCCGAGGCCGATGAGTTCATCGACAACCTCGTCGACTTCAAGGGCCGCAAAGGCTACGACGCCCAGGTGGGCGAGCGGGGCGTCAAGCTCTCCGGTGGTCAGCGCCAGCGGGTGGCGATTGCCCGGGTGCTGCTCAAGAATGCGCCGATCCTGGTGCTGGATGAGGCTACGTCGGCGCTGGACAGCGAAGTGGAGGCGGCCATTCAAAGCCAGCTGGAACGGCTGATGCAGGGCAAGACGGTGATCGCCATCGCCCATCGCCTGTCCACCATCGCCGCGATGGACCGGCTGGTGGTGCTGGACCACGGCCAGATTGTCGAGCAGGGGACGCATGCCGAATTGCTGGTGCTAGGCGGGCATTATGCCCAGCTCTGGCAGCGCCAGTCGGGCGGGTTTCTCGATCCCGAAACCCCCTAGGCAGTTCTACGCAATTGGACGGGTTAGGCTTAACAAATCCTTTCGCTTAGTCGGCTGATCGGCTTGTGACTATATGAGCGCCAACAGCGACAGGAGAGGGCTCTGATCAATCTTGAACTTTTGGCTGGCGGGATATTTCTGGTGACCGCCGGCGCCTATTATCTGGAATGTGCGACACGAGCCGCGCTGGCCGTGGATTTCGTGCATCCCGCGCTGGGGCCGGTGACCACGCCGGCTGAGCTGGCCTGGTACTATCGTCCGGCCGAGGTTTTCATGCGCCAGGTTATCCACGCCCGCAGCCAGCGCGGCATCTGGCGGAACTAGTCTTTCTCTTCATCGAAACTGCCACCCGGCGTGCCGCGATTTCGCCGCGCCGGCGCATTCGATTCAACTTTCGGCACCAATCTTACCACTTTTGGCAGGCGCACACCGCAAGGTGATCGCTGCCATGCGTGCGCCGGGGAGGACCAGACCCCGGGGATAACCCACTGTTAAGGTAAACCGACCGATAATGCCCGCCTGGGAACGTTGTCGTCCTCAAGGTGAGTTTCAGGTCTAATGCGTCTTATCATCGGGGTCATCATGGTCGTCGCCTGCGTTATTGGCGGCTATATCGGGGTGGGTGGCCATCTGGCAGTGCTGTGGCAGCCCTACGAATTCATCATTATTCTGGGCGCCGCCATGGGCGCCTATATCATCGGCAATACCGGCGCGGTGCTGAAGCAGACGCTGGGCGTGTTCGGCACGCTGTTCAAAGGCCCCAAATATAACAAGGCGGCCTATGTCGAACTGCTGGGCATGCAGTTCAGCCTCTACAAGCTGGTGCAGTCCAAGGGTATTCTGGCGCTCGAGCAGCATATCGAAAACCCCAGCGAATCGACGCTGTTCGCCCGCTTCCCCACCTTTGCCAATAACCATCATGCGGTGGAGTTCGTTTGCGATTATCTGCGCATGGTGACGCTGGGGTCCAACAACGTCCATGAAATGGAAGCGTTGATGGATGAGGAGTTGGAAACCCATCATCAGGAGCAGGATCGGCTGGTGAGCGCCATTCAGGCGCTCGCCGATGGCACGCCCGCTCTCGGCATCGTCGCCGCCGTGCTCGGCATCATCCACACCATGGGCGCCATTGCCCAGCCGCCCGAAGTGCTCGGCCACATGATCGGTGGCGCACTGGTCGGTACCTTCTTCGGCGTGTTCGTGGCCTATGGCTTTTTCGCGCCCTTCGCGCAGTCGCTGCGCAACACCTATGAGGCCGAATCCAAGTATTTCCTGTCGCTCAAGGTGGGCCTGCTGGCCCATATCTCGGGCCAGGTCCCGGTGATGGCCATCGAATTTGCCCGCAAGGCGCTGATGTCAGAAGACCGGCCGACCTTTGCGGAAATCGACGAGGCCACCTCTAATCTGCCGGCAGCCACCTAAGCCGGGTTCAGGAAAGCCAGAATGGCGAATTACGACCAGCCGATCATCATCAAGCGCGCCAAGCGGCGCAAGCATCCCCATCACGGCGGCGCCTGGAAGATCGCCTATGCCGACTTCGTGACGGCGATGATGGCGTTCTTCCTGCTGCTCTGGCTGATCAGCATGACCACGCCCGAGCAGAAGGAAGGCCTCGCCTCCTATTTCGCGCCCCCCAATATCAGCCCGACCACCAGCGGATCGGGCGGCTTGATGGGCGGCACGGCGCTTGATGATTCGGATTCGCTGATGGCGGGCTCGACGCCGGCCGAAACGGTGGATGCCTCGGTTACGCCCAAGGGCCAGGAATTCGGCACGGTCGAGGGCGCGATGAGCGGCCGCGACCAGTCGGCGGGCAATCCATTCGACACCGCCAAGGCCTCGCAATCCGACCTCAAGGCGACCGAGGATATGGCGTTCCACAGTGCGGCGGCCAGCATTCGCCAGGCCTGGCAGGCCATGCCTGACATCACCGAAATGTCGGATAATCTGCTGATCGAGGAGACCGAAGAGGGCCTCAATATCCGGATCATCGATCAGGAAGGCAGCCCGATGTTTCCAGAGGGATCGAAATATCCCAATGAACCGACGCGGCAGGCGATCGCCGCGATCGCCCCGATCCTGCAGAAGCTGTCCAATCAGGTGCGCATTTCGGGCCATACGGCGGCGGGCGGGGTCTATGCCAATCCGCGCTACGGCTCGTGGGAGCTGTCGGCCGACCGCGCCAATATCGTGCGGCAGATTTTGGGTGAATTCGGGCTCAAGGACGACCGGATCAATTCGGTGGTCGGTCGCTCGACGGCGGAACCGTTCTTTCCCAATGATCCCTATATGGCGGCCAATGAGCGGATAGAAATTACCCTATTGCATGAATCGTCGCCGGTGCCGGCGGGGCTAAAGCCCTAAAAAACACCCGGCGTGGTCGAAACCACGCCGGGCAATTTGGCTTAACGCGCAGCTGCGACCATTTCGGCCGTAGCCGGCTCGTCGGCGTAGTTGTTGCCGAAGTTGGTGCGGATATAGTTCACCACGGCGGCGATCTGCTCGTCATTCATGATCCCGCCCAGCGGTGGCATGGCCTTCTGCCCCTTGACGATCATGTAGATCGGGTAGTCAGCGAATTCGAGCGTCTCGTTATCGGCCAGTGCCGGATAGGCCCCGGCGCCGACAGCGCCTTCACCCTTGGACATGTGGCAGCTGGCGCAAACGGCTTCGTAAAGCCCCTTGCCCGTCTGCTGGGTCAGCACCGACGAGCTGCCGAACCAGGCCTTGCTGTCATCGGCGGCGGCGTCCTGCGCCAGGGCGGCGCCGGTTGCCAGCATGCTGACCAAAGCGGCAGCGGCGGCGATTTTAGTGAAGTTCATCGATTATGCTCCTGCTGCGGTGGTGGCTTCGGCGTGCAGGCGGGTGATCGCGTCGAGCGACGAGAGCACGGCACCTTCCATCCAAGCCGGCAGATAGGACAGGTGCTCGCCGGCGCAGACGATGCGGCGGTCCATGGACACGCCGTCCTGATACTGGGCTTCCTTGTCCTGCCAGGTGCCGTTGCAACCCAGCGTCCACGGCACGCGGTGCCAGGCGACAGCCACACCAGCCTTGAACTCTTCCTGCATCTGCGGATGAATCTGGCTGCCATATTCGAGGGTGTGCTGGATACGATCAGCCGGCGTCATCGACGAGAACTGATAGGCCGTTGCGCCCCAGGAATAGGCCCCGAGCAGAACGCCGGGCTTGCTGGAGAGGTAGTCGTTGGACGGGTAAGAAATCTGCGAGATCGGCAGGTCGGTATAGGTCGAGCCGCCGTAGATATGCTCGTCTTCTTCCCAGAACCGGCGATTGAACTCGAGGCCGACCTTGATGGCGGTCGCGTAGGACATCGTGTTGATGACGTCCGAGAGCGGACCGGAGAAGTCGTGGTCGATCTGGCTGAGCACCGAGAAGGGGATGGTGCAAACGCAGTAATCCGCCGTCGAAGTCGCCTCGGCCCCGCCATTGGCGCGGTCTTCATAGGTGACGGTGACGCCGGTTTCGTCCTGACGAATGGCGGTGATCTTCTTGTTGTAGCTGACCAGGTCGCCAAGGTTTTCAGCCATTGCGCGCGCGATCATGTCCATGCCGCCCTTGGGCTGGAAAATCGGCATCGAGCCATTGAGGCCTTCGCTGGTGGCCAGACGGCTCCACAGACCCGAATCCAGCAGCGTGGTCAGATCCATGATGTCGTTGGCGATTGGTGCGCCATCGACGCCGCCGCCCGGTGCACGCTCATAGCCGCGACGCGCGCTGGCCGTGTTGCCCGAGACGTATTCGTTGTCGCTGTTGAGCGCGCCGAAGGTGCGCAGTGCGGCGAGCAACTGGGTCTTGTCGGTGTCCGACAGCACTTCGTCCAGTGCACCCTGATTGGTGACCTTCGACAGCAGATCGGAGATGTGGCCGCGGAAATCGGTGTTGATTTCGCGGTAGCGCACCGGCTTGCCGTCGAGGGCTTTGCTGGAGTGCACATAGGAGAAGTTGTTGATCTGGATCAGCGGCTCCAGCTCGACGCCGAGGCGGCGGCAGTAGTCCATGATGCCGTAGTGGTTGTAGGGCACGCGCCATGGGCCGGGATTGAAATAATTGCCTTCGGCAAAATCGACGGTCTGGGTTTCGCCACCCAGTTCCTCGAAGGTGTCGCCGGCCCGCAGGGTCCAGCAACGGCCGCCCGCAACGTCGCGGAATTCAAGAATTTCGACTTCATAGCCGGCGTCGCGCAATTCCATTGCCGCAACCATGCCGGCAATGCCGGCGCCGAGAACCAGCACCTTGGCACCAGCGGGCGCCTGACCAAGCTTGATCGCGCCTTCATATGGCGAGGCCTGGGCCAGACCCATAGCGCCCATCGCCTGATACATTACTGCTGCGCCACCAACTGCGCCGATCATGGAAAGAAATTCTCTCCTGGTCGGAATTATAGTGTTTTTGTCTTCCATTGCCTTTGTTCTCCAAACGTGTGGCTTGACCGGTTATCGGCCGGAGGGGCAAAAAGGTCAATGTCACCGAACGGTTCAGCCACAGGTAAGAGGCTGATCACATTGGGTTTTGCACTGGCTGGGCCGCAGCCGGTGGCCGGCAATGCGCCAGCCCCTTGGACGCCTTGGCGGGGGAAGGGGCGAGGGGGATAATTTCACGCGGGGCTTGCGCTGCTCAAAAAACGCAAATATTGCGTAAAGGAGAAGCAAGGAGCTGCCGTGGCCAAACAGAGACGCGCGAACCAGACCGATATCGCGGAGCGCCTTGGCGTTTCGGTGAGCACCGTGTCGCGCGCTTTGGCCAATGAGATCGGCATCAGCGATGCGGTGCGGCGCGATGTGCAGCGCATGGCGCGGACGCTGGGCTACAAATCCAAACACAATACGCTGCCGGCGGGCGGCGATAAGCGCGCCGTGGCGCTGGTTCCGCTCGGGGGCGCGACCAGTGGGCTGTCGGGGTTTTACTTCGGCATTGTCGAGGGCATGCGGACCCAGGCGGCCGAAGCCGGAATGACGCTGGATCTGCGGCTGGTCAATGAAGCGGCGGTAACGCTGGAACTGATCCAGAAGCAGATCGAGCAGGCCGATGCCGGTGGCTTGCTGCTGGCCGGGATCGACGCCTGGGACGAGCTGGCGGCGTGGTCGGCGGAAGCCGGAACGCCGGTGGTGCTGGTCAATGGCAGCGACCCGAAAATGCGGGTGAGCTCGGTGTCGCCAGCCAATTACTACGGCGCCTTCATGGCGACGCAGCGGCTGCTGGACGCCGGGCACCGCAAGATTTTGCATTATACCCACCGCTACCGGCCGACCATTCGCCAGCGCCAGCGCGGCTTCGAACAGGCCATCGCCATGACGCCGGGGGCGGTCGGCACCATCGTCAATACCGATGAGCGCCATACCGGGGAATTGCTGGCCGATATGCTGGCCCTGCGGCACGATATCACCGCGGCTTTCATCTGGAACGACATCGCGGCGGTGGAGATGCTGGAAGGCATTTATGATCCGCAAAGCCCCTTGCCGCCGAACTTTTCCATCATCGGCTTCGATGATTTGCCGCTGGCTGGAATGGCGACGCCACGGCTGAGCACGGTGCGGGTCGAGCGTGAGGCGATCGGGCGCGGCGCGGTGCGGTTGCTGGCCGAGCATATGGATGGCGAACGCGCCGTGCAGCAGCTCGAAATCGGCGTCAGCATGGTCGAAGGCGAGACGGTCTTTACCGTCTGAGCGGGGCGAGAAGCCACCGTATTCACCGCAAAAATGTTAGCGGACGGCGCGCCTCGACCCGGTGAAAGAGCGCCTTTCCCCGCCATAGGCCATTGGCCCGACAATGCAAAATGAGCAAATTTGCGTTATTTGCGTGATTTACGCAAAATACTTGCGATTGCGCAAAACCTGACCTAACTTGCGTCTGCGTCACGAGGCGCCGGGCCGGAAGCAGACGGCCGCAAGGGAGGAACATCCATGAACAGAACTTTACGCAGGTCGGGCGTGCATGCCGGCCGTGTCGTTAGCGGCGCGCTCACCGCCGTATTGATGCTGGGCAGTGCCGCCATCGCCCAGCAGCAATCGCCGATGCTTGATGCGGCTGTGGCCAGTGGCGAACTGCCGCCGGTCGCCGAGCGCCTGCCGACCAATCCGCTGGTCATCGATCCGGTGGAAAGTGTCGGCGTCTATGGTGGCACCTGGCGCTCGGCGTTGCGCGGCGGCCTCGACAATGCCTGGATCGGCCGCACCGTGGCCTATGACGGCCTGGTGCGCTACGATCGCAAATGGAAGCAGATCATCCCCAATCTGGCAGAGAGCTGGGAAGTCAGTGAAGACTCCCGCGTCTATACCTTCAAGCTGCGCGAGGGGCTGAAGTGGAATAACGGCACCCCGTTCACCAGTGCCGACATCGCCTTCGCGGTCGAACTCTTCAGCGAGCCCAGCTACGGCGTGGGCGGCTTCATCAAGGATCCGAAAAACCCTGTCAGCGTCGAAGTGGTCGATCAGACCACGTTCAAATTCGTCTTCCGTGATCCCAATGGCGTGATCATGGACGAGCTGGCCAGCATCAACGGACTGACCGTGGTGTCGCTGAGCAAGGACTATTGCGGCCAATTCCACCCCAAATACAACCCGGACGCTGTCGCGCAGGCCAAGGCCGCCGGCTTCGAGACGTGGGAGTTGTGGATTGGCAATCGCTGCTCATGGGCGACGGAAACCATCCGCTTTGCCAATCCCGAGCTGCCCTTCATGAATGCGTGGATGATCGACGTGCCGCTGACCGGCGACGCGAGCCGCACCACCTTCGTGCGCAATCCCTATTACTGGAAGGTCGACACCGCCGGCAATCAGCTGCCCTATATCGACCGGCTCGATATGCGCGTCTCGGACTCGCTGGAAGAGCTGACGCTGATGGCGCTGAATGGCGAAATCGACTTCCAGGATCGTCATATCGCCACCGTGGCCAACCAGCCGCTGTTCTTCGACGGACAGGAAACCGGTGACTATCGGCTCGGCGCCAACATCCCGGCGAGCATGAATACCATGACGCTGCAGTTCAACATGAACCACGTCGATCCGGCGCGCCGCGCCGTGTTCGGCAACAAGGACTTCCGCATCGGCGTCAGCCATCTGATCGACCGGCAGGAAATCATCGATGTGGTGTTTACCGGGCAGGGCGAACCCTTCCAGGCCGCGCCGCGCCCTGAATCGCCGTTCTATGACGAGGAAATGGCCAAGCAATATACCGAGCTGGACCTCGAAGCGGCCGATGCCGCGTTCCAGGCCGCCGGCCTTGGCCCCAAGAATGCCGATGGCTTCTACACCATGCCGGACGGTTCGCCGCTGGTCGTCACCATCGACACCATCGCTGCCTTCCGCACCGAATGGACCGACATGATGGAGCTGATCCAGCTGCAGATCGAAGCCGGTGGCATCGATATCGAGCTGAACAATATCGACCGCACCCTCTATTACGACAAGCGCCCGCTCGGCGACTATGACGCCCAGATCTGGCAGGGCGACGGCGGCCTCGATGTGGTGCAGGAGCCACGCTACTACATGGCTTCGGGTGACGAATCCGTCTGGGCCTATCGCTGGGCCCAGTGGTTTAACGGCTCGCGTCCGGAAATCGCCGAAGAGCCCGCCGATTGGGCCAAGCAGCAGATGGACAAGATGAAGCTGCTGCGTGGCGAGGGTGACCCGGCCAAGCGCGATACGCTGATGAAGGAAATCCTGGCCCTGGCCAAGGAGAACTTCCCGGTGATCGGCATCAGCCTGCCCGGCAATGGCTATTACATCGCCAAGAACAATATGCGGAACATCGCTGAACCGATGCTGCACGCCTATCTGTTCCCCACCCCCGGCCCCTACGATCCGTTCCAGTGGTACTTCGCCGCTGAGTAACGGCCTCCCGCCCCTCGCGGCGCTCCCCGCGCCGCGAGGGGAATATCGCCCACCGATCTGTACCTCCCCCTTGACGGGGGAGGCTAGGAGGGGGTGACGGCGAGCCCCGATGCTTGGGGCGCCCCCATGCTCACCAAGTTCTGACGAACAGGAGACGCCGATGCTGCGTTTCATTACCAGCCGGATGATCGCGATGGTGCTGACGATGTGGGCGGTGAGCTTTGTGGCTTTCGCCATCATCCAGCTGCCGCCGGGCGATTATCTGACCACCTATATGGCGATGCTGGCGGCCAATGGCGATCAGGTCGATCCGGCCCAGATCGAGGCGCTGCGCCAGCAATACGGCTTCGGCGAGCCGTACATCATCCAATATTGGAAATGGATCAGCGGCATTCTGCTGCGCGGCGATTTCGGGCAGAGCTTTGAATGGAAAGCGCCGGTGACGACGCTGATCTGGGGCCGGCTGGGCAATTCCATCCTGCTCGAAGGGCTGGCCGTCATCGTGATGTGGCTGGTCGCCCTGCCGATCGGCATCTATGCCGCCGTGCGCAAATATTCCCTCGGCGATTATCTCGCCACCATTGGTGGCTTTCTCGGCCTCGCCATTCCCAATTTCTTCTTCGCGCTGATCCTGATGTATCTCAGCTTCACCTGGTTCGGCCAAACCATTGGCGGGCTGTTCTCCCCCGAATTTGAGACGGCGCGCTGGAGCCCGGCCCGGGTCTGGGATTTCCTCAGCCATGCCTGGGCGCCGATCCTGGTGCTGTCGCTGGCCGGCACCGCCGAGCTGATCCGCATCCTGCGCGCCAATCTGCTCGATGAGCTGAAAAAGCCCTATGTGACCACGGCGCGGGCCAAGGGCCTGAGCGAGTTCCGCACCATCCTGAAATATCCGGTGCGGGTGGCGCTCAATCCGCTGATCTCGACCATTGGCTGGCTGCTGCCGGCACTGGTGTCGAGTTCGGTGCTGGTGTCGGTGGTGCTCAATCTGCCGACCACCGGGCCGCTGCTGCTGCGCTCGCTGACCAGCCAGGACATGTTCCTCGCCGGCGCCATCATCATGCTGCTGGGCATGCTGACGGTGATCGGCACGCTGATCAGCGATCTGCTGCTCGCCTGGATCGATCCCCGCATTCGCTACGGGAGCAAATAGACCAATGGCTATCAAAACCATGACGGATAACGTGCTGCCGACCCCGGTCATTCGCGCCAAGCGCGAAAGCCAGCTCGGGCTGATGTGGCGGCGCTTCAAACGGCACCGGCTGGCGCTGGTGAGCCTGTGGATCGTGATCGCGTTTTATCTGGTGGCGCTGCTGGCCGAATTTGTGGCCCCCACCGATCCGGGTGCCTATAGCGCGCGCTATACCTATGCGCCGCCACAGGGCATCCAGCTGATTTCCACCGCCGAAGACGGCTCGTGGCGGTTTGCCCCGCATGTGAATGGCTATGCCACCGAGATCGACCCCAAGGCGATGCGGCGGATTTTCGTCATCGATCCCGAGGTCGAAATCCCGGTGCAGTTCTTTGCCCCGAGCAAGCCCTATCTGCTGGCCGGCCTCATTCCGATGACGGTCAAACTCATCGGCGTCGCCGACCCGAAAACGCCCTTCTATGTGCTGGGCGCCGACCGGCTGGGCCGCGATCTGCTGAGCCGTCTGATCCATGGCACCCGCATTTCGCTGTCCATTGGTCTCGCCGGCGTCACGCTCAGCCTGTTCTTCGGCATCATCATCGGCGGCTTTGCCGGCTATTACGGCGGCTGGTTCGACAGCGCGGTGATGCGGGTGGTGGAGTTCATCCGCTCGATGCCGACGATCCCGCTGTGGCTGGGGCTGGCGGCGGCCCTACCCAAGGACTGGAGTGCGCTGCAAACCTATTTCGCCATCACCATCATTCTCAGCCTGATCGGCTGGACCGAGTTGGCGCGCGTGGTGCGCGGGCGCTTCCTGAGCCTGCGCACCGAGGATTTCGTCACCGCGGCGCAGCTTGATGGCGCCAGCGACTGGCGCATAATCACAAGGCATATGGTGCCCAGCTTCATGAGCCACATCATCGCGGCGGCGACTCTGGCCATTCCCGGCATGATCCTGGCGGAAACGGCGCTGAGCTTCCTCGGCCTCGGGCTACAGGCCCCCATCGTCAGCTGGGGCACGCTGCTGCAGGACGCGCAGAATATCCGCACCCTGGCCACCGCACCCTGGCTGCTGACCCCCGGCATCTGTGTGGTCATCATCATCCTGTCCATGAACTTTTTTGGAGACGGCCTCCGTGATGCCGCTGATCCCCATGGCCGCTAGTCCCATCCTCACCATCGCTGATATGTCCATCGTCTTCACCTCGCCCGACGAGCCCGATATCGAGGCGGTGCGGCAGGTCGATCTGACGCTGACGCCGGGCAAGACGCTGGCGCTGGTGGGCGAAAGCGGCTGCGGGAAATCCGTTACCGCCCGCGCCGTGCTGCGGCTGCTCGACAAGAATGCCAATATCCAGCGCGGCTCCATCGTTTACGCGCCGGCTGATGCCAAGCCCACCGATATCGTCCAGCTCAAGCAGGACAGCCTGCCGCTGCGGGCCATTCGGGGCAATCAGATCGCGATGATCTTTCAGGAGCCGATGAGCTCGCTATCGCCGGTGCACACCATTGGCGACCAGATCGACGAGATGATGGTGATCCATGAAGGGCTCAAGCCCAAGGAGGCGCGCGAACGCACCGTGGCGCTACTCGAACAGGTGGGCATTCCCGGCGCCCGCGAGCGGGCCGATGCCTATCCGTTTCAGCTCTCGGGCGGGCTGCGGCAGCGCGCCATGATCGCCATGGCGCTGGCCTGCACGCCAAAAGTGCTGATTGCCGACGAGCCGACCACGGCGCTGGACGTGACCACGCAGGCACAAATTCTCGACCTCTTGGCCCAATTGCAGGCGAATTTCGGCATGGCGATGCTGTTCATCACCCATGATCTCGGTGTGGTGGCCGAAATCGCCGACGAAGTGGCGGTGATGTATCTGGGCGATGTGGTGGAGCAGGGGAGCGTGTTCGACGTCTTCGCTGCCCCCAAACATCCCTATACCCAGGCGCTGCTGGCCTCGATTCCCAAAATGGCGCGCAAGGCCGAGCGGGTGCGGCTGTCGCCGATCCACGGCACGGTGCCCGCGCCCAAGGATCGGCCGACTGGCTGCGCCTTCACCAGTCGCTGCCCCTATGCCTTCGAGCCCTGCGCCACTGTCCGACCAGAACGCACCGAAATCGGGACAGGCCACCACGCGCGCTGCCATTTGCTGACGCGGCAAAATGCGGAGGCGGTGGCATGAGCCCGTTGCTGACCGTCGAAAACCTCTCCAAGCATTACGTGCTCAGCGGCGGCTGGTTCGGCCCCGAACGCCGGCTCGATGCGCTGACCGATATCAATCTGACGGTGGAAGCCGGAGAAACCCTCGCCATTGTCGGCGAAAGCGGCTGCGGCAAGACCACGCTGGGCCGCTGCATCATTCAGGCGCAATCCTCCGATGGCGGGCGGGTGGTCTATCACCCCAAATCCGGCGGGGACGTGGAACTGACCGCGCTCAAAAAGCGGGAGCTAAAACCCTGGCGGCAGGATATCCGCATGATCTTCCAGGACCCGATGAGCTCGCTCAATCCCAATATGCGGGTGTTCGATATCGTCGCCGAGCCGCTGCGCATCCACAAGATCTGCAAGGGCAAGGCGCTGGAGGAGCTGGTGCTGTCGACGCTGGAAAAGGTGGGCATCCCCGCCGAGGCGGTGGGGCGCTATCCACACGCGTTTTCCGGCGGGCAGCGGCAGCGCATCGGCATCGCCCGGGCGCTGGTGCTCGACCCCAAGCTGGTGATCGCCGACGAGGCGGTGTCGGCGCTCGACGTGTCGATTCAGGCGCAGGTACTTAACCTGCTGGAAGACCTCAAGGCCGAATTCGGCCTGACCTATATTTTCATCAGCCATGATCTGGGCGTGGTGAACTACATCGCCGACCGGGTGGTGGTGATGTATCTCGGCCATGTGGTGGAAAACGCGCCCACCGAGATGCTGTTTGAACGCCCGCGTCACCCCTACACCGAGCTGCTGCTCGAAGCCCTGCCGATCGCCGATCCGCTGCGGCGCAAGGGCCGCAAAAAGGAAGTCCGGGGCGAAATCCCCTATCTGGGCAATCGCCCGGTCGGCTGCCCATTCCACACCCGCTGCAAATATGCCGAGGACCGCTGCCGCAGCGAGCGGCCGGAACTGCGCCCGATCAACGGCACTGCCCAGCAGGCGGCCTGCCATTTTGCTGAAAAGCTTGACCTGAAGGGCGCCTATGCCGCGCCCGCCGTCGCCCCACAGATGACGCGTGAAAACGAGGATATCGCCTGAATGACTTATGATCCGGTGAGCGCTAATCCGTTGCATGGCAATCCGCTCAAGACCCGCGCCGATGTCGAAAAGGCGTTGCACGATTTGTTCAACCCGCTGCTGCCCTTCTTTTCGGAAGGCGCAGCGCGCGTGCGGCTCGACGGCGCCGGGGCGCATTTCGACCGCGCGGCGGCCGACCTTGAAGGCTTTGCCCGCCCGCTCTGGGGGCTGACCCCGCTGGCGGCCGGCGGCGGAAAATTCGACCATTGGGAACTCTATCGGCAAGGTCTCGCCAATGGCACCGATCCCGAGCATCCGGAATATTGGGGCACGGTGAATGCCACCGATCAGCGCATGGTCGAACTGGCGGCCATCGGCTTCACCCTGCGGCTGCTGCCGCATCTGGTGTGGGAGCCGCTGCCGCAACAGGCCAAGGACAATCTGGCCGCTTATCTCAAGCATGCGCGCCAGTTCGATTATGCCGACAATAACTGGAAGTTCTTCCGCATCCTGGTCGATCTGGGGCTGGAGGAGTGCGGCGTCGATTTCGACCGTTCGCTGACCGAGAAATATCTCGAGGAGCTGGATGGCTTCTATCTCGGCGATGGCTGGTATCGCGACGGCAATGTGCGGCGCGTCGACCACTACATTCCCTTCGCCATGCATTTTTATGGGTTGATCTACGCCAAGCTGGCCAAGGGCGATGAGAAGCGCGTCGCGGCCTACAAGGAGCGGGCCAAACTGTTCGCCAAGGATATCCGCCACTGGTTTGACGAAGATGGCGGTGCGCTGGCCTTCGGGCGGAGCCTGACCTATCGTTTTGCCTGCGGCGGCATCTGGGGCGCACTGGCCTTTGCCGATCTCGATGTGCTGCCTTGGGGCGAGATCAAGGGCCAGTATATGCGCCATCTGCGCTGGTGGGCCGACAAGCCGATCGCCGATCGCGATGGCGTGCTGTCGATCGGCTTCGGTTATCCCAACCTGTTCATGTCGGAGAGCTATAACTCGGCCGGCTCGCCCTATTGGGCGCTGAAAGCCTTCCTGCCACTGGCGCTGCCGGACGACCACCCCTTCTGGGCGGCCGAAGAGACGCCGGCCGAAGTCAGCAAGAAGCCGGTGCCGCTCAAGCATCCGGGCATGGTGATGATGCATACCCCGGGCAATGTGGTGGCGCTGTCAAGCGGCCAGCAGGTGCGGTTCGGGCGCGGCACCTGGCATATGCGGCAGGGGGCGGAGAAATACTGCAAATTCGTCTATTCCTCGCGCTACGGCTTTTCTGTCGAGTCCGATGACCGCGATTACGATAATGGCGCCTTTGACGGGGCGCTGGCCTTTTCCGACGACGGCATTCACTACCGCGTCCGCGAGGGCAATGAAGTCGCCCAGATCGCCGAGAATACGCTGTTCGGGCGCTGGAAGCCGTGGAGCGACGTCACCGTCGAAACCTGGCTGATCCCGGCCAATCTCTGGCATATCCGCGTTCACCGCATCACCACGCCGCGCGCGCTGCATGCCACCGAAGGCGGCTTCGCCATCGGCCGGGCGGACCTCAACGCCGACAGCTATATCGACGAAGCCGGCCGGGCCATCGCCAAGAGCGCAACCGATGTCAGCGCCATTGTCGATCTGGTCGGGCAGCGGGCCGGGCGGGCGCATCGGGCGCTGCCCAATACCAATCTCATCACCTCCAAATCCATCGTGCCGCAATTGCGCGGGGCAATCCCACCTGGGGAGACGCTGCTGGTGACGGCGGCGATGGCGCTGCCGGCCGGTGCCGAGGCCGAGGCGGCGCTAGGGCAAGTGCCCCATGCACCGGACATGGTGGCGCTGGAAGCCATGTTTGCCCGCGAGGGCATTGATGTCAGCGCCATTCTGGTGCCGGAGCGCGATTGATGCGACCAAAACTCGCCTTCGCCATGGCGGCGGACAAGACCCGACATGTGTTTGACGCGGCGGCGCTGGCCCGGCTGGCGCGGAGTTGCGATATCGTGCGGGCCACGCCGCTGGAAGAATTTTCCAGCGCCGAAGCCCGCGCCGTGCTGGGCGAAATCGACATTCTGGTGACCGGCTGGGGCTGCCCGATGCTGACGCCCGAGGTGATCGCCAACGCCAACAACCTCAAGCTGGTTGCCCATGCGGCGGGCACGGTAAAATTCACCGTCGACCCGGCGGTCTATGAGGCCGGGATCAGGGTGACCCATGCCGCCGACGCCAATGCGGTGCCGGTCGCCGAATTCACCCTGGCGGCGATCATCTTCGCCAATAAACGAGTGTTCGAACTACGCGACCGCTATCGCGCCGATCCGGCGCGGCGCACCACCTATGCGCTGATGGATGAGCGCATCGGCAATTATCACCGCACCATCGGGCTGGTCGGCGCGTCGCGCATCGGCCGCAGGGTGGCGCGCATGCTGCAGGGGCTCGACGTCACCGTGCTGATCAATGACCCGTTCATGGCGGCAGATGATCCGCTGCTGGCGCGGGCCGAACTGGTCGACCTCGATACGCTGATGGCCCGCTCGGATGTGGTGTCGGTCCACGCGCCGGCGCTGCCGTCTACGCAGGGCATGATCGGAGCCAAACAGCTCAAGCTGATGCAGGACGGGGCTGGGTTTATCAATACGGCGCGCGGCTCGCTGGTCGATGAAGCGGCGCTGATCGCCGAATTGCAGACCGGCCGCATTCACGCGGTGATCGACGTCACCGACCCGGAGATACCCGAAGCCAGTTCGCCGCTCTATAGTCTGCCCAATGTCTTCCTGACCCCGCATATCGCCGGCGCCGCCGGCACCGAAAGACTGCGGCTGGGAGAACTGGTCATCGCCGAAATCGAGCGTTTTGTCGGAGGGCAGCACATGGAATTCGAAATCGAACCAGCCCTGCTGGAGCGCTTGGCGTGAGGGGGATGTGGCGCGAGGGCGCCTCGTACTGGATGTCACCCTCCCCCTTGCGGGGAGGGTAGGGTGGGGGTGAGTCCCAAACGCCGAGCGTGCGGACGTATACCCCCTCCCGGCTCGATCACGGACTTAGCCAAGGCTAAGTCCTATCTCGCTGCTTTCCCCGCAAGGGGGAGGGTGAAGCCGGTGGGTGCGGAGAGACTAGTGGACAGTTTTCGACTATCAGACGACCCCGAGCACACCGCCCGGCTACAATTCCTCACCTGGGACCGCACCCAGGCCGACATCGACAGCCCCGAACATCGCGCCCGGCAAGCCCATCTGTCCCGGGTCGCCGGCGCACAGTTCCACCCCACCGCTTACGTCGCAGCCGAGGCCGCGATTTTCACCACCCATCTGGTGCTGGGCGAACAAAGCTGGATTGCCGGCCATGCGCTGGTGCGCGGCGACGTGGAGTTCGGCGCCCATACCACGATCAATCCCTATGCGATGATTTCGGGCCGAGTGCGCTGCGGCGACGGCGTGCGCATTGCCAGTCATGTCTCCATCGTCGGCTTCAATCACGGCTTTGATGATCCCAGCGTGCCGATCCACACGCAAAAGCACGAGACGCTCGGCATCACCATCGAAGACGATGTGTGGATCGGCGCCAACGCGGTGGTGCTCGACGGGGTCACCATCGGCAAGGGCGCAGTGGTCGCCGCCGGGGCGGTGGTGAGCAAGAATGTGCCGCCACTGGCCATCGTCGGCGGCGTGCCGGCCAAACTCGTACGCTATCGCGGTCAATCCGCCACCAGCGACGTCACCGGGGCCTTGGTCCGGCTCGGCGACGCAGCAGCCGCGCAATGGCCAGCGATTTTGGCAAGCCATCGCCAGGGCAACGACTACGTGTCGCGCGAAGCCGATGGCACCGTCCGGCGCAGTGCCCGGCATCGCAATGACGCCATCGAGATCGCTGCGGGCTTTGGCGCGCTGCCCGAAGGGCTGGATGTGGCCGCCACCCTTGCCGAATTGCAGGCGCTGCAGGACCCCATCACCGGGCTGTTCCCCGATCCCAAACAGCCCCCAGCACCGGGCGAAGCGGTGCGCGACAATGGCTTGGCGCTCTACAATGTGCTCTCGGTCGGCTACGCCATCGAGCTGCTGGGCGGCCAGCCTCTGCACAAGATTGCTGCCGTCGAACTCGGCGCCAACGCGCTCTGCGACTGGCTGGAAGGGCTGACCTGGCGCAGCCGCGCCTGGGGCGCTGGCGCGGCCGTCGATGCCATCGGCACGGCGCTCTATTTCAACGCCCGCTATTTTACCACCGGCCGGGCGCGGGAAATCCTGTTCGGCTGGCTGGCCTTGCATCAGGACCGGGCGACCGGCCTCTGGGGCTCACCAACCCTAGCCGAAGGGCTGCTACAGCCAGTCAACGGCTTCTATCGGCTGACCCGCGGCACCTATGCCCAGTTCGGCCTGCCGGTGCCCAATGCCGAGCGGGCCATTGACTCAGTGCTTCTGAATTATCGCAATTATGGCGGCTTTGCCGGCCCGACCTATACTGCGTGCAATCTGCTCGACACCATCCACCCGCTGCTGCTCTGTCTCAAGCAGACCGACCATCGCCGCGCCGAGGCCGACGCCATCGCCCGCGCCATCATCCAGCGGGCCGAGCAGCGCTGGATCACCGACCAAGGCTTCGCCTTTGCCGATGGGCAGGCGCCGAGCCTGCAAGGCACCGAAATGTGGCTGTCGGTGGTGCATCTGGCCGCTGACCTGCTTGGCCTGGCCGACAAATTCGCCTTCGTACCCAAGGGCGTGCATCGGACGCGCGCCGTGGGCTTGGGGCTGTGAGGATTGACGATGAATAGTACAAAAAAAGCCCTGGTGGTCTGGGGCGGCATGGAACTGCACACGCCCGAACGCGGGGCGCAGGTGGTGCGCGAACTGTTGGAAGCCGAAGGCTTTGCTGTCACCGTGACGCCGGATTATGACGCGCTCGGTGCCGACGATGTCGGCAGCAATGACCTGGTGGTGCCGGTCATCACCGACGGGGTGCTGGCGCCAGAAAAAATGGCCAAGCTGATCACTGCGATCCGCGCTGGCACCGGGCTGGCCGGCTATCACATGGGCTTGGCCACCAGCTTCCGTTCCAGCGTGCCGTTCCGCTATGCGGCGAGCTGCTACTGGGTACAGCATCCGGGCAATATCATCACCTATCGGGTCGACGTGACCGACAGCAGCCACCCGATCATGGCCGGCATCGACAGCTTCGAGCACACCTCCGAGCAATATTATCTGAACTACGACCCGGCGGTGGACGTGCTGGCGACCACGGTATTTTCCGGCGAATTCCACCCCTGGCGCAAGGACGTAGTGATGCCGGTGGTGTTCACCACCATGCATGATCAGGGCCGGGTGTTTTACTCCTCGCTCGGGCATACAGCCGACGAGCTGCGCAGCGGCCCCGTCCGCGAAATCCTGCGGCGCGGGTTGCTCTGGGCAGCGCGCTGAGCGCTACTGCGCCCCTCGCTGCCGCAACACTTCGGACTCCGGCAGCGCATTGGCATAGCCCAATTCCCGATTGGCCCGGGCCCAGAAGCTGGGATGCACCCGGTCGAGCAGGCTGGGATCATCAGGCAGCAACCCCAGCCGCCCGCGCGTCGCCGCATCCAGATACAGCACCGCATTCTGCCGATACCAGGCCGGAATGGCCTCGTCGGTCCAGATGGCCGGGCGCACCACATCGTGGGCGGTGTAGCCATGGCCGGCGAAGCGCGCGGCCCACCAGCTCGGCCATTGCTCGTTGAGATGGCCGACGCCGCCCTGGCCGGGAATGGCGGCGCTGAACAGAATGGCCGGCGCCAGCGCCACCAGATCGGCGACAAAGCTGTCGGCTCGGCCGGGCGTCAAGTGCTCGCCCACCTCCAGCGATAGCACCAGCTCGACGCGCGGGCCGGCAAAGCGCTGCTCCAGATCCTGCGCCACAAACTCGATCGCCGGATTGTCGAGCATGGCCGGGGTGACCCAATCGCCCTCGATGCCGAAACCGGTGGCCGCCCCGTCGGCCAAGGCTGCGGCCAGCCAGGTGCCAGTGCCGCAGCCGATATCGGCGACATGGCGGCGCGGCAGGCCCGGCGGCAGCGCGCCGAGGATGCGGCTGGCGGCGTGAGCGGTGTGCAGGCGGCGGTTTTCGTAGAAATTGGCGGGGTAGAGCGAGGCGGACATCGGCAGGCCACTCGGTGATTGCCGGCTGAGCCTATGCCGGGCGGATGCGGCAGGCCAGATCAATTCGGGGGAACCATGCAGGGCAAGCAGTCGTTGCTGAGGGTGCCCCGGTGCCGAGCGGCGGAGCCTGGGGTGCTGCCGATATGGCTTGCCCGGCGTGGCCCGCCAAATGGGCCGCCCGGCTCTGCTGCCGCGTTTTGACCGGTCGGGGCGATGCGTAAAAACAGCGAAGTGGCCGAGAGGCTGCGGCAGACAGCCTATTTTTTATGGGAGCAGGATGGACGGCCCCAAGACCGCTCGTTCCACTATTGGCTGCGCGCCAAGGAGATGCTGCTGCGCGAGCTGGCCTATGACAAATGGCTGGCCGACGGCACCCCGATTGGGCGCGCCGACGAGCATTGGCACGATGCGGCCGGGGAAATTGACGAGCCGAAATAGCAACGGGCCCCGCAGGGCCCGTTTTTTGATCGCTGAGGCTAAGCCTCAGTCCTTGGCGCGTTCCACATAGGAATTGTCTTCGGTCAGGATCACGATGCGGGTGCCGGCGCCGATATGGGGCGGGACCATGACGCGCAGGCCGTTATTGAGCACGGCAGGCTTGTAGGAGGACGACGCCGTCTGGCCCTTGACCACCGGCTCGGTCTCGACAATCTCGAAGCTCAGGCGCTGCGGCAGTTCCATGGCAATGGCGTTGCCTTCAAAGGTCTTGAGCGACACCTTCATGCCATCGGTCAGATAGGCCTTCTGGTCGCCGACCACGTCTTCCGGCACGGTGATCTGCTCGTAGCTCACCGGCTCCATGAAGTGGTGGCCTTCGCCGTCCGAATAGAGATAATCATATTCGCGCTCGTCGACATCGGCCTTTTCGACCATTTCGACGGTGCGCCAGCGGCCGACCACCTTCACGCCATCCGACATGCGGCGCATGTTGACGTTGGTGATGGAGTTGCCCTTGCCGGGGTGGACGTTTTCTGCGGTCAGGATGATGTGCAGATTGCCGTCCTGTTCGACGACATTGCCCTTGCGCAGCGACGAGGCGATGACCTTGACCATTATTCTTCCTTGTTCGTATCGGTGGCGCGTCGTAGAGGCAGGGCCGTCCCGCGCGCGAAATAGGCTTTCGTGCGCCAACTATCCTATCTCGGCGAAAATCGCCAGCCCGGCCGTCATATAAGGTCACATGAGCAGCACCCCGTCTCATTCCGCATCGCCCTGGTGGACGCCTTCGGTCCATGCCGATCGCCGCCCGATCCTGCTGGCGCGCGCCCGCATCGAGGCGCGCATTCGGCTCTATCTGGCCGAGCAGGAGTTTTTGCTGGTCGATCCGCCGGCGCTGCAGCGCTCGCCGGGCAATGAGACCCATCTGCACGCCTTCAAGACCGAGATGATCGGCAATGACGGGGCGGGCCAAGCGATGTATCTGCACACCTCCCCCGAATTCACCATGAAAAAGCTGCTGGCCGCCGGCGAGCAACGCATCGCCAGCCTCGGCCATGTCTGGCGCAATCGCGAGCGCAGCGCGCTGCATCACCCCGAATTTACCATGCTGGAATGGTATCGGGTGGGCGAAGCCTATGATGCGGTGATTGGAGACTGCATGGCCCTGCTGCGCCTCGCCGCCGAAACCACCGGGGCAAGAACCCTGCGCTATCGCGACTGGGAATGCGATCCCTTCGTCACCCCAGAACGCCTGAGCGTGGTCGACGCCTTTATGCGCTATGCCGGCATCGATCTGCTGGCCAGCATGGACAGCGACGGCGTCACCGATGGCGAGGCGCTGGCCGCCCAGATGCTGGCGCAGGGGCTGGCGGTGCCCGAGGATCGCAGCTGGAGCTATCTGTTCAGCCTGATCCTCTTTGAAAAGGTCGAGCCGCAACTCGGCAATGGCCGCATCACCGTGCTGGACCGCTATCCGGCCGCCGAAGCCGCCTTGGCGCGGCGGGCCGCCGATGATCGCCGCGTCTCCGAGCGCTTCGAGCTTTATGCCTGCGGCGTCGAGCTGGCCAATGGCTTTGGCGAATTGACCGACGCCGCCGAGCAGCGCCGACGCTTCGCCGCAGAAATGGCCGAAAAGCAGCGCATCTATGGCGAGCAATACCCGCTGGACGAGGATTTTCTGGCGGCGCTAGAGCTGATGCCGGAAGCCAGCGGCGTGGCGCTGGGCTTTGATCGCCTGGTCATGCTGGCGACGGGTGCGCCCCGGATCGAGGCGGTGCTGTGGGCACCGGTAGCGGAATGAGCATTTTGGACAGCGCAGACATCGCAGATGCTTTCCCGAACGCGATCGAACCCCCTCGCCCCTCAGGGGAGAGGGTTGGGGTGAGGAGTGCCGCGCTCAAAACCGTCGCCGATCTCGTCGCCGCCGGCCTGAGCAATGGCGAAAACCTCGAAGCCGTCGCCCAAAAATACGCCATCGCCATCACCCCGGCGATCACCGCGCTGATCGACCCCACCGACCCCGATGACCCCATCGCCCGCCAATTCGTCCCCGACCCGCGCGAACTGATCACCACGCCGGACGAGCGCATCGACCCCATCGGCGACCTGACCCATTCGCCGGTGGAAGGCATTGTGCATCGCTATCCCGACCGGGTGCTGCTGAAAGCCGTGCATGTCTGCCCGGTCTATTGCCGCTTCTGTTTCCGCCGCGAAATGGTCGGCCCGCAGGGGCTGGGCACGCTGACCGCCGCCGAGCTGGACGCGGCCATCGCCTATATCTCCGATCACAGCGAAATCTGGGAAGTGATCCTCACCGGCGGCGATCCGCTGGTGCTGTCGGCGCGCCGGCTGCGCGAGATCATGGCGCGGCTGGCCGGCATCGACCACGTCAAAATCATCCGCTTCCACACCCGCGTGCCGGTGGTGCAGCCCGAGCGGGTCGATGCCGAAATGGTCGCGGCGCTGCGCTCCAGCGGCAAGACCACCTATCTGGCGGTCCATGCCAATCATCCGCGCGAATTCACGCAAGCTGCCAAGGCGGCGATGGCGCTGCTGGTCGACAATGGCATCGTGCTGCTCAGCCAGTCGGTGCTGCTCAAGGGCATCAACGATAGTGTCGAAACGCTCGCCGCGCTGATGCAGGCCTTCGTCGAAAATCGCGCTCGCCCGTATTATCTGCACCACCCCGATCTGGCCCCCGGCACCAGCCATTTCCGCCTCAGCATCGAAGAGGGCCAGGCGCTGGTCACCGCCTTGCGTGGGCGCATTTCCGGCCTCGCCCAGCCGACCTACATCCTCGACATCCCCGGCGGCTACGGCAAAGCCGATATCGGCGCCAGCCCGATTGCCGGCAGCGACGGGTGCTTTACCGTGCGCGACTGGCAGGGCCAGGAACACGCCTACCCACCGAAATAAAGTGCTGCCCTCCGCGAGCCCGATCTGGTCCCTCCCCCTTGAGGGGAGGGGTGTTTATCTAGACCGCGGCTCACAAACCGCTGCGCTGGTGGCATGAAGCTATCGGTTCTTGCCCTCCCTCCCCCTTGAGGGGAGGGCCGGGGTGGGGGTCGGCTTGGTGGCCCCCGATGGACCCCCACCCTCAATCCCTCCCCTCAAGGGGGAGGGAGGCGAAGAAACCGAAACGTTGGGCAAGTCCAAACTTGACGCGGGAATGGCATCCGCGCTCACTCCCCACACCATTTCCGTTTGCCCCCAGCCCCGTGCTAGAGAGAACGCCCGTCTCAAAAGCTGCGTCACCCTTGCCATGAATGCCCCGATTGCAATCTTGCTGCTGCTGGCCCTGATCGGGATCAGTGTCATCATCGCCCTGTCTGAAATTGCCTTTGCTGCGGCGCGCGAGGTCCGCATTCGCGCCCTGGCCGAAGCCGGTAACAAGAAGGCGCTGCGTTTCGTGGCGCTGCGCGCCAATGCTGGCGATGTGCTGACGGCGCTGCAGATTGCCACCAACGCGGTGTCGATCCTGGCCGGTACACTGGGCGAGGATGCATTGGGGCCGATGTTCCGCGCCGGGCTGATGGCCATTGGCGTCGAGGCCGGCCTGGCTCGCATTATCGGCTCGGTGCTGGCCTTCTGCCTCGTCACCGGCGCCTTTGTGCTGTTTGCCGATCTGACGCCGAAGCGGGTGGCGATGCTGGTGCCGGAAAAGGTGGCGCTGTCCATCGTCTGGTTCCCCGAACTGGCGGTCAAACTGCTGAAACCCCTGGTCTGGCTGTTCGGCAAGCTGTCCGATGTGCTGATCAACATGCTGCATCTCGAGCCCAAGTCGCATGAGGATGAGGTGACGGCCGAGGATTTCCGCATGATCCTGGCCGGCGGCGCCGCCTCGGGCGTGCTGATGAAAAACGAATATCGGCTGATCGAAAACGTGCTGGCGCTGGAGCTGCGCAGCGTCACCTCGGTGATGACCATCCGCGAGGATATCGTCTATCTCGACCTGACCGACTCGCTGGAAGTGCAGCAGGACAAGGTGCGGCGGCGGCCGTTTTCGCACTACCCGATCTGCGATGGCGGCATCGATAGCGTGATCGGCTGCGTGCGGGCCGAGGACGTGCTGGCCACCGTCATGGAGCGGCCCGAGCAGGTGGATTTCCTCAAGGCGCGGCGCGATGTGCTGTCGGTGCCCGATACGCTCAACGTCTGGGAAGTGCTGGCCGAATTCCAGGCGCAGAGCACCGGCTTTGCCCTGGTGGTCAGCGAATATGCGCTGGTGGTGGGCGTCGTCACCTTCAAGGATTTGATGGGCGCGCTGATGCTGGGGCTGGCCAATCCGTTCGAGGAGCAGTCCATTCTCAAGCGCGACGACCAGAGCTGGCTGATCGACGGCATGGCGCCGTTTGTCGATGTGACGCGGACGCTCAATATCAAGAAGCTGGCCCCCGAAGCCGCCTATGAAACCATTGGCGGCTTCATCGTGCATCGGCTGCGCCGCGCGGCGCGCAAGGGCGACAAGGTGGAAGCCGCCGGCTATGTCTTCGAGGTGGTCGACGCCGACAAGATGCGGCTCAATCAGCTGCTGGTGACCAAGGCCTCGAGCAAGCTGCGCGGCGGCGCCGAGCGCCGGGTCGCCCCCTAAGGAGGATAGGTTTTGGACAGTTCGGCGAAGCTATTTCCGGTACAATTGCTGGAAACCAAAGTCGCGGCGGCGCTGCGGCAGGCCGGGGCCAGCGAGGCGTCGCTGATGGCGGCGACCCGGGCGATGCTGCATGCCTCGCTGGTGGGGGTGGACAGCCATGGCGTGCGGCTGACCGAGCATTATTGCAACATGCTGGCCGGTGGCCGGCTCAACAAAGACCCGCAGCTCAAGGTCAATATCACCGCCGCGGGCAGTGCCATGGTCGATGGCGATGACGGGCTGGGCCATTATGCGGCCTATAAAGCCGTCGAAGTCGGCATCGAACTCGCCCAACAGGCCGGCGTCGGCGCGGTGGGCATTGCCCATTCCTCCCATCTGGGCGCGGCGGGGGCCTATGCGCTGGCCGGGGCCGAGCGGGGCTTTGTCACCTTCGCCACCACCAATACCGATTCCATGGTGGCGCTGTTCGATGGCGCGCAGCGCTTCCACGGCACCAATCCGCTGGCCTTTGCCGCGCCGGTGCCTGATAGCGCGCCCTGGCTACTCGACATGGCGACCTCGTCGATTCCGATGAACCGGGTGCTGCTGCACCGCTCGCTCGGGCTCGAACTGCCGGCCGGCATTGCCGCCGACAAGGATGGGCATCCGGCCACGGACCCCAATGTGGTGGATATGCTGCTGCCGCTGGGCGGGGCCGATTATGGCTATAAGGGCGCGGCTCTGGCCGGGGTGGCGACTTTGTTCTCGGCGCTGCTGACCGGCACCACGCTGGATAGCGATTTCATCCCGATGTATGGCGGCGACGACGTGTCCACGCCGCGCAATATGGGCCATTTCGTGCTGGTCATCGATCCCGGCAAATTCGTTGGCCGCGAGCTGTTCGGCCTGATGATCACTCGCTATCTGGCCAGCCTGCGCAGCGCCGCCGTGCGCCCCGGCGCCGAGCGCGTCATGGCCCCGGGCGATCGCGAATGGGAAGAAAAAGCCCGCCGACAGGCCGAAGGCGTGCCGGTCGACCCCGATACGATCCGCTTTCTGGGGCTCTAGCCTCACGCATCCGTTCCCAACCTTACCAAGTCCTAACGTGAACGCAGCGTCGCAACGTATTATCGTGCGACGAACGGAAATGCGGAGTGCGGACGGCTTGAAGAGTTTGGCAAAATGGCTGGTGGCGTTGCTCGTGCTGGGGGGCGTCGGGCTTGGCGCGTGGTGGTATTTCCTCGCCGCGCCCAAGGCGGCGACGTTGCCCAGCACGGTGGTGGTCGGGCGCGGCAATATCGAGCAGACGGTGCTGGCCTCGGGCGTGCTGGAGGCCAATTCGCTGGTCAGCGTCGGCGCCGAAGTGTCGGGCCGCATCGAGGCCGTGCATGTGGTGCTGGGGCAGGACGTCAAGAAAGGCGATCTGATCGTCGAGATCGACAGCCTCGATCAGGAAAACGCCATCAAGACGGCGCAGGCCGTGCTGGCCGGCATCCAGGCGCAGCAGCGCAATCAGCAGGCCAGCCTGCTCAAGGCGCAAGCGGCGCTGGCGCGCAGCACCCAGCTCAGCGCCAATAGCCTCGTTTCGCAAACCGATCTCGAAACCGCGCAGGCGGCGGTGGATTCGGCGCAGGCGCAGATCGACCAGCTTGATGCGCAGATCGCCCAGTCCCAGCTCAGCGTTGAATCGGCCGAGCTCAACCTCGCCCGCACCCGCATCGTCGCCCCCAGCGCCGGCACCATCGTGGCGCTGCTGGTCGATGAGGGCCAGACCGTCAATGCCAGTTCCGCCATTCCCACCATCGTCAAGATCGCCGATCTCGACACCATGGTGATCAAGGCCGAAATTTCCGAGGCCGATGTGGTGCGCGTCGCGGCCGGGCAGCGGGTGTATTTCACCATTCTGGGCGAGCCCGATCGCAAGATCGACGCCACTCTGCGCGAGGTCGAGCCAGCCCCGACCTCGATCAGCTCGGACACGGCGTCGACCGACAGCGCGGTCTATTACAACGGGTTGTTCGACGTGCCCAATCCCGATCACCGGCTGCGCATTTCGATGACAGCGCAGGTGACCATCGTGCTCGACGAGGTCGAGGATGCGCTGGTGCTGTCCTCCGGTCTGGTGACGCGCAGGGACCCCCAGGGCAATGCCATGGTGGCGGTCTATGATCCGGCGACCGAACAGATCGAACCACGCAAAATCGAAATCGGCCTCAACAACAATGTCATGGCCGAAATCAAAAGCGGGCTCAGCGAGGGCGAGCAGGTGGTCAGCGGGGGCGCCCCGGCCCTGCGCCAGGGCGGCCAGGCGGGTGGCGGCGGTGCGCGCTTTGGCGGCCCCGGCCTGCGCATCGGCGGCTGACCGTGACAGACCCCATCATCTCGCTGCGTGGCTTGAGCCGCAGTTTCCAGACCGGCGCCGAGGCGGTGACCGTGCTCAAGGATGTCGATCTCGATATCCATCAGGGCGAGCTGGTCGCCATTATCGGTCAGTCCGGCTCGGGCAAGTCGACGCTGATGAATATCCTCGGCTGTCTCGACCGGGCCACCTCCGGCACCTATAAATTTGCCGGCCAGGAGGTCAGCAAGCTCGGCCCCGATGCGCTGGCCGAGCTGCGCCGCGAGCATTTCGGCTTCATCTTCCAGCGCTATCAGCTGCTCGCCGATCTCGATGCGGTGGGCAATGTGGAAATGCCGGCGATCTATGCCGGGGTCGATGGCGCGGCGCGGCGGCAGCGGGCGATCGATCTGCTGACAAGGCTGGGGCTGGGTGATCGCCTGACCCACCGGCCCAATGCCCTCTCGGGTGGTCAGCAACAGCGCGTCAGCGTGGCGCGGGCGCTGATGAATGGCGGCGAGGTGATCCTCGCCGATGAGCCCACCGGGGCGCTGGATTCGCGCAGCGGCAAGGAGCTGATGGCGCTGCTCGGCGAATTGCATCGCGACGGCCACACCATCATCATCGTCACCCATGATCCGCTGATCGCGGCGCAGACCCAGCGCGTCATCGAGATTTCCGACGGCCAGATCATCGCCGACCGGCGCAATAGCGACGCTACCCGATCCGACCGCACCAACGACCCCATCCGCCGCATCGCCCGCTGGCGCGAAGGCTTTGATCGCGGCGCCGAAGCCTTGCGCATGGCGCTGCGGGCCATGGTGGCGCACAAGCTGCGCACCTTCCTCACCATGCTCGGCATCATCATCGGCATCGCCTCGGTGGTCAGCGTCGTGGCGCTGGGGCAGGGCAGTCAGCAGACCGTGCTGGAAAACATCGCCTCCATCGGCACCAACACCATCAATATCTATCCGGGCAGCGGCTTTGGCGACCGGCGCAGCAATCGCATCCAGACCCTGTTGCCCTCCGACGCCGAGGCGCTGGCCAGCCAGCCCTATGCCGACAGCGTCTCGCCGCAGGTCTCCGCCAATGCCACGGTGCTGTATCGCAGCACCTCGTCCAATGCCTCCATCACGGGGGTCGGCGAAGGCTATTTCCAGGTCAATGGCCGGACCTTCGCGCAGGGCGTCGGCTTCAACGACACCAGCATCACCCAGCGCACACAGGAAGCGGTGATCGACGGCAATGCGCGCGACGCCATTTTCATCAATGGCGAGGACCCGATCGGGCAGGTCATCATGCTGGGCAAGGTGCCGGTTCGGGTGATTGGCGTGGTGGAAAATGTCACCGGCTTCGGGCCCGGCGGCAACAGCGCCAATGTCTATGTGCCCTATACCACGGCGATGGATCGCATTCTGGGCGTGTCCTATCTCGGCTCCATCGCCTTGCGGGTGAGCGATGATTTCGACATGGCCCAGGCCGAGGCCGAAATCACCGAATTGCTGACCCGGCTGCATGGCGGCAAGACCGATTTCTTCCTGCAGAACACCGCCACCATCCGCGACACCATCCAGTCGACCTCGGCCACGCTGACGCTGCTGATTTCCACCATCGCCGTGATCTCGCTGGTGGTGGGCGGCATCGGGGTGATGAACATCATGCTGGTCAGTGTCTCCGAGCGCACCAAGGAGATCGGCATCCGTATGGCCGTCGGTGCCCGCCGCGGCGACATCATGCGGCAATTCCTCACCGAGGCGGTGCTGGTGTGCTTTGTCGGCGGCGCCGCCGGCGTCGGTCTGAGCTTCGGCCTCGGCCACGCGCTCACCCTGCTGGTCGAGGGCGCTCGGCTCAGCTACTCCACCGAATCGATCCTGCTCGCCATCGCCTCCGCCAGCCTGATCGGCGTGGTCTTCGGCTTCATGCCAGCCCGGTCGGCAGCACGGATGGACCCGGTGGAAGCATTGGCGCGGGAGTAATCTGGGGGCCTACAGGGTGGTTGGGATGAGATCTTCTTTCGTCCTGATCATCCGCTGAGTTTCCAGTCGACACCCTCCCCCTTGCGGGGAGGGATCAAGGGTGGGGGTCGGCTAGCCTCGATCATCGGGGCTCTCGCACCCCCTCCCGGCTCGATGACGGAGTTAGCAAGGGCTAACTCCTATCTCGCTCTCCCTCCCCGCAAGGGGGAGGGTGACACCGTGGCTGTGGCTCCTCTTTCTTCCCTTCTCCCCTTGAGGGAGAAGGTGCCCGAAGGGCGGATGAGGGGTCGCTTTAATTGGCCTCAAAGCATGGGCACCCGCCGCCCCTCACCCCATTCTTCCGTCGAACGCCCCCAGCGTTGCCCATCCGCCACTCCGCCCGCCGCATCGTCCCCCGCCACCCTCGCCAAACTTGTGCCACCTGCGCCCCCACCCTAAACTCGACATGATGTGATCGCTTTGTGATCGAGCGAGCCATGTCGGCGCAGTCGGGGCGGAAGGTGTTTAACCAAATCTTCTATTCTGATGGAATAATTTATGCTTCTGCCTCAGATGGTTGAAGCGTAACGGGCGGGAATTAGTCCACTGCATATCGCGCGGTTAGTAACGAGTATTGGCGCTTTGTGCGTTGCCACGGCCGGTCTGGGCCTGGCGACGATGCCGGCGCTCGCGTTTGAAATTTTTGGCCTCAAGCTGTTCGAGGACCAGAGCGAGATCGATGCGGAGGCGGTGATTACCGATCCGCAGCCCTACACAGTCAGCATCACCGTCAACGCCACCGGCACGGTCGAAACCGCCGTGCGCAACGCTTCGGCGCTGCTCGCCGACGAGGCCGAGCCGGCCTCGGGCGCGGCGGGTTTGCTGGCCAAGGCGCGGGGCGATTATCGCCGCATCATCGCGGCGCTCTACAATGAAGGCCATTACGGCGGCACCGCCAGCATTCGCGTCGGTGGCGTCGAAGCGGCCAATCTGCCGCCCGATATCGATCTGCCCGATCCGGTGGATGTGGCCATCGTGGTCGATCCGGGTCCGCTATTCCATTTCAATAGCGTCAATATCGTCAATCAGGCGCTGCCGACTTCCGACCCCGACGATCAGGTCGATCCGCCCTTGAGCCGCGGTTTCGGCAGTGGTGAAGTCGCCCGCTCGTCGGTGATCCTCGCCGCCGAACAGTTGACGCTCGAAGCCTGGCGCCAGCAGGGCCACGCCAAGGCGGTGATCCTCAGCCGTGACGTGGTGGCCGATCACGCCACCAACACCGTCGACGTCACCATCACGGTCAATCCCGGCCCGCGCGCCGCGTTTGGCGCGGTGACGGTGACCGGCACCGAGAATATGGACCCCGACTTCGTGCGCCGGCAGACCGGCCTGACCGAGGGCGAGGAATATGATCCCGATGAGCTGAAGCTGGCGCAAAAGCGCCTCGACCGCTTGGAAGTGTTCCGGGCGGCGCGGCTTGAAGCTGCCGACGACATCGGGGCTGACGGGCTGCTGCCGTATAATCTGATCGTGCAGGAACTGGCCGGACGGCGCTTCGGCGTTGGCGCCACCTATTCCAGCATCGATGGGCTGGGGCTTGAGGCCTATCATCTGTGGCGCAATCTGTTCGGCCAGGCCGAGCGACTGCGGCTCGACGCCAAGGTGGCCAGCATTGCCTGGCCAATCGACACGACGCAGTTCGACTATTTCTTCGGTGGCACCTTCACCAAGCCGGGCGTCTTCACCCCCGACACCGATTTCGTCGCGTCGGTCTCGGCCGAGCGCACCATCTATCCGACCTATACCGAAACCTCGGCTGCGGGCCGGGCCGGGCTGACCCATATTTTTTCCGATGAGATCAGCTTCGAGGGCGGGGCGCAGTTCGAAATCAACCGCTTCGACGACGCCTTTGGCACGCGCGACTTCAAGACGGCCGGGCTCTATTCCGGCGCGGTGCTGGATTTCCGCAACGACAAGGTCAATGCCACCCAGGGCTGGTATCTGGCCGGCACGCTGGACCCGTTCTACGAATTCCATTTCGGCAATGCCGGGGTGCAGGCGACCGTCGAGGGCCGTACCTATTTCGGCTTTGGCGAAGACGATCCCTATGTGCTGGCGGCGCGCTTCAAGGCGGGCGTGCTGGTGGGGCCGGACCTGGCCGAAATCCCGCCCGACAAGCTGTTCTTTGCCGGCGGTGGCGGCTCGGTGCGCGGCTATGGCTTTAAATCCATCGGCGTCGATGACGGCATGGGCAAGGTGACCGGCGGGCGCTATCTGCTCGAAGCCTCGCTCGAAGCCCGCGCCAAGGTCACCAATGATATCGGCGTGGTCGGCTTCGTCGATGGCGGCTATGTGGCGGCCGACGTGTTCCCGAGCATTGACGACCTGCGCATCGGCGCGGGCGTCGGCGTGCGCTATTTCACCGGGTTGGGGCCGCTGCGGCTCGATCTGGCATTGCCGCTCAACAAGCGGGCCGGCGACCCCGATTATGCCATTTATGTCGGCATAGGGCAGGCATTCTGATGATGCGTTTATCCGCAAAGCCACGGCGGCTGCTGATCGCCGGTCTGGTACTATTGGGGCTGGCCGTGCCGGCCGTTATCGTCGCGCAGGATGTGCTGACGATGGACAACCAGGAACAGAAAGACTGGCTGACCAGCTTTGTCGAGGAACGCCTGTCGACCCCCGAGCGGCAGATCCGGCTCTCCAATATCGACGGTATTCTCGGCTCCGACGTGTCGGTGCGCCAGATCACCATTTCGGACACCGAAGGGGTGTGGCTGCAGGTCAATAACGCGACGCTGAACTGGAATCAGGCAGCGCTGTTTTTCGGCCGGCTCGAAGTCAAATCGCTCAAGGCCGACTCCATCGACTACCTCCGCAACGCGATGCCGGCCGAAACCGGCGTCGACCTGCCGGCGCCCGAAGCCGGTGGCGGTTTTGCCATCCCCGAATTTCCGGTCGCGGTCATTCTCGAAGAGCTGAGCATTCCCTCGGTGAGTTTCGGCGCTTCGGTGTTCGGACTGGCGGCGGAAGTCTCGCTTGTCGGTGCGCTGACGCTGGACGGTGGCAACCTCGATACCAGTCTCGATATCGAGCGGCTCGATGGGCCGGGCGGTACGCTCAAACTGGCAGCAAACTACCAGCATGCTGCAAGCACGATCTTGCTGGATCTGGCCCTGGTGGAGCCGGAAAATGGCGTCATCGCCAATCTGCTCAACATCGAAAATCGCCCGGCGGTGACGCTGACGCTGAACGGTAGCGGCCCGGTCACCGAGCTGCGCACCGAGCTGGCGCTCGCCGCCAATGGCCAGACCGCGCTCTCCGGCGTGGCGACGATCAACCAGCAATCCGCTGGCATCGCTGTCGCCGCCGATCTGCGTGGGCCGCTAGCGACGCTGATCGCCGAGCCCTATCGCCCCTTCTTCGGCGCCGAAACCGCCTTGTCCGCCAATGGCTTGCTCCGCACTGGCGGTGGCATCACCCTCAATCAGCTCAAGCTGACCGGCGGGCAATTGGCACTCGACGCCGCCGCCGAAATCACCCCGGACAACTTCCTCAAGGCGCTCAAACTCGATGCCGTGATCGCCGATACGGCTGGCAATCCGGTGATCTTGCCGGTTCCCGGTAGCGCGACAAAGCTAGCCGATGGTCAGCTGCATATCGATTTTGGCAGTGACGGTTCGGAGAACTGGACCTCCACGGTCGCGGTCAATGGCTTCGCCATGCCGGGCTTTGCCGCCCAAAAACTCGATTTCAGCATTGGCGGCATTGCTGCCAATCTTGCTGACCCTTCCAGCCGCCGCGTAACCTTCAATGGCGACGGCGCGCTGACTGGTATCGACGCCGACGAAGCGGTCGAAGCCGCGCTGGGCGACAGCATCGGTTTGGGCGTTGCCGGGCTGTGGAATGCCGGTTCGCCCATCGAGCTGGCGCAGTTGCGCGTAGCCGGCGGCGTGCTCTCGGCTTCGCTGTCGGGCCTGCTCGATGGTCTTGATTTTGCAGGCGATATTGACCTGCAGACCGCCAGCATCGCGCCGTTTTCGTCGCTGGCTGGCCGCGATCTGACAGGCCAATTGGCGCTCAAGGCCAATGGCCGGATCATGCCGCTGAGCGGTGGCTTCGACCTGACTTTGGATGGCACCGGCACCGATCTGGCCATTGCCGACGACGTCGTGGACCGCCTGCTGACCGGCGACGTCGCCGTCTCCGGCCGGATCGCGCGCACCGAAGTTGGCCTCAGCGCCGACGCCTTCCGCATCGCCAATGATCAGGTTCAACTCAACGCAAATGGCAGCTATTCCAACGCGTTAGCCGATTTCCTGTTCAGCGTCGACCTCGCCGATCTGGCGCTGCTCTCTGACGAAGCCAGCGGTAAACTCTCCATCATCGGCACCGCCAAAGGCGCCGACAGTGTCATCGATCTCAAGCTCGACGCCACTGTCCCTACCGGCACTTTGGCCGACCGCAGCCTGCGCAATGCGGCGCTGGGTTTCGCCGGCCGCTACAATATTGATCGCCTCGACGGCAAGCTCAGCGGCGCCGCCGATCTCGACGGCCATCGCGCCAGCCTGGGCGGCGACGTCACCGTTGATGTCACCGGACAGGCGCTGCGCAATCTCGATTTCGCCGTCGCCGGCACCAGCATTCGCGGTGGGGTAACCCGCACCGGCGACACCGGCCTGCTGAACGGCAATCTCACCGCCGTGTCGCCCGATATCGCTGTGGCCGCCGCGCTGGCGCTGCTCGATGCGCGCGGCGCGATCAATGCCGAAATCATTCTGGCCGGCGTCGAAGACAAGCAGGGCGCCAGCGTCCGTGCCGACGTTAAGGGCTTGGTGGTCAACGACAATATTCGTGTTGGTTCGGCTGACATCCAGGCGGCGGTCGGCGATCTGTTCGGCGTGCCGATGGTCGATGGCACCGCCAATGCGCGCAATGTCGCTGCCGCCGGCGTCGAGATTGCCACCCTCACCGCCAAGGCCAATCAGAGTGGCGATACCACGGCTTTCGATGCGCAGGCCGCGCTAACGCTGGGCACCAATATCGACGTGGCCGGTTCGCTGACCCCGATTGCCAATGGCTATCGGCTGGGGCTGGATCGGGCGCAATTGCAGCAGGGGCAGTTGTCCGCCCGGCTGGCGCAGCCCACCGTTTTGCAGGTGGCCGGCAGCAATGTCGCCATCGACAATGTGCGCTTCGATGTGGGCTCGGGCTCGATCACCGCCTCTGGCTCGGCCGGCGATGTGCTTGATATTGCACTCGATATTACGGCGCTGCCGCTCAATATCGCCAATACCATCATGCCCGAATTGGGGCTGGCCGGCACCATCAATGGCCGCGCCACCGTCTCGGGCACTGGCGCCGATCCGCGCGTTGCCTTCGAGGCGCGCGCCGATGGCGTCAACGCCGCTGCCATCAAGGAATTCGGCATCGCACCCATCGGCGCCACGGCCAGCGGCAGCTTCAGGGACAATGCGGTGACGCTGTCGGCGCTCAGCGCCAATGGGGCCGGCGGGTTGACCATCACCGGATCCGGCACAGTGCCGCTCAGCGGCGGCGGTCTGGCCGTTGCTGTCAAGGGTTCGGCGCCGCTGGTGCTGGCCAATCGCTTCGTCGCCGAGCGCGGCGGCCAGTTCAGCGGTACGGCCAATCTCGACGCCCGCGTCAGCGGCAGTATCGCCAGCCCGCAATTTGCCGGTACGGTGACGACCAGTGGTTCGGGCTATACCGATCCCGAACTCAATCTGCGCCTGCAGAACATCACCGGCTCGGCGAGCCTGAGTGGCACCAGCCTGGTGATCAACAGCCTCAACGCCGGCCTCTCCACCGGTGGCAGCGTCTCGGCTTCCGGCAGCGTGGGTCTCACCGGCGGTTTCCCGGCAGACATTCGCGTGGTGGCCAATTCGGCGCGTTATGCCGATGGCACGATGTTCGTCGCCACGGTGTCCGGTGGGCTGGCGCTGACCGGCAACCTCACCGGTTCACCCTTGCTGGCCGGCACGCTCAATGTCGAAAAAGCCGATATCACCATTCCCGATAATCTCGGCGGTGGGGCCGAGCTGGTTGATGTGCGCCATCGCAACGCCCCAGCCAGCGTCAACCAGACCCTGGCGCGCGCCAAGGTGGATCAATTCACCAACGCGCCGACTCCACAGACGCGTCCGAGCGGGTTGCTGCTCGACCTGACGGTCAATGCGCCCAACCAGATTTTCATTCGCGGCATGGGGCTCGACGCCGAAGTGGGCGGCTCGGTGGTGCTCAAGGGGCCAGTCAACAATATCCAGCCGGTGGGCGGCTTCTCGCTCAATCGCGGGCGGCTGTCGATTTTGGGGCAGCGGATCAATTTCCAGTCGGGCACGGTGACCTTGGTCGGCGATCTCGATCCATTCATCGATTTCCTTGCCACCACCGAGGGGCAGGACATCACGGTCAATGTGATCGTGCAGGGCCGCGTCTCCGATCTGCGCATCGAATTCGGCTCCAGCCCGCAAATGCCGCAGGATGAAGTGCTGGCGCGGCTGCTATTCAATCGCTCGATGGGCGAGCTGTCGCCGATGCAGTTGGCCAAGCTGGCCGGCGCAGCAGCCGAGCTGGTGGGCGGTGGCGGCAATAGCTCGCTGATGGACAGTATTCGCGGCGCGGCGGGCCTCGCCGATCTCGATCTGGTCACCGACGACAAGGGCAATGCCGCTGTGCAGGCAGGCACCTATCTCGATGACAATATCTATCTGGGCGTCACCGCTGGCGCCAATGGCCAGAACAAGGTGACGATCAACCTCGACGTGACCAACGACCTCAAGGTCACCGGCGCGGCCGGACAGGACGGCAATTCCAGCCTCGGGGTGTTTTATGAGCGGGATTATTAGGGTCTGGTGAGTTTTGGGCTTCGTCTTGGGAGCTTGCCCCACTCAAGGCCGGGATGACACCGCGTTTAGATGCGGGAATTATGCAACGGGCTAGCCCTTGCGCCACGCCCCATTGACCGTCAGGATCAAGCCAACATGGAGGCCGGCATGGACTACCAGATCATCGCGCAAGCCAAGAACGTTCCGCAGGCCATGGCATTGGCCGTGGCGTTGCGGGCCTATGGGTTCCACCCGCTCGAACAGGGCGATGGCGGCTTGCCCGGGGTGTCGAATCTGTTCGGTCCCGAAGGGGTTCCGGTGCAGGTGCCGGAAGACGAAGCGGCGGATGCAACTGTTCTGGTGGTAGAGTTGCTCAAGGAAATGGCCGATTCTACCCCCTAAAAACTGCCACATTGGTCAGGCTTGCTGTACTGGTGCGGTTGAACGCAGCGCGGTCCTTAGCTATAAGCCAGCCAAGCTGTTAACAAAAATTAAGCCTTAGGGCAGGAGCTCTCTCATGATGGATTGGATGCGCGGATCGTTGTCCGCGGTAGGCGTGGTGGCAATCGCCGTCGTGCTGGCAGCGTGCCAGTCCACCGGTTCCAATACAGCCAACCTCAACACGATCGGCGCGCCATCGCAGTTGCAGCCGGTGCAGAGTTCGACGGTGCAGCAGGGTACCCTGCCGGCCATTGGCGCCACCGGCACTCCGGCACCGGGCCTGTCGGGCCAGCCTATTCTGGGCGGCGTTCCGGCCAACTCGACCGGTATTGCCAGCCTGCCCAGCGCCAATCCGGGCAGCTCCATCGTCTCGCTCGATCCGCTGGCCCAGCCCGTCGCGGGCGGCATGAGTGCCGGCCCTGAAGGCACCTGGAACGTGGTGGCTGGCGCCGCCACCTGCCGCATCAACCTGCCGATGACCTCCAAAACCGGCACCAGCTACTACCGCGCGTCGGCCCCGGGCTGCACCGTGCCGCAGATCGCTTCGGTCGCCGGCTGGCAGCAGGTCGGCAGCCAGCTCCAGCTTTATGATGAGAACGGCAATATCGCGGCCTTCCTCGCCCCCAGCGGCGGCCGCTATATCGGCACCATGGGCGGTGGCCAGGCCATCTCCATGTCGCGCTAAGTCATTGCGGAAGCCGGCCGACAGGCCGGCTTCTTGCTTTTTGCCGCCGCTTTCCGCACATGTGCAGCCGACCTCATGGTGAGCCACCACGCGGTCACGCCACAATTGTGCCCCGACCTCGTCCGCTCGCGATGAGGTCCACTTTGAGAATTCGCATCCTTGAACTCCCAGGCTTCCATTCCGGCCGGTAGCACCGCCCCCGTCAGCGCCGCCTATGCGGATTTGGCGGCGCGTGGCGTCTTGCAGGCCGATCCGGCGCAGCGCGACGCCGCGGCGCTGCTCGATACTGTGCTGGCCGGGCTTGTCGCCGAACGGCCCCGGCGGCTGTTGGGCAAGTTCTTCAAGCCCGAGCCAGTGCGCGGGCTCTATCTCCATGGCGAGGTGGGGCGCGGCAAGACCATGCTGATGGACCTGTTCTTTGCCGCAGTGCCGATCAAACAGAAGCGGCGGGTGCATTTCCACGAATTCATGGACTCCATCCATGCCGGCATGGCGGCGTTCCGCAAGAGCGCCAAGGGCAAGGATGCCGATCCGGTGGAAGCCGTGGTCAAACCGTTGCTCAGGTCGGGCCTGCGCCTGCTGTGCCTCGATGAATTTCACGTGCATGACATCACCAATGCCATGCTGCTGTATCGGCTGTTCGACAAGCTGTTCGCCCATGGCGTGACGCTTGTGGCGACGTCCAATGTGCTGCCCGACGATCTCTACCGCGATGGCCTCAACCGGCAGCTTTTCCTGCCGTTCATCGCGCTGCTCAAGCAATATACCGTGATCGCGGCGCTGCCGGCAGAGCGGGACTATCGGCGGATGAAATTTGCCGGTCAGCATGTCTATGCCTTCGGGACAGGACCTGACGCCCGCGCCGAAATGGACCGGCTGTGGCTGCGCATCACCGGCGGCGAGCCTGGGGCGCCCGGCGTTGTGGACAGCATCGGACGGAAAATCGTCGTGCCGCTGGTCGCCATGGGCGCAGCGCGCTTCAACTTTGCCGATCTCTGCGAAAAGCCGCTCGGCTCGCGCGATTTCGTCCGCATCGCCCATCAGTTCGATTCGATCATCATCGATGGCGTGCCGCAGATGGATCGCACCAAATCGGATGCGGCCAAGCGCTTCATCCTGCTGATCGACAATCTCTATGATCGCGGCGTCAAGCTGGGCGCCAGCTTTGCCGTGCCGCTGGAACAACTGGGGCACGACCAGCGCACCGCCTTTGAATTCCAGCGCACAATCTCCCGGCTGACCGAGATGCAGTCCGAGGAATATCTGGAAAAAGCCCTGCGCGACACCCCGAGCGACGCGGTGAACTGACCCAACCCCGACGCGGCGGCTGTGGCATCAAAGGGACCGCCATTCGGGCGTAGCCCGCATGGCCTTCTCGCCTAAAATCGCTCCACTGGAGCGATTTTCCCTTTGGGAGGGCTCGAAGCTTGCCCAATCGGCACCACCCCTTCGCCCATCAGCAAGGCCCAATCCGCCCTTTAGACGAACGGTTCACTTGCCCCTCATGACGTGGGGGGCTAAGAGGTGCGCCAATTCAACGCAGTCTGGGATGAAGACTTATGGCGCGCAAGAAGATCGCTCTTATCGGCTCGGGTCAGATTGGCGGTACGCTCGCCCATCTCGCCGCTCTCAAGGACCTCGGCGACATCGTATTGTTCGATATCGTTGACGGGGTGCCCCAGGGCAAGGCGCTCGATATCTCCCAGTCGGCTCCGGTAGAGGGCTATGACGCCCGCATCACCGGCACCTCCAAATACGAAGATCTGGCGGGCGCTGACGTGGTCATCGTCACCGCCGGCGTGCCGCGCAAGCCGGGCATGAGCCGCGACGACCTGCTCGAAATCAACCTCAAGGTGATGGAGCAGGTAGGCGCAGGCATTGCCAAATATGCCAAGGACGCCTTCGTCATCTGCATCACTAACCCGCTCGACGCGATGGTCTGGGCGCTGCAGAAGTTCTCTGGCCTGCCCACCAACAAGGTGATCGGCATGGCCGGCGTGCTGGACAGCTCGCGTTTCTGCCATTTCATCGCCGACGAGCTTGGCGTGTCCGTTCAGGACGTCAATGCCTTCGTGATGGGCGGCCATGGCGACACCATGGTGCCGCTGGCCCGCTACTCGACCGTCGCCGGCATCCCGCTCACCGACATCGTCAAGATGGGCTGGATGAGCAAGGAGCGCCTCGAAGAAATCATCCAGCGCACCCGCGATGGCGGCGCCGAGATCGTCGGCCTGCTCAAGACCGGTTCGGCCTTCTACGCTCCTGCCACTTCGGCCATCGCCATGGCCGAGAGCTACCTCAAGGACAAGAAGCGCGTGCTGCCCGCTGCCGCCTATCTGGATGGCCAGTATGGCGTGAAGGGCACCTATGTCGGCGTGCCGGTGGTCATCGGCGCCGGTGGCGCCGAGAAGGTCATCGAGATTTCGCTGAACTCGGCGGAGCAGAAGGCATTCGACAAGTCGGTTGCCTCGGTCGAAGGCCTGATCGACGCCTGCAAGAAAATCGCGCCCAAGCTGGCGTAACCGCACATTTTACGTCGGATTGTCGTCTCCTCCCCGTAGGGGGAGGGGCGGCAGACTGAATGGCCCGGGCTACCAGTCGGGCAGCAGAATTTCACCCATAAAGGGGACTTTGAATGAACATCCATGAACATCAGGCCAAAGAGCTGCTGAAGTCGTATGGCGCGCCGGTTGCGGCGGGCGTGGCGATCTTCTCGGCCGACGACGCTGCTGCGGCTGCCCAGTCGCTGCCGGGTCCGCTCTATGTGGTCAAGAGCCAGATCCACGCCGGTGGGCGCGGCAAGGGCAAGTTCAAGGAGCTCGGCCCCGATTCCAAGGGCGGCGTGCGTCTCGCCAAGACCATCGACGAGGTCGTGGCCTTCTCCAAGGAAATGCTGGGCAACACGCTGGTGACCAAGCAGACCGGCGACGCCGGCAAGCAGGTCAATCGCCTCTATATCGAAGACGGCGCCGACATTGCCCGCGAGCTGTATTGCTCGCTGCTGGTCAATCGTGAGAGCGGCCGGGTCTCCTTCGTGGTTTCCACCGAAGGCGGCATGGACATCGAGGCCGTGGCCGAGCACACGCCGGAAAAGATCATCACCGTCGATATCGATCCGGACACCGGCGTGACCGCAGCCGATGTGGCCACCATCGTTGGCGCGCTGGCGCTCGATGGCGATGCCAAGGCCGATGCCACCACGCTGTTCCCGATCCTCTACAAGGCGTTCACCGAAACCGACATGAGCCTGTTGGAAGTGAACCCGCTGATCGTGCTGACCGATGGTCACCTGCGCGTGCTCGACGCCAAGGTCAGCTTCGACAACAATGCCGCCTTCCGCCACGACGAGCTGAAGCCCCTGCGTGACCTCTCCGAGGAAGACGCCAAGGAAATCGAAGCCTCGAAGTATGATCTCGCCTATGTCGCCCTCGACGGCAATATCGGCTGCATGGTCAATGGCGCCGGTCTGGCCATGTCCACCATGGACATCATCAAGCTCTACGGCGCCGAGCCGGCAAACTTTCTCGACGTTGGTGGCGGTGCCTCCAAGGAGAAGGTGACGGCGGCGTTCAAGATCATCACGGCCGATCCGGCGGTGAAGGGCATCCTGGTCAACATCTTCGGCGGCATCATGCGCTGCGACGTCATTGCCGAAGGCGTGATCGCTGCGGTCAAGGAAGTCGGCCTGCAGGTGCCGCTGGTGGTGCGTCTCGAAGGCACCAACGTCAAGGAAGGCAAGGCCATCCTCAATCAGTCCGGCCTCAACGTCATCTCCGCTGATGACCTCGATGACGCGGCGCAGAAAATCGTCGCTGCCGTCAAGTCCGCTGCCTAACGCCCTGCAAGAGAGACCAAACCAATGTCGATTCTCGTCAATAAAGACACCAAGGTTCTCGTTCAGGGCCTGACCGGCAAGACCGGCACCTTCCATACCGAGCAGGCACTGGCCTATTACGGCACCAAGATGGTCGGTGGCACCCATCCTAAGAAGGGCGGCGAGTCCTGGTCGTCGGGCGTTGATGGCACCCAGCTGCCGATCTTTGCCTCGGTAGCCGAGGGCAAGGAACGCACTGGCGCCAATGCTTCGGTGATCTATGTGCCGCCTCCGGGCGCTGCCGCTGCCATCGAAGAAGCCATCGACGCGGAAATCCCGCTGATCGTCTGCATCACCGAAGGTATTCCGGTGCTCGATATGGTGCGGGTCAAGGCCAAGCTGGCCAAGTCCAAGTCGCGCCTGCTTGGCCCGAACTGCCCGGGCGTGCTGACGCCGGAAGAATGCAAGATCGGCATCATGCCGGGCTCGATCTTCTCCAAGGGTTCGGTGGGCATTGTTTCGCGCTCCGGCACTCTTACCTATGAAGCCGTGTTCCAGACCACCAATGAAGGCCTGGGCCAGACCACCGCTGTCGGTATCGGCGGCGACCCGGTCAAGGGCACCGAATTCATCGACATGCTGGAAATGTTCCTCGCTGACGAAGCCACCAAGTCGATCATCATGATCGGCGAAATCGGTGGTTCGGCTGAAGAAGACGCCGCCCAGTTCCTGATCGATGAAGCCAAGCGCGGCCGCAGCAAGCCGATGGCTGGCTTCATCGCTGGCCTCACTGCACCTCCGGGTCGCACCATGGGTCATGCTGGCGCCGTAATTTCAGGCGGTAAGGGCGGGGCGGAAGACAAGATTGCCGCGATGGAAGCTGCGGGCATCCGCATGTCGAAGTCGCCGGCCCGAATCGGCCGCACCCTGAGCGAACTGCTCAAGGGCTAAGTCTGCCGTGCTTTCGCCTCCCGGCGATGCTGCGCAGATCACGATTAGATGAGCGGCGGCGCCGGGTGGCGGCGCCGCAAGTCTTAACAAGATACAAAGGATATGCAGTCACTATCCCCGAAAATTGTGACTGTTGAGATCAGGCCGCAGGCCGGTTCATTGAGAAGGATGGCGGGGCGTGGGCCTCGCATAAAAACGCGATGACACGACAGGAAAAGAACGACACGTTCTTGCTGACCTCGTTCCTCTATGGTGGGAACGCCGACTACATCGAGCAGCTCTATGCCCGCTACCGGACCGATCCGTCCAGCGTGGATGAGACCTGGCAGAGCTTCTTCTCCAAACTCGGCGACGGCGACGGCGTTGCCGAGCAGAACGCCGAAGGTCCCAGCTGGGGCCGGGCGGACTGGCCGCAGAGCGCCAAGGGCGAGCTGATCAGCGCGCTGGATGGTGACTGGGGCGACATTGCCGTCAAGGCCGAGAAGGCCATCGCCAAAAAGGCCGAGGCGCTCGGCGTCGCCAAGACCAGCGTCGCCGACGTGATGCAGGCGACCCGCGACTCGATCCGCGCCATCATGATGATCCGCGCCTACCGCATGCGCGGGCATCTGCATGCCGATCTCGATCCGCTCAAGATGATGGAAGAAGAGCCGGCGCCGGAACTCGATCCGGGCAGCTACGGCTTCACCGAGGCCGATTACAGCCGCAAGATCTTCATCGACAACTATCTCGGTCTTGAATACGCGACCCTTCCCGAGATGCTGGCGATCCTGCGCCGCACCTATTGCGGCACCGTCGGCATCGAATTCATGCACATGTCCGATCCTGAGGCCAAGCAGTGGATTCAGGAACGCATCGAAGGCCCGGACAAGGAAATCACCTTCACGCCCGAGGGCAAGAAGGCGATCCTGTCCAAGCTGATCGAGGCCGAAGGCTTCGAGAAGTTCATCGACGTCAAATATACCGGCACCAAGCGCTTCGGCCTTGATGGCAGCGAATCCACCATTCCGGCGCTTGAGCAGATCATCAAGCGCGGCGGTGCCCTGGGCATCAAGGACATCGTGCTGGGCATGGCTCACCGCGGGCGTCTCAACGTGCTGACTCAGGTGATGGCCAAGCCGCACCGCGCGCTGTTCCACGAATTCAAGGGCGGCGCCTTCTACCCCGACGACGTCGAGGGTTCGGGCGACGTGAAGTACCACCTGGGTGCCTCGTCTGACCGCGAGTTCGACGGCAACAAGGTTCACCTGTCGCTGACCGCCAATCCGAGCCATCTCGAAATCGTTGATCCGGTGGTGCTGGGCAAGTCCCGCGCCAAACAGGACCAGCATATTTCGCCCGATGGCAAGCTGGTCAACATGGACCAGGACGGTCGTCCCGACCGCTCCATGGTGCTGCCACTGCTGATCCATGGCGATGCCGCCTTTGCCGGGCAGGGCGTGATCGCCGAGTGCCTGGGCCTGTCGGGCCTCAAAGGGCACCGCACGGGTGGTTCGATCCACTTCGTGATCAACAACCAGATCGGCTTCACCACTTCGCCGATGTATTCGCGTTCGTCGCCCTATCCGACCGACGTCGCCAAGATGATCGAAGCGCCGGTGTTCCACGTCAACGGGGATGACCCGGAAGCCGTGGTGTTCGCCGCCAAGGTGGCGGTGGAATATCGCCAGAAGTTCGGCAAGCCGGTCGTCATCGACATGTTCTGCTATCGCCGCTTCGGCCACAACGAAGGCGACGAGCCCAGCTTCACCCAGCCGCTGATGTACTCCAAGATCCGCTCGCACAAGACGACGCTGGAGCTGTATTCGGACAAGCTGGTGGGCGAAGGCCTGCTGACGGCGGCCGAGGTCGACAAGCTCAAGGCCGATTGGCGCGCCACGCTCGAACGCGAGTTCGAGGCCGGGCAGGACTATCGTCCGAACAAGGCCGACTGGCTTGATGGCGCCTGGAAGGATTTCCGTCAGGCCGATCAGGAAGGGCCGCGTCGCGGCACTTCCGGGGTCGAGATGGACCGTCTGACCGCGATCGGCACCGCGCTGACCCGCGTGCCGGAAGGCTTCAACGTCCACCGTACGGTCAAGCGCTTCATGGATAACCGCCTGGCGGCGATCCAGTCCGGCGAAGGCATTGATTGGGCGACGGCGGAGGCCTTGGCCCTTGGCACGCTGGTGACCGATGGTCATCCGGTGCGCCTCAGCGGTCAGGACGTGGAACGCGGGACCTTCAGCCAGCGCCATTCGGTGCTGAATGATCAGCTCGTCGACAACAAGAGCTATACCCCGCTCAACAACCTCGCGCCGGACCAGAGCCGCTATGAGGTCATCAACTCGATGCTGTCCGAAGAGGCGGTGCTCGGGTTCGAATATGGCTACTCGCTGGCGGAGCCCAAGGCGCTGACCATCTGGGAAGCCCAGTTCGGTGACTTCGTCAACGGCGCCCAGGTGGTGATCGACCAGTTCATCAGCTCGGGCGAGCGCAAGTGGTTCCGCATGTCGGGCCTCGTGATGCTGTTGCCGCATGGCTATGAAGGGCAGGGCCCGGAGCATTCCTCGGCGCGTCCCGAGCGGTTCCTGCAGCTCTGCGCCGAAGACAATATGCAGGTCGCCAACTGCACCACGCCGGCCAACTATTTCCACATCCTGCGCCGGCAGGTGACCCGCGACTTCCGCAAGCCGCTGATCCTGATGACGCCCAAGAGCCTGCTGCGCCACAAGCGTGCCACCTCGGGGCTGGTCGAACTGGGGCCGGATTCCTGCTTCCATCGTCTGCTGTGGGACGATGCCGAAGCGCCGGGCGTGCCCAAGACGACCACCAAGCTGGTGGGCGACGACAAGATCCGTCGCGTCGTGCTGTGCACCGGCAAGGTCTATTACGACCTGCTGGAAGATCGCGAGAAGAAGGGCATCAACGATGTCTATCTGCTGCGCATCGAGCAGCTCTATCCGTTCCCGGCCAAGGCGCTGCTGGACGAATTGAGCCGCTTCCAGAATGCCGAGATCATCTGGTGTCAGGAAGAGCCCAAGAATATGGGTGCCTGGGCCTTCATTCAGCCCTATGTTGAGTGGGTCTTCGACCAGATGGGCCGTACCGGCCAGCGCGTGCGCTATACCGGTCGTCCGGCTTCGGCCTCCACTGCCACGGGTCTGATGCGGACCCATCTCGCCCAACTGCAGGCCTTCCTCGACGAAGCCCTCGGCAGCTAAAAGGACCAAACAATGTCGACTGAAATCCGCGTCCCCACTCTTGGCGAAAGCGTCACCGAGGCAACGATTGGTCAGTGGTTCAAGAAGGTGGGTGACACTGTCACCGCCGATGAGCCCATCGTCGAACTGGAAACCGACAAGGTGACCATCGAAGTTCCTGCGCCGGCTTCCGGCGTGCTCGAAGCCATCGCCGTCCAGCCGGGCGAGACGGTGGATGTCGGCGCGCTGCTCGGCGCCATCGGTGGGGCTGGTGCCGTCTTTGCTGCGGCTCCGGCTGCTGCCGCGCCGACCCCGGCCAAGGCCGAGGTTCCCGCTGCCAATGCTGCCGGTCCCGAGCCGGTCAAGCCTGCCACCACCACCATGGCGCCGGCCCCGTCGGCGCAGAAGCTGATCAATGAAAGCGGCCTTGCCGCTGGCGATGTCGCTGGTTCGGGCAAGCGCGGTCAGGTGCTCAAGGAAGACGTGCTGTCGACCCTGGCCAAGCCTGTCGCCGCGCCGGCTGCTGCTACCGCTCCGGTGGCCAAGGCCGAAGCCCCCAAGGCGCCGGCTCCGCGTGGTCCGGTTGCTGCCGATGATGCGAGCCGCGAAGAGCGGGTCCGCATGACCCGCCTGCGCCTGACCATCGCCCGCCGCCTCAAGGATGCCCAGAACACCGCCGCCATGCTGACCACCTTCAACGAGGTGGACATGAAGCCGGTGATGGACCTGCGCGCGTCCTACAAGGAACTGTTCGAGAAGAAGCACGGCGTCAAGCTCGGCTTCATGGGCTTTTTCACCAAGGCCGTGGTGCACGCCCTCAAGGAAATCCCCTCGGTCAATGCCGAGATCGATGGCGATGACCTGATCTACAAGAACTACGCCCATATCGGCGTGGCTGTGGGCACCGAAAAGGGCCTCGTCGTGCCGGTGGTGCGCGATGCTGACCAGATGTCGATTGCCGATATCGAGAAGTCGATCAACGCGCTCGGCAAGAAGGCCCGCGACGGTCAGCTGTCGATGGCCGACATGCAGGGCGGCACCTTCACCATCTCCAATGGTGGCGTTTATGGCTCGCTGATGTCGACGCCGATCCTCAATGCCCCGCAGTCGGGTATTCTGGGCATGCACAAGATCCAGGAGCGGCCCGTAGTGGTCGGCGGTCAGATCGTCATCCGTCCGATGATGTATCTGGCACTGAGCTACGACCACCGGATCGTCGACGGCAAGGAAGCCGTGACCTTCCTGGTGCGCGTCAAGGAAAGCCTTGAAGCACCCGAGCGTCTGGTGCTCGACCTCTAGTTTTGCCGCATTGCGGTGACATGAATTGGGGTCCGCTACGGCGGGCCCCTTTTTGTTAGCAGGATCGTGATGTGGGTTAAGTGCGATGCTAACAGTCTGTTAACGCGCGTGCCGCACATCACACCCTCTGTTATCGCGTTTTTTAAAGAGTAGTGCGCCTGTTGCGATCCCTGGTTTTTCCCGCTGTCATCTGGCTCGCCGCACTGATCCCCGCCGCCGCACAGGGCGCGGGCGACGCCGAGTTGATCGGCGAATTGATGGCATTTCATGGCTCGCAGGCCATCGTCTCGGCCATGACCACCCATTGCTACGAGACCACCGGGCTCGACCCCGCCTATAAGAGCGCCAACGACAATTGGTATCTGCGCAATATCGGCTTTCTCGATCTGGCCGACCGGGTGATCGCCCGGCTGGGCGGCGCCGCCGAGGGCCAGCAGCAGGCCGCCGAAACCTATGGCGGCACCCAGATCATGAGTGCCTACAATCAAGCGCCGGACAAGAATCTGTTCTGCCGGGGCCTGCTCGAGCAGATCGACAATGGGGCGCTCGATATCGACAAGCAGCTGCCGACGGCGCTTGGCAAGGCCCAGGCCATCGCCTCGGAGTAATACGCCGCCTCATGCTTTTGGCCGGCTTCGCTTTTGCCGCGCGATTGATTAGATATGCTTCCGGTGGCGGGGCTTTTCCTGCCATGGCTGGTGGTTTATTCCGAGCACTGGCATTACAGTCATTCCGCTTGCCGTGCGCGTGGCACTGGCGCAGCAACACTAACCAGTTTCGGGGCTTTCCATGGCAGACGCGTTCGACCTCATCATCATCGGCTCGGGTCCGGGCGGCTATGTCGCGGCGATCCGGGCAGCGCAGCTTGGGATGAAGGTTGCCGTTGTGGAGAAGTGGCCAACGCTGGGCGGCACCTGCCTCAATGTCGGCTGCATCCCCTCCAAGGCCCTGCTGCATGCTTCCGAGCTGTTCGAAGAGGCCGGACATGGCTTCAAGGCGCTGGGCATCGATATCCCGACGCCGGTGCTGAACCTGCCGCAGATGATGAACCACAAGACCGAAACGGTCGCCGCCAATGTCGGCGGGGTGGATTATCTGTTCAAGAAGAACAAGATCACCACGCTGCGCGGCATCGGCACCATCGTGTCGCCCGGCAAGGTGCTGGTGACGCCGCAGACCGGCGCAGCCAGCGAATATGAAACCAAGAACATCGTCATTGCCACCGGCTCGGTCTCGGCCGGCCTGCCGGGCATCGATATCGATGAAAAGACCGTCGTCTCCTCGACCGGCGCGCTGACGCTGGACAAGGTGCCGGCCAGGCTGCTGGTGATCGGCGCCGGCGTGATCGGGCTCGAGCTGGGTTCGGTCTGGGCCCGGCTGGGCAGCCAGGTCACCGTGGTCGAATATCTCGACCGCATCCTGCCGGGCATGGATAGCGAAGTGGCCCGCCAGTTCCAGCGCATGCTGCAGAAGCAGGGCATGGAGTTCAAGCTCTCCAGCAAGGTTGCCGGCATCGACAAGCAGGACGACGGCTCGCTCAAGGTCCGGGTCGAACCGGCCAAGGGCGGCGACATGGAACTGCTCGACGCTGACGTGGCGCTGGTCGCCATCGGCCGCAAGCCGTTCACCGAAGGGCTGGGCCTCGACATTGTCGGCGTGGCGCTGGACGAGCGCGGCCGCGTCCGCGTCGATGCACAATATAAGACCTCGGTGGATGGCATCTATGCCATTGGCGACGTGATCACCGGCCCGATGCTGGCGCACAAGGCCGAGGATGAGGGCATTGCCGTCGCCGAAATCCTCAATGGCCAAGCCGGCCATGTGAACTACGCCGTCATGCCGGCGGTGGTTTACACCAATCCGGAAATCGCCACGGTGGGCAAGACCGAGGACGAGCTGAAGGCCGAAGGTATCGACTACAAGATCGGCAAATTCCCCTTCACCGCCAATGGCCGCGCCAAGGCGATGCTGGCGACGCAGGGTTTTGTCAAAATCCTCGCCGATGTCGAAACCGACCGCGTGCTGGGCGCCCATATCGTCGGCAAGAATGCCGGCGAAATGATCCACGAACTGGTGGTGCTGATGGAATTTTCCGGCGCCGCCGAAGATCTGGCCCGCTCGACCCACGCCCATCCGACCCTGTCGGAAGCGGTGCGCGAAGCCGCGCTGTCGCTGGGCGATGGCGCCATCCATATCTGACGGCTGATCCAGCCCGATACTCTCAACGCCGCTGGCTCCCGCCGGCGGCGTTTTTGTTTATGCGCCACACGCGCGCGCGGAGTCGTCATACAAGTTGCGGATTATTGTATGTTGACTTCTTTTTCGTCCTTCCATACCAGTTTTCCACCAAGCATATTTGGAGTCCAGATGGGGCGTCAGGTGGCTTGATGCGGCGGGAGGGAGATCCGCCGCGAAGCGAAACGGCATCGCATAAACGGCGCGAGAACGGGCCGGACCGATGTCACCTTTGGGAGGACTTCAATGTTGCATCTGCCTAAACTGGCGGCGAGCGTACTCGTCGCTGCATCCCTGATGGTATCGACGGCCAGCGCCCAGACGGTGCTGCGCTCGTCCGATACCCACCCCGATGGCTATCCGACCGTCGAAGCGGTCAAGCATTTCGGTGAATTGCTGAGCGCCAAGACCGATGGCCGCTATTCGGTTGAAGTGTTCCACTCCGCCCAGCTCGGCGAAGAAAAGGACACCATCGAACAGACCCAGTTCGGCGTTATCGACCTCAACCGCATTTCCATCGGCGCCTTTGGTACCCAGGTGCCTGAGGCCACCGTCACCCAGCTGCCCTATATTTTCCGCTCGGCCGACCATATGCATCATGTGCTCGATGGTCCGATCGGCGCGGAAATCCTGGCCGCCTTCGACGCGGTGGATGTGATCGCTCTGGCCTATTACGACGGCGGCGCCCGCTCGTTCTACAACAGCAGCAAGCCCATCACCACGCCAGCCGATATGGCGGGGATGAAGCTGCGCGTCATGCAGTCGGATATCTTCGTCGACATGGTCGCGGCTTTTGGCGGCAATGCCACCCCGATGCCCTATGGCGAAGTCTATTCGGGCATTCAGACCGGCGTTATCGACGGTGCCGAGAATAACTACCCCAGCTATGACACCGCCGGCCATGCCGAAGTCGCCAAGTTCTATTCGCTGGACGAGCATCTGATGGTGCCCGAAGTGCTGGTCATCTCCAAAATCATCTGGGACGCCCTGACGCCAGAAGACCAGGCGCTGTTCCGCGAAGCCGCCCAGGAATCGGTGGCCAAGCAGCGCGAGCTGTGGGCCGCCAAGGAAGTTGAATCCAAGGCAGCGGTCGAAGCGCTCGGCGCCAAGATCAACGAAGTCGACAAGCAGCCCTTCATCGATGCCATGGGTCCGGTTTACGACAAATACGTGACCGATCCGGCCCTCAAGGACCTGGTCGCCCGCATTCAGGCGACTGAATAGTCCACGCTATCCGGGTCGGCGCTCAGCGCCGGCCCGGTTCTGCTTGCTGGAGGGATAAGTCATGCGAGACAGGCTGCTGTCGATCAGCCACGGGCTGGGAAAACTCTCGAACGCCGCATTGTGGCTGGCCGGTATCGGCCTCGTCGCCATGACCGGCATTGTCGCCTATCAGGTGTTCATGCGCTTCGTGATCAATGCCTCGCCGGCCTGGACCGAGTCCGGCTCGATCATGATCATGACCTGGTTCATTTTCCTCGGCGCTGCCGTGGGCGTGCGCGAGAACTTCCACATGGGGTTCGACGTGCTGATCTATGTGCTGCCGCCCGGCGCCAAGCCCTGGCTGCGCGCCATCAGCGATATCTGCGTTTTCGGCTTTGCCGCCGGCATGGTGTTTTACGGTGGCGAGCTGGCCATTCGCTTCTGGTCGACGCGCATCCCCGTGCTCGGCCTGCCCACCGCCTTTACCTATTTCCCCATCGTGATCTCGGGCGTCCTGATGTGCCTGTTCTCGCTGGAGCGCCTGCTGCTGCGGGCTGCCGGCGAGCCGATTGACGACATCCCTGTCGATCCCACGATCACCGAGGCCTGAGACTTATGGAATATTGGATTCTCTTTGGCGTCTTCTCCGTGCTGATGGTCATCGGCACGCCGATCGCCTATTGCCTCGGCATCGCCAGCTTCGCCACTATCATCTATCTCGGCCGCCCGGCCATCGTGGTGTTCCAGCAGCTCAATTCGGGCGTCTCCGCCTTCACCCTGCTGGCCATTCCCTTCTTCATTTTTGCCGGCGATCTGATGATGCGCGGCGGTATTGCCTCGCGGATCATTGCCTTTGCCGGCTCATTGATCGGCCATGTGCGGGGCGGGCTGGGGCAGGTCAATATCGCCGCTTCTACGCTGTTCGGCGGCATTTCCGGCTCGGCCGTGGCCGAGGCAGCCGCTGTTGGCGGCATCATGATCCCGCAGATGAAGGCGCGCGGCTATGGCGCCGACTATGCGGTCAATGTGACTTCGATGGCGGCGCTGATCGCGCTGCTGCTGCCGCCCAGCCACAATATGATCATCTATTCGCTGGCCGGCGGGGGCAATATTTCCATTGCCGACCTGTTCACCGCCGGCATCATTCCCGGCCTGTTGCTGGCCGCAGCGCTCAGCGTCACCGCCTATGTGGTGGCGGTGAAACGCGGCTATCCCACCGAGAAATTCCCCGGCTTCCGCAAAGCCGGCTATTTCCTCGTCGTCTCGATTCCCGGCCTGATGCTGATCGCTATCATCTTCGGCGGCGTGCGCTCGGGCATTTTCACCGCCACGGAAAGCTCCTGCATCGCCGTGATCTATGCGCTGCTGGTGACGCTGCTGGTCTATCGCTCGCTGAGCTGGAGCGAGTTCATCCATTCGGTGCTCGGCGCGGTGCGGACCACGGCCATGGTGCTGTTCATCATCGGCGCGGCGGCCTCGTTCGGCTGGCTGATGGCCTATCTCAAGGTCGCCACCATCCTCACCGCCGGCATGGCGGCGATCTCCAGCGACCCGCTGCTGGTGCTGATCATGATCAATATCGTGCTGCTGCTGCTCGGCACCTTCATGGATATGGGGCCACTGATCATCATCACAACACCGATCTTCCTGCCCATGGTGAAGACCTTTGGGGTGGACCCGGTGCATTTCGGCGTTATCATGATCCTCAATCTCGGCATTGGGCTCAATACACCGCCACTCGGGCCCGTGCAGTTCGTCGCTGCGGCGGTGGGTAAAATTACCGTCATGGAAGCGATGAAGAGCATCTGGCCATTCTATCTGGCCGGCATAATCGTGCTGGGTCTGGTGACCTATATTCCAGCCCTGTCGCTGTGGCTGCCGGCCATGTTCCGGGGTTAGCTGTGGCCCTGAACGAGATCATCGCGCCCAGCCGCAAGCCCAAACTGGCCGAACTGGTCATCGACACCATGCGCCAGCGCATTGCTGCCGGTGACTATGGCACCGGCAGCAAGCTGCCCACCGAAAGCCAGATGACCAAAATATTCGGGGTCAGCCGCACGGTGGTGCGCGAGGCCATTGCGGCGCTGGCGGCCGATGGGATCGTCGAGGCGCGTCAGGGCGCGGGCGTGTTCGTGATAGCACGCGCCGGTCTGCGGGCTATCGACAGCGGCAACCGCATCTCTGATGCGATTAACGTACTCGAAGTGCGCATGGGTATCGAGATCGAGAGCGCTGGCCTGGCCGCGCAACGGCGGACCAACTCGCAGGATGCCGCGATCCACGAGGCGTTCCATGAGTTCGACAGATTGCTGGAGCGCGACGAGCCGACCGGCAAGGCCGACTTCTACCTTCACCATGCCATCGCTGCGGCCACCAGCAATCCCTTCTATGTCGAGGTGCTCAACGCCTTGGGGCCGCGCGCCATTCCCTGCGATGTCACGTCGCCATGGCGCATTGAAACTGTCCTGACACGCGAGTACCAGCGGGCCGTGCAGGCCGAGCACTGGTTGATCGTCGCTGCAATCACCGAACAGGACAGCGAAGCCGCGCGCAAAGCAATGCGCCAGCACCTGTTGCGCAGCCAGGAACTTTATCGGCAACGCCTTCTCGAAGGCGGGCCGTCTTCGAACTCAAGCCAATAGCTACAGGAATAATCATGACCACCGATTACGACATTCGCTTCGCCGTTGACCCGGTGAGCACTGCCACCATGAACACCGAAGAGCTGCGCGAGCATTTCCTCATCGAAGACCTGTTCGCCGATGGCGCCGTCAACTGGACCTATACCCATTATGACCGCATGGCCGTGGGTGGCGCGGTGCCGGGCGCCAAGCCGCTGGTGCTCGAAACCATCAAGCCGACCGGCACCGCCAACTTCCTTGATCGGCGCGAGCTGATCGCCGCCAATATCGGCGAAGCTGGCACCATCACCGTTGATGGCAAGGATTACGCCGTCGGCCCGCGCGACATGCTCTATGTCGGCATGGGCGCCAAGGATGTGCGCTTTGCCGGCGCCGGCGCCAAGTTCTACCTGCTCAGCGCGCCGGCCCATGCCAGCCATCCGACGACGCTGATCCGCCAGTCCGACGCCAAGCGCCTCGAAATGGGCAGCCAGCAGACGGCCAACGAGCGCACCATCTACCAGTTCGTCAACGCCGACAGCGTCAAGACCTGCCAGTTGGTGGTGGGGCTGACCAGCTTTGCGCCCGGCTCGGTGTGGAACACCATGCCGGCCCATGTGCATGACCGCCGCATGGAGGCCTATCTCTATTTCGACCTGCAGCCCGACGCCTTCGTGCTGCATCTGATGGGCGAGCCGGACGAAACCCGCCATCTGATCGTGCGCAATGAAGAGGCGGTGATCTCGCCGCCCTGGTCGATCCATGCGGGCGCCGGCACCGGCTCCTACACCTTCATCTGGGCCATGGCCGGCGACAATGTCGACTATACCGACGCCGAAAAGATCGGCATGGACGAGTTGCTGTGACCGATCTCAGCGCCTTCAATCTGACCGGTAAAACCGTGATGGTCACCGGCGCCAATACCGGCATCGGCCAGGGCATTGCGCTCAGCATTGGCCGGGCCGGTGGTACGGTGATCGGCGTCGGGCGGTCCAGCATGGAGCAAACCACGGGCATGATGGACGCCATCGGCGCGCCCTTCACGGCCGTGCAGGCCGATCTCGGATCCGCCAGTGCCGCCCAGGCGATGTTTGACGCCGCCTGGGACGCCTATGGCCCGATCGATGGGCTGGTCAATAATGCCGGCATCATCAAGCGGGCCGACGCGGTAGACCTCACCGAGGCCGACTGGGACAGCGTGATGGACATCAACCTCAAGACGATGTTCTTTCTCTGCCAGTCGCTGGGCAAGAAAGCCCTGGCCGAGGGCCGCACCGGCAAGATCGTCAACATCTCCTCGATGCTCAGCTTTCAGGGCGGCATCCGAGTGGCGAGTTACACCGCCTCCAAAAGCGGCGTGCTGGGCATCACCCGCCTGCTGGCCAATGAGTGGGCAGCGCAGGGCATCAACGTCAATTCCATCGCCCCCGGCTATATCGAGACCAACAATACCGAAGCTTTGCGGGCCGATCCCGACCGCTCGGCCTCGATCCTGGGCCGTATTCCGGCCGGGCGCTGGGGCGCGCCCTCCGACATTGGCGACGCGGCAGTCTTCCTGCTGTCGCGTGCTTCCAACTACATGCATGGCGCGGTCATCCCCGTGGATGGCGGCTGGCTCGCGAGGTAACACTATGACTGAACAACAGCTGTTCGCGCAGCCGGACGCGGGCGAAATCGTCGTCATGGCGCCGGGCAATACCCGCCGCGTTTTGATCCACACGCCCGAGATGATGCAGGTGGAATTCTGCTTCGACAAGGGCGCCGTCGGCGCGCTGCATAGCCACCCCCATATCCAGGTCAGCTATGTCGCCGAAGGCGCGTTCGAGGTGACCATTGACGGCCAGACCCAGGTTGTCGGCACCGGCGGCAGCTTCATCGTGCCGAGCGGGCTGGTGCATGGCGTGGTGGCGCTGGAAAAAGGCCGGTTGATCGACGTGTTCAATCCGCTGCGGCAGGATTTCCTGTAGCCGCCAGCATCGCGGCATAGGCATTTTCATGCGTGCCACCCCAATTATCCTTTCCCGGTGCGGTCAAACGCCCGCGCCGGGGCGGGATGAAGCTGTAGATGCTGCGCACCGGTTGCTCGCGCCATTGCAGGTTGAAAGCCGCCAGCTTGGGGAAGAATTCCATGTCGTGATAGGGCAGGTGGTCATGCACCCACCAGGCCATCGCCTCCCAGTCGCCGGTGCGCTGGTAATAGGGCACGAAGCGATTGACGACGATGCAGGCGGTGGCGCCCATGCGGCCTGCGGCGTCGCGGCGGTCCCAGATATGGCCGGCATAATTGGTTTCGTTGCGCCCGCAATTGAGTTTGTTGGCATTGCCGAACTGGTTGACCTCTGCCGAGCGAAACGCCGAGCGGATGGAGATCTTGCCGAAGCGGGCCTGGAGCGGTTCGAGCAGGGATTTGCACAGCATGCTGCCGGCAGCGATGGCCAGATCGGGGTCGTCGGGGATATTGGCGAAGCCATGCAGCCCCGCAATTTCGGAATAGAGAAAATCGCGGAAAAAGAAGTTTTCCGAGAGCTGCACGCGGCCCAGTTCTTCGAGGGCCTTGACGGATTTAGGTTGGCGCATGGGACCCTCGCTGGAGGCGACAGTTTCATGCCATAAATGGACGGTCGCAACCCGGTTTTGGCGGGCACAGGAACAAGCATGCTGGAAGTGATGTTTTACATCGCCGTCGCCGCCGAGGCGATGACGGCGGCGCTGGCGGCGGGGCGGCGCAAGATGGACTGGTTCGGCGTGTGCCTGCTGGCCTGCGTCACGGCGCTGGGCGGCGGCACCATCCGCGACATTTTTCTCGGCCATTACCCGCTGTTCTGGGTGAAGAACCCCTATGTGCTGCTGCTGGTCTGCGGCGCGGCGCTGCTGACCATTGCGCTGGCGCGGGTGGTGGACAGGCTGCGCTGGCCGTTCCTGCTGCTCGACGGGCTGGGGCTGGTGGTGTTCACCATCATCGGCTGCAATGTCGCGCTCGAGGTGGGCGCCCATCCGCTGATCGTGCTGGTCGCCGGCATGGTCACCGGGATTTTTGGCGGCATCCTGCGCGACGTGTTGTGCAATGACGTGCCGCTGGTGTTTCGCGCCGAGCTTTACGCCACCGTCTCCATTGTCACCGGGGCGATCTATTATTTCGGCCTGGCCGCCAATCTGAACCCCGAGCTGGTGATGCTGGCGGCGCTGGCCGTGGGCTTCCCGCTGCGCGTGCTGGCCATCATCTACAAATGGGAAATGCCCAAATTCGTCTACGACAAGGATTTGTCGTGAGTGGGCCGGCAATAGGGCTTTGCGGGCCGGCCGGCTTATGGCAAGGCTCTACCATACTAGAGTGCGGTAGCGCGCTTTTACGCTGACGTTTTTGGAGTGCCTGATTTGCGACAGACTTGGCGGTGGTTCGGTCCCAAGGACCAGTGCAGCATCGACGATATCACCCAGGTGGGCGCTGCCGGCGTGGTGAGCGCCCTGCATCATGTGCCCAATGGCCAGGTGTGGACGCCCGAGGAAATCGCTCAGCGCCACACCGAGATCGCCTCCCGCAAGGATGGCACGGCCTCGGGGCTGACCTGGGATGTGGTGGAAAGCCTGCCGGTCAGCGAAGACATCAAGAAGCAGAAGAACGACTGGCGCGAGCATATCGAGGCCTACAAGGTTTCGCTGCGCAATCTGGCCGCCAGCGGCATGGAAGTGATCTGCTACAATTTCATGCCGGTGCTGGATTGGACCCGTACCGATCTGCGCTGGACCGTGCCCAATGGCGCGTCCTGCATGCGCTTCGACATCAATGATTTCGCCGCCTTCGACATTCATGTGCTCAAGCGCCAGGGCGCCACGGCGGACTATACCAACGCCATCGCCGATCAGGCCGAACGCCGCATTTCCGCGATGGATGACAATGCGCGCAAGCAGCTGGCCCGCAATGTCACCATGGGCCTGCCCGGCTCGACCGAGTCGATGTCGCTGGAAGATGTGCAGGCCCATCTCGATGAATATGGCGCCATCACCCGCGACCGCTTGCGCGCCAATTTCGTCGATTTCCTCGATGCCGTAGTGCCGACCGCCGAAGATCTGGGGCTGCGCCTCTGCTGCCACCCGGACGATCCCCCGTTCGCCCTACTCGGCCTGCCGCGGGTGATGTCGACCGAGGCGGATTATAAATACATGCTCGACGCGGTGGACAGCCCGGCCAATGGCATGACCTTGTGCTCCGGCTCGCTCGGCGCGCGGCCCGACAATGATCTGCCGGGGATGATGGAGCGGCTCGGCGACAAGGTGCATTTCCTGCATCTGCGCAACGTCAAGCGCGACAATGATGACATTGTCGGCTCGTTCTACGAGGCCGAGCATCTGGGCGGCGATACCGACATGGTGGCGTTGATCGCTGCCATCCTGCGCGAAGAGGCCAAGCGCCGCGCGGCCGGACGCAAGGACCACGCCATCCCGATGCGCCCCGACCACGGCCAGGATATCCTCGACGATCTGGGCCGGCGCTCGCAGCCGGGCTATCCGACCATCGGCCGGATGAAGGGCCTGGCCGAACTGCGCGGCGTGATGACCGCGCTGGAGCACCCAAAACTGGGGCTGGGCCGCTAACGCCCGCTCCATCCCACCCAGGGATGTCACCCCGGCCTTGGGCCGGGGTCCCTCCTGGGATCGTCCAGTTGGGCCACCCCAGGATGGCACCGATTGGGTGGCGAAACGCCTCCCCCGGCGCTTACGTCCATAATCGGAACAATAGTTTACGACTTTTTCAAAGAGTTGGGACCACAGTCTGGCGGCATATCCTGCGCGAGGCGGCTCCGTGGCACTTCTGACGGCGTTCCAACGGCTGATGAACTGGTTTATCCCCGAACACCTGAAAGGGGATTTGCACACGCGCAAACGCCTGCAGATGTTCATCATCAGCCATCTGTTCGGGCCGATCATCGCCACGCCGATCCCGGTGTTTCTCTGGTTCGCCGACCCTCAACCCTTGCCGCATGTGCCGATCTTGGCGGCGTCGATCTATGGCTTCTGGCCGTTTCTGGCGCTGGTGAAGCTGTTCCCGCGCGCTTACACGCCGCTGGCCATGGCCTCGGTGCTGAACCTGACCTTCGCCATTCTGTGGGGCACCTATAATTACGGCGGCACCAGCTCGCCCTTCCTGCTCTGGTTCGTGCTGACGCCGCTGCTGGCCTTCATGTATCTGGGCTCGACCTGGACGGCGCGTATCTTCGTTTTCGGCCAGATCACGCTGGGCATTGCCGCGCTTTATGGCTTCTACCTGTTCAGCAATTTCCCCCAGCATATCCCGCTCGAAGACATGGCGGTGCCCGGCATGCTGTCGGCACTGGGCGCCAATATCTACGTCTTCATGATGGCGGCCTATTACTCCAGCGTGGTGGACAGCCAGTCCGAGCTGATCAAGGAAATCGACCGCCACCAATCCACCCTCAAGGCACTGACCAGCGCCAAGGATGAGGCCGAGCGCGCCAATGGCGCCAAGTCGGAATTCCTGGCCAAGATGAGCCACGAGCTGCGCACCCCGCTCAATGCAGTGCTGGGCTATTCGGAAATCCTGCTCGAAGACGCCGAACTTGACGGGCGCGGCGAGCAGATTGCCGACCTGCAGAAGATCAGCGCCGCCGGCAAGCATCTGCTGGCCATGGTCAATGACATTCTGGATATCTCCAAGATCGAGGCCGGCAAAATGGCCCTGCATCTGGAAAATCTCGATATCGACGCGTTGATTGACGAGGTCGAGGCCACGGCGCGGCCCTTGGCGGCCAAAAATACCAATAGCTTCGTCGTCGCGCGCGGTGCCGATCTTGGCAGTATGCGCGCCGACGCTACCAAGCTGCGTCAGGCGATTTTCAACCTGCTGTCCAACGCCGCCAAATTCACCCAGAACGGACAGATCACCCTGTCGGTGCAGCGGCGCAACGAGATGGTGGAAATTGCGGTGATCGACACCGGCATCGGCATTTCGCTGGAACAGCAAAAGGTGCTGTTCGCCAATTTCACCCAGGCCAGTTCTAGAATCGCCGCCGTCTATGGCGGCACCGGGCTGGGACTGTCGCTGAGCCAGAATCTGTGCCGGCTGATGGGCGGGCAGATCGAGATCGAGAGCGAACTGGGCAAGGGCAGTCGCTTCACCATTTGTCTGCCGGTGCAGAGCGTGCAGGCAGAGCCCGCACAGTCGCCGATCGTGTCGTCGCAGAAGGAGCGGCTGCAGGACGAGGCGTTCCTGGCCGAAGGCGAAGCCGAGATCGGCCAGCGCCGGTCCGGCTTTGTCGGCATGAGCGGACACGCCGGCAATCACGACAAGCGGCCGCGCATTCTGGTGGTGGATGACGACCGCAACTTCCTCGAACTGGCGGAACGCCTGCTGATCAAGGAAGACTACACCCCGATCTGCACCGATGCGCCGCAATCGGCGCTGCAGATCGCCCGCACGGTCAAGCCGGCGGCGATCTTCCTCGATATTCTGATGCCCGGTTTTGATGGCTGGGATGTGCTGGCGGCGCTCAAGGCCGATCCGGTGACCACGGACATCCCGGTCTTCATGATCTCGATCCTGGCCGAGCGCAGCAAGGCGCTGGCGGCCGGGGCCGACGGCATCGTGATGAAGCCGCTCGACACCAGCAAGGTCAAGGCGGCGCTGGCCGGGCTCAAGGCTACGCGCGGTTCGCGCGCCAAGGCCGCCAGTGCATCATAGGGAGCCCCACGAAATGGCCCTGGTCCTCATCGTCGAAGACAACCCGATCAACCGCGACGTGCTCGGCCGCCGGCTGGAGCGGCGTGGCTTTTCCATCCGCTTTGCCGAGGATGGTCCCAGCGGCATCGCCGCCGCCAAGGCACTGATGCCGGACGTCATCCTGATGGATATCGGCTTGGGAGAAATGGATGGCTGCGAGGCCACCCGCCGTATTCGCGCCGACCCGGAAACGGCGGCCCTGCCGATCATCGCCCTGACGGCGAGCGCCTTTGAGAGCGACCGCGCCAATGCGCTGGCGGCGGGCTGCATCGACTTCGACACCAAGCCGGTGGATCTGCCGCGCCTGCTCGGCAAGATGCAGGCCGTGCTGGGGCCCAAGACCCCCGCAGCCGCGATGAACTACGGCTAAGACGTTCAGCCCGCCTTGGACAGCCGGATGGTCAGCGTTTCGCGCAGGCGGGCGATGTCCAGCGGCTTTTGATGCACATAGGGGAGCCGCAGCCCCATCAGTTCGGCGGCGCTTTGCGTCATCCGCAGCGTCTGCTCATCCTGGCCGCTGACGATGATGATCTCGCCGCCATAATTGGCCTCTGCCAGCAGGCGGAACAGTTCGATGGCGTCGACATGGGGCATGGAGATATCCACGCTCATCACGTCGGGACGCAACGCGGCGACGAGATTGATCACACCACGCGAATCCGAGGTGGCAAAGGCGTCATAGCCGCAACGCTCTGCCACCCGGACAATCAGTTCGGCCGACGCCGCATCGTCGTCGACCGCAAGGAGTGTGGGAGCGTGGCGCATCGTCCCGCCTTTATGCCGCCGCGCTGGCGGCGGCGCGGGCTTGCTGGCCCTCATGGCCGAGGCGGTATTCCAGATCGGCATCTCGCATCGCCTTGGCGAGGATGGCAACCACCTGATCGATATCGTCCTTGCTATGCGAGGCCATGACCTGGAAGCGGAACCGCGCGCCGCCCTGCGGCACTGCCGGATATTCGACCAGATTGGCAATGCCACCCATCGCCATCAGATGGCGGCTGGCAAAGCGGCCGACGCCTTCGAGGCCCAGCCGCACCGGCACGATCGGCGAAGGGTCGCCCAGCGTTTCGAGACCGGCACGAGCCATTTCGGCGCGCAGATAGAGAATATTGTCCATCAGCTTGCGGCGCAGCATGCGGCCTTCCTCGGAGCGCACGATATTGAGCGCGCAGAGCACCGTGGCCGCCTGCACCGGGGAGAGGGCGTTGGAGAAGGTGTGGGTGGCGCTGTAATATTTCAGATATTCAGCACTGGCCTTGTCCTTGACGGCGATGAAGCCGCCATTGGAGCCAAACGTCTTGGAAAAGCTGCCGATGATGATGTCGGCGGCATCCATCGCATTCTGCAGGCCGAGATGGCCGAGCCCGTCATCGCCGATGGAGCCCAGATCATGCGCGCAATCCACCAGCAAAGTGGCAGCATGCTGGTCGCAAAGTGCACGCATCGCCAACAAGTCTGGCGTGTCGGAATGCATCGAGAACAAGCTCTCGGTCACCACCATGATGCCGTTTTCCTGGTCGCTGGCGCGGATGCGCTCCAGCTTGCGGGCGAGGGCGTCAAGGTTGAGGTGGCCGTGATAATGGATGTTCTGGGTGGCGGATTTGGCGCCTTCCTGGAGGCACGAATGGGCCAGGATATCCATCACCACATGATCATTGGCGCGCACGAAACCCTGCACCGAACCGTAGCCGGCGGCCCAGCCGGTGGGGTAGAGTACGATTTCGCGGCCGCCGAGAAATTCGGACAGGCCCTGTTCGAGCAGCAGGGAATTGGCGGTGTTGCCGAGCAGCGCGGCCGAGCCTGCGCTATGCACACCATAATCGGTGATGGCCTGGATCGCGGCTTCCTTGATGGCCGGGTGCGAGGACAGGCTCAGATAATCCTGGCTGGCAAAGTTGATCCCGGAGAAGCTTTCGCCAGTATCGCTCCTGGCCTCGCAGCGGGCCTGGGGCGCAGTGGAGGTGGAGCGGGCATAGGGCCACATATCATGCTCACGGCGCACATTCTGCCAGGCATAGAAGCCGGCAACGCGGTTGATCAGATCGGGCCCTTCGGGGGCCCGGAAATCACGCAGGCTGCCCGTCAGGGCAGCCTCGGGGACCGCATTGGTCTTGCCTGTCATTGACGCTCTCCAGTGGGGACGTTGCTGCCCTCGCTTTACAAAAAACTACAAGGGGCGCTTGAAAAACGGCTTAAGCTACGCGGTTTATTTTGCGTAACCCCAGTGGTGACTTGGTTTGAGCTTAACGAATGGTATTGTTAAAATACCTGCTTCCGGCCCGTGGCGACAACATACGTAAAATTAAGTGCTCACCCCCCATGTTAGCGGGATGAGCGTCATTCCCGGTGTGGGCCTGATATCCCTGATCAACGGCTTCGTCGATCGCGCCATCGGCGCGGACGGGTTGGCGCCGCCTGTGCGCAACAAGCTGTTGCGCCAGCAATTGGGTTCGGTGAGCCGGATGACCCCGGCCATGCTGGCGGCGTCGCTGGTGGTGTCCGTCGTGTTCCTGGTGTTGAGCTGGCAGACGCCGGGCTTCTGGCCGGTCCTCGTTGCCCTGACCATCATCAATCTGATCGCCTTGCACGGCATCTACGTCGCCTTCGGGCGGCGGCCGGCGCGGGCGGAGCGGGCATCGCACCGGTCGGTCACCAGCACGGTGACCCACGCGCTGCTGATGGGGCTGCTCTGGGGTTTCGTGCTCAATGTGCTGCCGGTCTATGAGGACCTGACCCTGCGCGGCGCGGTGGCCATCGGCGCCGGCGGCCTTCTATGCATTTCGATGATGGCGCTGGTGAATTATCCACAGGCGCTGGCGGCGTTCTGCATTCCGTTGCTGATTGGGGCATTGGGCAGCGTGCGGGTGCTGCAATCGGGCCCCGATATCTGGGCCTATGGCGCGCTGCTGATGGGCTTTACCACCATCATGGTGGTGGTGGCGCTCAACCACGCGGCGGCCTTCGTGGCCTATCGAGCCTCGGAAACCCTGGTCGACGAGAAGCGCGAAATCATCAGCCTGCTGCTGCGGGAATTTGAGGAAAGCACCTCGGACTGGATTTGGGGCTTTGACGAGGATGGCGCCATCAACCGCATGTCGGCGGGCTTCACCACGGCGACCGGCGTGGGCGAAGAGGCGTTGGTCGGCGCTGACTTCGTGCATTTTCTGCGCTGCATCACCCCGCCCAATGATCCGCTGGTGCTGCATCTCGAGCAGGACGTGGTGGCCCAAAATACGTTTCAGGATATCGAGTTGCGCGTGACCGCCGATGGGCGCGAATGCTGGTGGAGCCTGACCGGCAAGCCGGCCTTTGACGAAAGCGGCAATTATCTGGGCTATATCGGCACTGGCTCGGATGTGACCGAGCGCAAGCTGGCCGAGCGCCGCATCACCATGCTGGCACATCACGACTCGATGACCGGGCTGCTCAATCGCACCAAATTCACCGACCAGCTCAATAGCTGCGTGGCGCGGCTGGAGCGCTATGGCACGCCGTTTTCGGTGATGTTCCTTGATCTGGACCAGTTCAAATCGGTCAATGACAGCCGTGGCCATATGGCTGGCGACAAGCTGCTGGTGATGGTGGCCAAGCGCGTGCAGGCGATGGTGCGGGAAACCGATCTGGCGGCGCGGCTGGGGGGCGACGAGTTCGCCATCATCCTGCCCAATGATTGCAATGTGGATAGTGTCGGCCGGCTGGCGATGCGGCTGATCGAGGAGATCAGGCAGCCCTATCTGATCGATGATGATCAGGTGAGCGTCGGCGTCAGCATCGGCATCGCCATGGCGCCGATGAACGGCACGCGGCCCGACCAGATCCTGCGCAATGCCGATCTGGCGCTGTATCGCGCCAAGGCCGATGGCCGGGCGGTCTATCGCTTCTTTGAAAGCCAGATGGATTCGGAGGCGCGCGAACGGCGGCTGCTGGAAGTCGAATTGCGCGACGCCATCACCAAGGACGAGCTGGTGCTGTATTACCAGCCACTGGTATCGGCGAGCGACGAAATGCCCACCGGCTTCGAGGCGCTGATCCGCTGGAACCACCCGATTCGCGGGCTGGTGCCGCCGGCCGAGTTCATCCCCATCGCCGAACAATCCAACCTCATCGTCGATATCGGCGACTGGACCATTGTGCAGGCCTGCGCGGCGGCGGCGACCTGGCCGGAACACCTCACTGTAGCGGTGAACCTGTCAGCCAAGCATTTCCGCCGTTCGGACATCTCGGTGGTGGTCAAGCGAGCGCTGGCGATTTCAGGGCTGGCGGCGCATCGCCTCGAGATCGAAATCACCGAAGGCCTGCTGATGGAGAATCCCGACGAGGTGGTGGAAAAGCTCGGCGAAATTCGCGCGCTCGGCGTCACCATCGCCATGGATGATTTCGGCACCGGCTATTCCAGCCTGAGCTATCTGCTGAAATTTCCCTTCGACAAGATCAAGATCGACCGCTCCTTCGTCGACGCCTCCAGCGATGACGAGGTGGCGCGCGATATCCTCAAGGCGATCGCCTCACTGGGCAAAACCCTCAAGCTCAAGATCACCGCCGAGGGCGTCGAGACCAAGGCGCAGGCCGACTTCCTCTCGGAGATCGCCTGTCACCAATTGCAGGGTTTCTATTTCGCCCGGCCGCTGGACCATATCGACCTGCCGCATTATCTGCTGACCCATGTCATCCCCCGGGCGCCGGCGCTCAAGGCCGAAGCCGAGGCGAAGCTGGCCGGGCTGGTGGGGTAGGGGCCTCAGTCCTCCAGCAGATAGCCACCGGCCCGCGTGGGCAGCACGTCGGCGCCGACGATCTTGGCGACATTGCCGCCCCGCATCACGAATTTTGCCATCACCCGCGACAGCACGAAGCCATCCGTGCCGGACAGGATCGGGCGGCGGGCCATGAAGGCCTCTGGGCCATCCATGGCGATGAGGTCGGCAATCGGCTGGCCCTTGCTGACGCGCTCACCCAGCTCCACCCGATAGGCCAATAGGCCCGGCGCATCGACGCGCAGCACCTCGGTGGCCTCAAACGGCGTTGGCGCCGGCGCCGGAACCGGCTTGGGCCCCGGATCGGCCGCGATGAGGCCCCGGCCGGCAAAGAAGCCGAACAGGCCGGCGGCATCGGCTTTGCCCAGAGCGTCAAAGCTATCGGCCTGACCGCGATATTCCAGCGTCGCCGTTTCGGCGCCATTGGGAATGGGACGGTCGGGATGAGCCAGCCGCGCCTTGCGATAGAGCGAGGGCAGCACCTCATCGAAGGAGCCACCGCCGCTGTCCTCGGCGGTCAGGGTGGCGGCAACGCCCATCCAGTCGGCGAGGTCCTGCAGGCCGGGCATCAGCTCGGGCGAGGTGAAGATGTGTTTCAGGCTATCGTCGTCGCAATGCAGGTCGAGCACGATATCGGACGCCACCGCCGAGCGCAGCACCAGCAGGCGCAATTGCTGGGCGGCCGAGCCGGGGCGCTGGCTGTCGATCCATTCGGTCACCGCCGCGCGGATGCTGGCGATATTGGTCGCCGGATCATCGCTCAGCCGGCCGGCGATGGCTTCGGCAATCTGCGGATAGAGGTCGGGCCAGCGCCGGTTGTAGTTGACGCCGGTCTGCACGTCGTAACGCCCGATATGGTGGCGCAGCGAGCGGTTGGCGAAACCCAGCGGATTGACCGAGGGAAACACCGTGAACTGCGCCTTGAGCTGGCCGGCGGCATCGGCGTCGCGCAGGCGCGGCAGCAGATGATGCAGCGCCATGGTGCCGGGCTGCTCATCGGCGTGCAGCGCCGCCTGCAGATGCACGCGGGTTGGCGCATCGGCCGGGCCGATTGTGTACCAATAGAGTTCGGTGGCAGCGCCGGGGGTATCGCCCGCCAGCACATGGCGATGCAGCTCAAAACTCATGTCGGTTCCTCAGGCGATGCTGGCCAGCTTGTCGGCCATGGTCTGCGTCTTGTCGTTGCGGGTCGAAAAAATCATGGTGCAGAAGACGCGCGCCACACCTTCGGCATGCAGGTGCTCGCAGCAGGCTTCCACCACCGCCGTGACCTCGGCCATTTCACCTTCGATATTGGTGCCGTTGGCATGCATGTCATAGCTCAACCCGGAGGCGTCGATGATCTCGCGCACCTGGCGGATATAGCTGGAAACGGATGGGCCCACCCCCATCGGGACGATGCACAGGTCAGCAATGATCTTCATTTTGGTCCTTTAGCGCAGCCATTTGGGCGCGAAGCGCAGGCCGGGCGCGGCCGGCATGTGGCGCATCAGCCGGCGATAGATCAACCCGAACAGGAAGAACACCACCAGCGATACAGCGAGGAAATACAGCGCCGCGACAGAGAAATGCAGGAAGGCATTATAGTCGCGCTCGAACATTTCCTTGGCGGTGATCATCAGGTCCTTCTGTTGGCCGATCACCGGCAGGGCGAAATAGACGATGGCGGTGGCGTGGAACAGGAACACCACCTCATTGGTATAGGCCGGCCAGGCGAGGCGGATCAGATTGGGCCAGATCACCTGCCGGAACTGCTGGGCCCGGCTCATGCCATAGGCCCGCGCCGCTTCGACCTCGCCGCGGGGCACGGCGCGCAACGCGCCATAGAAGATTTCAGCGGTATAGGCGGCAGTGTTGAGCACCAGCACCAGCGGGCCGATAAACAGCGGGTGCAGGATGAACCAGGACATGCCCATCGGCTTCCACACGCTGACATTGAAGGACAGCGCCAGCGAATAGACCATGAAGAACTGGATGAAGAGCGGCGAGCCACGGAAGGCGTAGATATAGCCGCGGCTCAGTCGGGAAATCAGCGGATTGGGCGAGGCTTTGCCCAGCGCCAAAAAGACCGCGAAGACGAAGCCGATCGGGATCGAGGCGGCGGCGAAATAGATGTTGAACACCACGGCCGGCGCGAACAGGGCGATTTCTTCAAGGAAGCGGGTCATGAGCGGGCCTCGCTCAGAATGCCGCGCCCGGCCCGGCGCATCAGCGCCTCGAAGCCTTTTTCCGACAGCAGGGTGACGAGGATATAGAAGACGAACAGCACCAGATAATAGCGCCAGCGCCAGTCCTCATGCACCATTCCCACCGCCGGCAGGAAATTGGGCGCACCGAGCCGGTCAGCCCACAGCACGATATCGGCGATCTGCAGCAGCGACAGCAGCGAGGTTGCCTTGACGATCAGCATCCACACATTGGACAGGCCGGGCAGGGCATAGACCCACATCTGGCGGATATGCACGCGCCACAGCAATTGGCGGGCGCTCATGCCATAGGCGCGCGCGGCTTCAAGCTGCCCATGCGGCACCGAGCGCAGTGCGCCGTGAATGACATTGGTGGCAAAGGCGCCATAGACCAGCCCGAGCGAAACCGAGGCCAGGATGAGATATTCCGGCGTCCCCAGGAACCAGTTGGCTTCCTTGCAGGGCGGCCAGGCGGCGGATTGGGCCGCCAGCATGTCGGGCGTGCAGGCCTGGCTGGCCATGAACCATTCCACCGCCTGCTCGAAGGCCAGCGGGAAGAACAGGAAGAACAGCACGTCGGGCACGCCGCGCACGATCGAGGAATAGGTCGAGCCGATCAGCCGCAGCGGCAAATAGCGGGAATTCTTGAGCGTCGCGCCGATCAGTCCGAAGACAACGGCCAGCGTGCCGCCGAACACGGCAGCAAAAATGGTGAACTGGAAGCTCGCATACCAGGTGAGATGCTTGCCGTTGGTGAAGTAGCTCAGCCAGAAGGCGAGGTCGTCGCTCATGGTTGGTAGGCACCGGTTTTCCTTCTCCCCTGCTGGGAGAAGGTGGCGCGCAGCGCCGGATGAGGGGGCAGGGATGTCAGAGGCGTCACCATTTGTGGAGGCAACCCCCTCACCCGTCTCGGCCTGCGGCCGATCCACCCTCTCCCACCAGGGGAGAGGGAAGACCGCACTTGTTGGGTTTACTCAGCGAAATAGGGGCCGTGGCCGTCGAACCACTGGGCGATCAGCTTGTCGACGGTGCCATCCTTCTTGAGGGCGGTTAGCGCGTCGTCAAACTTACCCTTGAGCTCGGCCTCGTCCTTGCGGAAGCCGGGGCCAACGCCGTCACCAATCATGATTTCCTCGCCAACCATTTCGAGGCCACCGCCGGAGGCCGCAACCACGGGCTCGAGATAGGCGCCGTCGGCCAGGATGGTGTCGAGATTGCCGGCGGCCAGGTCAGCCATGGCCTGATCGGCGGTGCTGAACGAGACGATGGTGTTGCCATCGGCCAGGTTCTGTTCGGCATAGGCGGCCTGGATGGTGCCGCTCTGCACGCCGATGCGCACGCCCGACAGGGCGGCGAAATCGAGCGAAGCGCCGGCTGCCGCAGCAAAACGCGACGGATCGGGCGGGAAATAGTTCTGGGTGAAGTCGATGGATTCGCGGCGCTCATCGGTGATGGACATGCCGGCCATGATCACGTCGTAGTTGCCGGCGAGCAGGTTGGGGATGATCGAGTCCCAATCGTTGATGATGAACTCGCAGGTCAGCTCAGCTTGGGCGCAGATGGCGTTGCCGAGGTCGATTTCGTAGCCGGCCGGCTCGCCGGCGTCGTTGAGGAAGTTCCACGGGGCATAGGCGCCCTCGGTGGCGATGCGCACGGTTTCCTGCGCCTGGGCCGCGGAGCCAAGGGCCAGGATGGCCGCTGCCGCGATGATGAGCTTCTTCATCTGTGTTCTCTCCATTGGGTCGTCTTGTTGTTCTTGGTTTGCCCGTTGCCCGGGCTTTGTCGTCAACGCCGTCTAAGCGTGGTTGGCGGCGTTGAGGAATTGCTTGAGGCGGCTCGATTTGGTGGCGCCGAACACCTCTTCAGGCGTGCCTTCCTCCTCGATGAGCCCCTGATGCAGGAAGATCACCCGATCGCTGACCGAGCGGGCGAATTCCATGTCATGGGTGACCAGGATCATGGTGCGGCCTTCATCGGCCAGCACCTTGATGACGCGCAGCACTTCCACTTCCAGCTCAGGATCGAGCGCCGAAGTCGGCTCGTCGAACAGCATGACGCGTGGATTGATGCAGAGGGAGCGGGCAATGGCGGCGCGCTGCTGCTGGCCGCCGGACAACTGGTTGGGATAGGCGTCGGCCTTTTCGCGGATGCCGACCTTGGCCAACATGGCCAGCGCTTCCTCTTCGACCTCGCCACGAGCGCGGCGCTGTACGATCAGCGGCGCTTCCATGACGTTTTCGAGAATGGTCAGATGGGCCCACAGGTTGAAGCTCTGGAACACCATGCCCAGTTCGGAGCGGATGCGGCGGATCTGGTTTTCGTCGGCGATGTGGCGATGCTGCCCGGTGCCGCGCAGCTTGATCTCTTCGCCATCGATGGCGACATTGCCGCTATCGGGCACTTCGAGCATGTTGATGCAGCGTAGCAGGGTGGATTTTCCGGAACCGGACGAGCCGATCAGCGAGACCACCTCGCCTTCGCGGGCCGAGAAGGAAATGCCCTTGAGCACTTCGAGCGCGCCGAATGATTTGTGCAGGTCGCGGATCGACACGACAGGCCATGTTTCCGCGATGGCCGCGGCGGCAGCTTGCGCCATATTCACCCAAAAGCCTGCCGAAACAGGCGCCTTCCCAACCGGCGATTGCCTTTTTTGAGGCTGGCAATCTTGACCGGACACTAGAAAAGCAAAAGCGGACGAGATAGCAAGCGGAAATGCTGGCGGCACACCGCTGTCGGCCCCGGTCGCGCCGGGCGGAGGGGCCATGTTTTACCTGCTTTCGAAGATTTTCTGGGTTGCGGCTCAGCCGCTTAGCATCATTGCGCTGCTGGTTCTGGCCGGGATCGTGCTGGCAGGCTTCGGACGCCGCCGCTGGGGGATGGCGGCGAGCGGGGTTGGCCTGATGCTGATAGTGCTCTGCGGCTTCACCTCCTTGGGATTCCTGCTGATCGCACCATTGGAGGCGCGCTTTGTCCGGCCGGCGGTGGCGCCGACCCAGGTCGATGCCATCGTGGTGCTGGGCGGCTCCACCCTGGCGCGGGTCAGCACCGTGCGCGGCATTGCCGAACTCAATGAGGGCGGCGACCGGCTGGTCGAGGCGGCCATTCTGGCGCGGCGCTACCCGCAGGCGCGGGTGGTATTTTCCGGCGGCGCCGGTGTGCTAGAGCCTGGCGGCGAGGCCGAAGCGGCGACGGCCGAACGGTTGCTGCTGGCGCTGGGTGTGGCGCCGGAACGGCTGGTGCTGGAAGATCAGGCGCGCAATACCGACGAGAATGCCGACCTCACCGCAGCTTTGCTCGGCCATAGCGGCGGCACCATCCTGCTGGTGACCTCGGCCTTCCATATGCCGCGTTCGGTGGGACTGTTCCGACGCGTTGGCGTCGAGGTCGTGCCGTGGCCGACGGACTATCGCGGCACCGGGCAGGAGAGCTTCGGCTTTGACGTCGCCAATCCGGTGCATAATCTGAACACCACCACTATCGCCATGAAAGAGTGGATCGGGTTGGCGGTGTATCACTGGACGGGTCGGATCGACACGATCTTCCCGGCTCAGCTTTCGAACTGATCGGCGGGCACGACGAGGCGGTAGTGGACGCCGTCAGGCGCGATATGAAATTCGGCGCTGCCACCAACCGAGAGCGGCACGATACGCTCCAGCACCAGCGTGCCGAAGCGGGGCTCGTTCCGGATCCGCTCGGTATCAATGCCGGTTTCCTGCCATTCGATGACCAGTTCGCTCGGCCGGTCGGCATGCTCGACCACGCGGGCGTCGATCCAGATATGCCCTTCCTTGCCGTCGGCCAGCGCGCCATGCATCACCGCATTGGCGCCCAGCTCGTGGATGGCCAACCCGATATGCAGTGACGCGTTGGGCCCGAGCAGGGGATCGGCCCCGGTCACCCTAACATTGATCAGTGCCGCCGAGCCGACGCGGCTGAGCTGGGAGGACACCAGCGAGCGCAGATAGGTTCCGCGCCAGTCGCTTTCCGTCACCAGATCCTGGGTGCTGGACAGCGCGTGCAGCCGGCCCGGAATTTGTCGAGAAAATCCTGAATGTCGTCGCTGTGATGGGCGGTTTGCATCGCCACCGACTGCACGATGGCCAGCAGGTTCTTGGAGCGATGACTGACCTCGCGCAACAGCGAGGCGACGGCGAGGTCACGGCTGCGCTCATTGGTCATGTCAGTGACGATGATGGTGACGCCGTTGTCATCGGGCAGCAGGCGCGCCTCGAAATAGCGCCGGCGCAGGCCGGTGCCCATGTCGAAATTGACGCTTTGCTCGGCACCGCTGGCCCGGCTGCGCTCGGCGGCAGCGGTCAGTTCGGCGGCAATGTCGGGCGGCAACACTTCGGCGGCGCGCTTGCCGATGAAATCATATTTCGGCCAGCTGGGCGGCGGGTTCTCGACCAGGTCAAAACGCCGCTCATCGTCCAGATGCAGGATGCCCACGTCGCGCTGGCGCAGCCCGGCCGACAAGGCGGTCAACCGGGTTTGCAGCTGTCGCGCTGAGGATGGAGCGGCCATCACAAGACACTCGGGGAGTGGGGCAGGTCGAGAGTCAACGCCGGCTCCGCCGATGGCGAAGCCGGAGCAGAATTTGGCTGGAGCCAGAGCGCTTGGATCAGACTCCTCCCAGCAAACCAATGACCAGGCTGGCATCGGGCATGGTGTTCTCCAAGCACAAGCCGATCACGCGGCGGCGCGCGATCCCTCATCGAAAAACAGCGCCTGGCTGATCAGCGCCTTCACCATTTCGGGGTTGAACGGCTTGGTGACGAGGAAGGTCGGCTCGGGGCGTTCGCCGGTCAGCAGGCGTTCGGGGAAGGCGGTGATGAAGATCACCGGCACCGAGTGATGGTTGAGAATATCGTTGACCGCATCGATGCCCGAGCTGCCATCGGCGAGCTGGATATCGGCGAGGATCATGCGCGGATGGGTCTGGGCGAACAGATTGACCGCTTCCTTGTGGGTGCGGGCAACGCTCACCACCTTGTGGCCGAGGCTCTCCACCAACTGCTCGATATCCATGGCGATCAGCGGCTCATCCTCGATGATCATGATTTCGGTCGCCACCTGGCGGGAAATCTCGACCGAGGCTTCGTCGAGCAGGGCGCCAAAGTCGCTATCGGCAACCGAGAGGATTTCGGCGGCCTGGCTGTGGGTGAAGCCTTCGACGGCGACCAGCAGGAAGGCCTGGCGCGGGCGGGCCGACAGACTGCCCAGATTGGTGGCGGCGCGCTGCTCCCAGACATAGCTGGAGGTCGGCTGCGGCACCTTCACAGATGAGTTCGAGAACAGCGCCGAAAACAGCTTGTAGAGCGCGATCCGATCATTGGACGCTTCGGGGAATAGCGAGATGTCGGCGATGAGAGCTTCCAACGTCGCAGCGACATAGGCATCGCCGGAGGTCTGCGATCCAGTAACTGCGCGCGAAAACCGCCGCAGATACGGCAGATGCGGAGCAATCCGCGTGGACAAAGTCATAAAGTGAACTCCCAGTGACGCTTGAGGCACGAGATCGGACAACGTGACTTCCGCAAAGAAAGTTCCGGCAATAAGGAACTTTTTTTGCAACGACGCATTGTGCTCGCCAAGTGTGGGAAAATTCAACAACATATCTGACGGTCTAAACATTGCATGATTAAGGACAAACTGGTGACCCAGCAACGTATGCGGACGCAGGCGGGGCGGGCAGATGATGGGCTGGGTCCGAATACGGATATCGGCGCACGGCTGCGCGCACTTTACGGGGCTGTGCAGGATGAGGGCGTTCCCGAGCAATTGCTCGACCTGCTGGAGAAGCTCGACAATGCCGAGCAGTCGCAGAAAGCCAAGGCTGCCCCTCGTGATGGCAAGACCGCCCCTCGTGACGGGGAGTGACGGCATGACCGCTGAACCGACGACGTTCAAGCGCGAGATGCTTGCCACTTTGCCGAGCCTGCGGGCGTTTGCCGTGTCGCTGACCGGCAAGCATGACAAGGCCGATGACCTGGTGCAGGACACGGTGATGAAGGCCTGGGCCAAGCAGACCAGCTTCGAGATGGGCACCAATATCAAGGCGTGGCTGTTCACCATCCTGCGCAATGAGTTCTACAGCCAGATGCGCAAGCGTGGCCGCGAAGTGCAGGACAGCGATGGTGCGTTTACCGAGCGACTGTCGGTGCATCCCTCGCAATATGGCTCGATGGATCTGCAGGACTTCAAGAAGGCGCTGTCGCAGCTCCCCGATGACCAGCGCGAGGCGGTGATCCTCATCGGCGCTTCCGGTTTCTCCTATGAAGAGGCCGCCGAAATCTGCTCCTGTGCCGTCGGCACGATGAAGAGCCGGGTCAGCCGGGCCCGGACGCGGTTGCAGGATATCCTCAAGATCAGCGGCGAAGCCGATTATGGTCCTGATGCGGTATCTGCGCAGGTGACCACGACCAATCACACATTTTAAGCGCGGTGTCGGCGAGTGCTCTCAGAGCGCTCGCCGCTGCCGTTAACAGGTTCTGCGTCATGCTAATGGCGCGAGCGCCCTTGCCATGAGGCGGGATGTGGCCTCAAATCCGCCATCGGCCTGGGTCACCTGGAAAGGCTGGGGTCGGAGCTGCAAGCGGCGGCTAGCGTCGGGCGGATAGCAGTCATGATGGATACGGCGAGCGGACTGAGCAGCCAAGAGCGGCGAGCGGCGTTGAAACGTCGTGTCGCCCAGCGTCTGGCCGTGGTGGTTTCGCTGGCGCTGGTCATGCTGGCGGCCGTGGCGGCGCTGGTGCTGGTGCAGGGCATTAATCGCCAGATCGGCGATGTGCTGCATACCAATGAAGTGCGCAATCAGGCGCGTGAACTCACCATCGCCCTGAGCGAGGCCGAAAGCGGCCAGCGCGGTTATCTGCTGACCGGCGACGAGAATTATCTCATCCCGTTCCGGCGCGCGGCCGAATCCGTCGACGCGCAATTGCTGTCGCTGACCGCCATGACCAGCGACAATGCGCGCCAGGCAAGGCGGGTGAAGAGCATCGCCAGCGAGATCGTCGCCAAAACGGCCGAAATGGCCGAGACCATCAAACTGGTCGAAGCCCAGCGCACCGGCGAGGCGCGCAATCTGATCGAGACCGGCATGGGCGAGCCGCTGCTGGACAGCGTGCGCAACACGCTTGAACAATTCATCGCCGAGGAAAACCAGACCCTGCTGGAGCGTAACCAGCAGATCGACCAATCGCGGCGCTGGCTGGTTGGCGCCATTATTGCCGCTCTGGCCGGTGCGGTGCTGCTGGCCTATGTGCTGTTCATGCGCACGCAGCGGCAGGTGAGCGCACTGGCCCGCAGCCAGGATTTGCTGCTCAGCGAAAATGAAGTGCTGGAGGCCCATGTGCTGGACCGCACCGAGGCGCTGGAAGAGGCGCGCGCCCATGCCGAGCGCGAGCGGCAGCGGGTCGAAGCGCTGTTGCAGGATACCAATCACCGGATCGGCAATTCGCTGGCGACGGTGTCCTCGCTGCTGGGCCTGCAATTGATGCGCAGCACCTCTAGTGAGGTGAAGGCGGCGCTGGAGGCGGCGCGCTCGCGCGTGCATGCCATCGCCTCGGCGCATCGCCGCCTGCGGCTGGGCGACGATCTGGAAACCGCCAGCGCCAATGACTTTCTCGATGCGGTGCTCGAAGATATCGCGGCGACCGCCAGCGATGCCAAGGCCATCACGCTGGTCGGGCATATCGACCCGATCGTCATCGGCGCGCGGGACGCCACCACCGTTGGGATATTGCTCGGCGAATTGGTGACCAACGCCATCAAGCACGGCTTTCCCAATGGGCGAAACGGCACCATCACGGTGACGCTGAAGCGTGACGAGGCCGGGGTGCCGACGCTGAGCGTGGTCGATGACGGCGCCGGAATTGCCGATGATCAGGAACCCGGTGAGGGTGGATTGGGTTCAGTCATCGTCAAGCAATTGGCGACGCAGTTCGGCGGTCAGCCGCAATATCAGCGACGGGCCGAAGGCGGACTATGTGTGAGCGTGCCGCTGCCCGGCATCGACAACATTGCGGCGACCAGCGCGACCTGACGCGAACCGGAGAGCCGACTTGCACATCATTGCCGTTCTCAACCGCGATGGCGGGACCTTGCGCACGATGGATCTCGATGCCTTCTGCGCCACCGCCGTCGCGATTTTTGCGCGGTATGGGCATCAGCTCGACTGCCGTGTGGTGGCGGGCAGTGCAGTAGAAAAGACGCTGCGCCAGGCGGCAAATACCAAGGGCGTGGATGCGGTGCTGGCCGGGGGTGGCGATGGCACGATCTCGACAGCGGCCGGGATCGCCTATGAAACCGGCATGCCGCTGGCGGTGCTGCCGGTGGGCACGATGAACCTGTTCGCGCGGGCGCTCAAAGTGCCGCTGGTGCTGACCGAGGCCCTCGAAGCGCTGGCGGGTGGCGAGATCGGCGCGGTCGATATCGCCACCGCCAATGACCGGGCCTTCGTGCATCAGTTCGGCGTCGGCATTCATGCCCGGCTAGTGCGGATTCGCGACAATATGAGCTACCGCAGCCGCATCGGCAAAATGCTGGCCAGCCTGCGGGCGATTGCCGCCGCCGCGATCAATCCGCCGCAGTTCGAGGCTGAAATCCGCACGCATGAGGGGATCGAAAAACAGCGCGTCAGCGGCATCGCCGTCTCGAATAACCCGCTGGGCGATGGCCATATTCACGCCGATGGGCTCGATGCGGGGGTGCTCGGGGTCTATGTGGCCGCGCCGATGTCCACCGCGGCTCTGCTCAAACTGGCGGTGGATCTGTTCGTGGGCAGCTGGCGCGACAGTCCGATGGTTTCCGAGATCGAGGTTGAGGAGGTGACGCTGCATTTCCCCAAGCGCAAGCGCAGCTCGCATGCGGTGATCGATGGCGAGCTGATCAAGCTCGACCGCTCGGTGACGCTCAAGCTGCATCCGGGCGGGCTCAAAGTGATTTTGCCCAGGCCCGCCGCCACCGATCAAATTTCTTGAAATTTTTCTGGAACCAAAGCCAAAAATTCGCGTTAGGAAAAATTGGTCGGCAGGTTTTTAGTCAATTGTAGCAGCGTCAGGACTGGAAGTGACAAACAAGGGGGGCTACCTTCCGGACGACGTGCGGAAGGTTGTGCTTGATCCAACGCGACTCAACGCGTTGGCGGCGCTGGATATGCTGGACGAGCGTCCTGACGCCGATTTCGAGCGGTTAAGCCGGACAGCAGCGTATCTTTTCAAGACTGAGATTGGCCTGGTGACGCTGCTCGACAAGGAGCGGCAATGGTTCAGCGGGTGCTTTGGCGTGGACAACATAACCGAGGCGCTCACCGAGACCTCGTTCTGCGCCCATGCCATTGCGCTGCCCGGCGACGCGGAGGCGCTGGTGGTGCCCGATGCGGCGGCCGACCCGCGCTTTCAGGACAATCCGCTGGTGACCGGCTGGCCCCATATCCGCTTTTACGCCGGCGCGCCGGTGATGGTCGGCGGGCACAAGGTGGGCTCGCTCTGCGTCATCGGCACGACGCCGCAGGCCGCGCCCGATCCCGGGCTGGTCGAGCAACTGGTGGGACTGGCCGGGCTGGCCTCCAGCCTGTTTGCGCTCAAGGACGAAGCGCGGGTGCGCGCCCGCATGGCCGCTGCCCTGGTCAAGGAAGAATGGCGCCATGCGCTGACGCTGGAAGCCGGCAAGGTCGGCAGCTGGGTGTGGGATGTGCGCACCGGCGAGGTCGCCTGCAACGACATGTTCCGCCGCATGTTTGGCCTGCCCGAGATCGACGCCACCCAGGTCGAGGATGTGCTGGCGGCGATCCACGTCAGTGATCGGGCTGCTGTGCAGGAGGGTCTGACGGCCAGTTTCCGCAAGGGCGAGGACTATGGCGCCGAGGCGCGGATCGCCGCGTCGGGGCGTTGGGTCACCCTGCGCGGTCGGGTCTATCAGCGCGATGCCGAGGGCAAGCCGCTGGTGATGATGGGCGTCAGCATCGATATTTCCGACAGCAAGCAGAGCGCCGAACACACCCGGGTGCTGCTGCGGGAGCTGAACCACCGGGTCAAGAACACGCTGGCGATGATCCAGTCGGTGGCGCGCCAGACCATACGGCAAAACCCCAATCCCAAGGATTTCATCGACGCCTTTTCCGGGCGGCTGCGCACCATTTCGGATGCGCATGTGCTGCTGGCGGATCGGGACTGGTCCGGGGTGCAGCTTTACGAAGTGATCGCCTCCCAATTTGGACCCGGCTTTCGCAGCCATCCCGACCGGGCCACGGTGCGCGGCGAAGATGTCACCTTGCCGGCCGATCATGCGCTGGGGCTGGGGCTGATCCTGCATGAGCTGACCACCAACGCGCATCGCCATGGCGCCTGGTCGGATGATCGGGGCGTGGTCAATATTGATTGGGAGGTCAGGCAGACGCCGGTGCGCGGACTGTCGCTCAATTGGCGCGAAACCGGCGGCCCGGAGGTGGATAAGCCGGACGAATATGGGCTGGGCGCCCGGTTGATCGAGCGGAGCCTCGCCAAGGTGCTCGACAGCGAAGTCTCGCTGCAGTTCCATCCGGGCGGGGTTGCCGCCAAAATCTGGATGCCGTTGCCGGAAGAGCAGGATTAGCCGGGCCGCCCCGATGGCGGCCCGCTCTCAGTCGTCGGTCTGGTCGTGCTCGCCGCGCAGCAGCAGATAGGCGGCAATGGCGGCGGCGGGCAGGCCGAGGGTCCGCAGCATGGGCGATTTTAGCAGTACCGGCAGCGCGGTCAGTGCCGCCGTGGTGACGAAGGCGCCGGTTTCGCTGGAGCGCCGCTTGGTGGCCACTTCGCGGCGGCGCCGGCTTTCGCCGACACGGGTGCCGAGATAAACCGCCAGGGTGATCACCAGGAAGGCGGCCGCAAAGATCAGCGCGGCGTAGATGCCGCCCACGATGTCGGCCAGCGCCATCACCCCTGCGGCCAGCAGGAAGCCAATTCCCGCCACGCCCAGAACGATCATCACCGCATTGACGATGACGGCGTTCCGAACCCGCTCGGTGATGGATTCGACCTCAATGCCAAGCAGCCCGGCAAGCGGTATGAGCAGGTTCATGGCGACTAGTGCCGCATCAGCACGGCGAGCAGGAAGCCGATGCCGACGGCACTGGCCACGGCGGTCAGCGGCTTTTCGCGGATGGTGTCCTTGAGCTGCTTTTCCATGGCGCTGGCCTGGTCCTGCACCTCTTCGACGACCTGCTGGCCCTGGCGCTGCAGATTGCGCGCCTCGCCCTTGGCGGCGTCGCGGACTTCGCTGACCTTCTCATTGCTGAGCCGGGCCAGCGTAGCGCCGATGGATTTCAGATCGCTCTGCAGCTGGGCGACCTGGTCTTCCAGCTGGGCCTCGCGAGCCTTGCTCGAAGCGCGGCTGTTGCGGGGCTTGCGGGTCGGGGCGAGATCGGACGTGGTAGCCATATTTGACGTTCCTGTTTTGACGGGCCAGGGGCGAAAATTGCCTATTGGCCGGGATGAGAGTCAGGCGGAAATTGCTCTGGTGGCTAGATGCGGCCCATCAACACCAGGATGAGGATGACGACCAACACGACACCCAGGATGCCGGAGGGGAAGTAGCCGAAACCGCGCGAATAGCCCCAACTGGGCAATGCGCCGATCAGCAGTAGAATGAGGACGATGATGAGAATTGTACCGAGACCCATGGTAGCTCTCCTGTTGTTTTTGTGACGCTTGGCCGGCTATCGCTAGAGGATCGCCAGCATCAGGATCGTCGCGGTAGCCAGGATGAACAGGGCAGGGATCAGCGCCTTGAACACGGCGCCATAATGGGTCTGCCCATCATAGCCTTCGGTCCATACCGGCGTCGCGCGCCCTGCGTCTTCAAGCGCTCTGATTTCCATGCTGGTCATGACGGCCTCCGCCTCGATCCAATGCGCAATGTTGCGCGTGCCCAAAGAACGGGATGGGATCGGCTTTGGTTCCGTAGTGGCGCTGGATTCGGGCAGGCGGGGTGAGGGGAGGCGCCCTCACACCATGGCGTCGATCACCTGGCGCTGGCGCAGCATTTCGAGGAAAATCTTGTAGTCCTTGTCGAAATGAGCGCGGGCGGTGGCGTCGGGCGCGCGCTCGCGACCACCTTGCTGCATGGCGACACAGGCCGCGTCGAGGCTGGGATAGAGCCCGGCGGCGGTGGCGGCGACCATGGCGGTGCCGAGCAGGGTGGCGTCCTTGGCCGAGGATTCGACCACGGCGCAGCCGGTGGCGTCGGCATAAAGCTCCATCAGCACGGCATTCTTGGTGTGGCCGCCGGTGATGTGCAGCGTGTCGATGGCATAGCCGCGGGTGTTGAGGGTTTCGAGGATATGCCGCACCCCCAGCGCGATGGAGACGCAGCTGCGCCAATACAGCCGGCACAGCGAGTCGAAATCGCTGTCGAGCGTCAGCCCGGAGATGACGCCGAGCGCAAACGGATCGCCCAGCGGGGAGCGATTGCCGTGGAAATCGGGCAGCACATGCAGCCGCTCGGCCAGCGACAGCCCCTCGCGCAGCCGCAGTTCCATGATGCGGCGTGCAATGGCGCGGTGCATCTCCGGGCTAGGCTCGCCGCCCGCGCCATGCCAGCGGATCAAATGATCGAGCAGCGCGCCGGTGGCCGATTGGCCGCCCTCATTGAGCCAGACGCCGGGCAATACCGCACCGAAATACGGGCCCCAGACCCCTGTGGTGGGGCGGGCCTCGGCCGACAGCGCCATGACGCAGCTCGAGGTGCCGGCGATCAGCGCCAGATGGTGGTCAATGGTGCCGACATCATGGGCAAAGGCGCCGAGCACGCCGAGCGCGCCGGCATGGGCATCGATCAAGCCGGCGCCGACCCGGCAGGACGTGCTGAGCCCCAGTTCACTCGCGGCCAGCGCGGTCAGCGGACCGAGATCGCTGCCCACCGGGCTGGCATTGGCGGGCAAAGCGGCTTTGTCGAGCAGATCAGACAGGCCGATCTGGGCCAGGAAATCGGGCTGCCAGCCGCCTTCGGTATGGGCCAGAAAAGTCCATTTGCAGGTGAGGGTGGATTGCGAGCGGGCCAGCGAGCCGGTGGCTTTCCACGACAGGAAATCGGCCAGATCGAACATCATCCCGGCGCGGGCCCAGCTTTTGGGCATGCGCCGCTTGAGCCACATCAGCTTGGGCGCTTCCATCTCCGGCGACATGACGCCGCCGGCATAGTCGAGCACCAGATGGCCGGTGGCGGTGCATTCCTCGGCCTCGGCCAAAGCGCGGTGATCGAGCCAGACAATGGTGTCCCAATTGTCCTCGCCCTTGGTAGAGACGGTGACCGGTTGACCTGCTACGTCGCGCACCACCAGCGAGCAGGTGGCATCAAAACTGAGGCCGACCACCTGGGCCGGATTGGCTCCGGCTTCGCGCATCGCCTCGCGCACAGCGGTGCAGACCGCGAGCCAGATTTGCTCGCTGTCATGCTCGGCATGATTGGCGTCGGTGCGGTTCATGTCGATGGGATGCTCGGCGCGGGCGAGCAAGCCGCCATGCGCAGTGAGCACGCCGGCCCGGGCGCTCCCTGTCCCCACATCCACTGCCACCAGGAGGCTTTGCGTCACGCTATGGCGCCCTTTAATAGATTTGGGGCGACGGTAGCTGACGGGGAGTGAATTGGCTACGGGGGCAGATAAAGGACGATGGCTGGGGCTTAGCCCGTGCGGCCCTCAAAAACGCGGTGACATCGCGGGTGTTTGACGTCCACCGGACTGTACCTCCCCCTTGAAGGGGGAGGCTAGGAGGGGGTGACGGGAGCCCCGATATCCGGGCTAGCCGCCCCCCCACCCTTGATCCCTCCCCGCAAGGGGGAGGGTGTCGACTGAGACATCAGGGCATTAAAGCCCGTCAGCCAAATACCGCTCCAGCGTCGCCTTGGTGCCAATGGCCCACAACGTCTCCAGCGCATGGCTGAACGCCGCGACAAACGCCGGCTCCCCAGCCAGCGCCCCATAAATATCCCCCATCGCCAGCCACGCCTTGGGATCGTCTTTCGTCAATTTCGCCTGCGTGGTCAGCCGCGCCCAGCTCGGATCATTGGCCTCGATCACCGCACCGCTATCCGTCGTGCCATAGCAATAGCGGCACCACAGCGCCGACACCAAAGCCAGCCCGGTCACCGACTCGCCGGCCGTCACCCGGTCCAAAGCCGAGGGAATAATGAATTTGGGCTGCCGATTGGAGCCATCCAGCGCCAGCCGGCGAATGGTGTCGCCAATTTTCGGATTGGCAAAACGCCGCTGACACAGCGCAAAATACTCGTTGAGATCGGTATCGGGCACCGGCGGCACCACCGGGATGATTTCGTCGCGCTCCACCTTGGCGAGGAACGCCGCCACCAGCGGATGCTGCATCGCCTCATGCACGAAATGGATATCCAGCAGCCCGGCCGGATAGGCGATGGTGGCGTGGCCGCCATTAAGGATACGGATTTTCATGTGTTCATAGGGCGCGACATCGGCGACGAACTGCACGCCGACCCTTTCCAGCGCCGGACGGCCGGCAGGGAAATTGTCCTCCAGCACCCATTGCTTGAAGCTCTCGCAGAACACCGGCCAGTTGTCGTCAATGCCGAACTGCTCGGCGAGCAGGGTCTTCTCCCGGTCCGAGGTGGCCGGGGTAATGCGATCCACCATGCCATTGGGGAAGGCGACATTGGCCTTGACCCACTGCGCCAGCATCGGATCGATCAATTGCGCCAGCCCGACCACGGCGTTTTCGGTGACGTGGCCATTGCCCGGAATATTGTCACAGCTCATCACCGTGAAGGGCTGGATGCCAGCGTCGCGGCGGCGGATGAGGCCGGCGAGGATCAGCCCAAACGCCGTGCGCGGCGCGTCAGCATGGGCCGCGTCATAGGCGATATCGGTATGGGTCGGATCAAATTTCTGGCTGGCCGGGTCGATATAATAGCCGCCCTCGGTGATGGTCAGCGAGACGATGCGAATGGCGGGATCGGCCAGCGTGGCGATGATGGCCTCGGTCGCGCCGGGCTGCAGATAATCGATCATCGCGCCGGTGACGCGGGCGCTGCTGGTATCGGCTTCCTGTTCGACCACGGTGGTCAGCCAATCCTGCGCCTTGAGCTTCTGCCGCATCGCTTCGTCGGCGTCGCGCACCCCGGCGCCAATCAGTGCCCAGTCATGGTCGGCGCCGGTGGCGAACAGATCATCGAGATAGACGGCCTGATGGGCGCGGTGGAAATTACCCACGCCGAAATGCACGATCCCCGCCGTGAGGTCGCTCCGCTGATAGGCAGGGATGCTGGCCGTGCTCAGGGAGGGGAGGGCCTGAGCCGAAAGCTTGGTGGTCATGATGTTTAGTCCTTGGTCCGGCGGCCCGGATTAGAGTCCCAGTCCGTCGGCGTCGAAGCGGTAGATGCGGGAGGGGTCGGGCGTCAGATAGACGTCGTCGCCATGGTTGAAGGTCTGGTCGCCATCGGTGCGGATGGTCATCAGGCCGAGGCCCTCGACGTGGACGTGGAGGAAAGTGTCGCTGCCGAGCTGTTCGGCGACGCCGACCTTGCCCTTCCAGGCGCCGCGCGTGGCGGTAGTGGCGAGCTTGAAATGCTCGGGGCGCACGCCGATGGAATGGGCATTGTGCCGGGCCGCTTCGGGGCCATCGACAAAATTCATGCGCGGGCTGCCGATGAAGCCGGCGACGAAGCGGTTGGCGGGCTTTTTATAGAGATCGAGCGGGGAGCCGAACTGCTCCACCTTACCGGCATTGAGCACCACGATGCGGTCAGCCATGGTCATGGCTTCCACCTGATCATGAGTCACATAGACCATGGTGGTCTTGAGCTGCTGGTGCAGCTCGGTAATTTCGAGCCGCATATTGACGCGTAAAGCAGCGTCGAGATTGCTCAGCGGCTCGTCGAACAGAAACGCCTTGGGTTCGCGCACGATGGCGCGGCCAATGGCAACGCGCTGGCGCTGGCCGCCGGACAGGGCGCGCGGACGGCGGTCGAGATAGGAGGAGAGATTGAGCGTGCGGGCGGCATAGTCGACCTTTTGCGCGATGATCTCCTTGGGCACTTTCGCCATTTTGAGCGGGAAAGCGATGTTGTCGCGCACGCTCATATGCGGATAAAGCGCATAGGACTGGAACACCATGGCCAGGCCCCTGCGGGCCGGCGGTGCCTTGGTCATGTCCTCGCCATCGAGCAATATGGTGCCGCTGGTGGTGTCTTCCAGCCCGGCGATCAGCCGCAGCAAAGTGGACTTGCCGCAGCCGGACGGCCCGACGAACACTACGAATTCGCCATCCTTGATCTCGAGCGAGATGTCCGGGATCACCTGGATTTCGCCGAAGGACTTGTTGACGTTTTTGAGGGAGATCGAACCCATTGGTTGCAGTCCTTATTTCACAGCGCCGAAGGTGAGGCCGCGGACGAGTTGTTTCTGGCTGAACCAGCCCATGAGCAGGATCGGCGCGATGGCGAGCAGCGAGGCCGCCGACAGCTTGGCGAGGAACAGGCCCTGTGGAGACGAGAATGACGAGATAAACGCGGTCAGCGTGCCGGCGCGGCCCGAGGTCAGGGTGATGGTCCAGAAGGCTTCGTTCCAGGCCAGGATGACGTTGAGCAGCAGCGTCGAGGCGATGCCGGGGACGGCCATGGGGACGAGGACGTGGACGATTTCATTCCACAATTCGGCCCCATCCATGCGTGCGGCTTCCAGGATATCGACCGGGATTTCCTTGAAATAAGTGTAGAGCATCCAGATGATGATCGGCAGGTTGATCAGCGTCATGATGATGGTCAGGCCATGCACGGTGTCGAGCAGGCGCAGATCGCGGAAGATCAGATAGATCGGGATCAGCACGCCCACCGCCGGCATCATCTTGGTGGACAGCATCCACATCAGCACGTCCTTGGTGCGCTTGGTCGGCGCAAAGGCCATGGCCCAGGCGGCGGGAATGCCGATGATCAGCCCCAACAGGGTCGAGCCGACCGACACCAGGATCGAATTGGTGGCGTGCTTGATATAGTCCGAGCGATCCTGCACCGCGGCGAAATTTTCCAGCGTGAAATTTTCCGGCAGGAAGGTCGGCGTGCTGGCGATGGCCTCGGCCTCGGTCTTGAAGGCGGTCAGCACCACCCACAGGATTGGCGAGAACAGCAGCAGGGCGATGCCCCAGGCGAGCAGGGTAAAGCCGATGCGGGTCTGAACGGGGACGTTACGGGCCATCTTTCGCTCCTACGCGTCGAGGTTCTTGCCCACCGCGCGCATCAGGAAGATGGCGACGATGTTGGCGATGATGACGGCGACGACACCACCGGCCGAGCCGGCGCCGATGTCGTTACTGAGGATGCCGGTGCGGAACACCAGGAAGGTCAGATTGGTCGAGGCATAGCCGGGACCGCCGCCGGTGGTGACGCGGATTTCTGCGAAAATACCGAGCAAGAAAATGGTCTGGATCAGGATCACAATGGTGATCGAGCGGGCCATATGCGGCAGGATAATATAGTAGAAGCGGTTGATGGCGTTGGCGCCATCCATCTCGGCGGCCTCGCGCTGCTCCTCGGAGAGCGACTGCAAGGCGGTCAGCAGTATCAGCGTCGCAAAGGGCAGCCATTGCCAGGCGACGATGACGATGACCGAGAACAGCGGATACTGGTTGAACCAGTCGACCGGCTGCAGGCCGAAGAATTTCCACACATGCCCCAGCATGCCGTAGCCGGGATGCATGAAGCCGTTTTTCCAGATCAGCGCTGCCACCGGCGGCATGACGAAGAAGGGCGAGATGACGATGATGCGCAGGATGCCCTGACCCCAGATCGGCTGGTCGAGCAGCATGGCGAGAAAGATACCGCCGATAACGGTGATCGCCAGCACGCCGCCGACCAGGATCAGCGTATTGACCAGGGTCTGGGTGAAGCTGGGATCGCCGATGACGTAGAGATAATTCGCCCAGCCGGCAAAGCCGGTCATCATCGGGTTGATCAGGCTGTAATTCTGGAAGCTGAACCACAGGGTCATCACCAGCGGCACGATCATCCAGATCAGCAGCACGATAACGGCCGGCGCCATCATGATGCGGGAGAGGGTACGGGTCTGTGCGGTGGCCATGAAGATGATCCGTCATTGAAACCGAGCGTGGGTCTGTCGTCCCCTCGCCCCTGAGGGGAGAGGGCTAGGGTGAGGGGTTCAGAGCTTGTGCTGACCCACGGCGGTCGCATCCAGCTCTGAACCCCTCGCCCGGCGCTGCGCGCCGACCTCTCCCCTCAGGGGAGAGGCGATCAGGGCCCAGTCCGCGTGCTTCGTCTAAAAACGGCCCGGTCTCCAGAGGGGACCTTTGACCGGGCGGGTCGTCGTCTTCAGGGAGAAGACTACTTGATGTAGCCCGCGCGGGTCATGTCGCGGGTGGCGGCATCCTGCGCCTGAGCCAGCGCGTCGTCAGCCGACATCTGGCCGGCCAGCGCCGCCGAGAACAGCTGGCCGACATTGGTGGCGATACCGGCGAACTCGGGAATGGCGACGAATTGCACGCCGACATAAGGCACCGGCTGAACCGTGGGCTCGCTCGGATTGGCCGAATTGATCGAGTCCAGCGTCATCTTGGCGAAGGGTGCGGCGGCCTGATATTCGGGGTTCTCATAGAGCGAGGTGCGGGTGCCCGGGGGCACGCTGGCCCAGCCATCCTTGGCGGCGACAGTGGCCAGATACTCTTTGTCAGTGGCCCATTTGATGAACTGTTCGGCGGCCGCGGCATTCTGCGAACTGGCCGGGATGGCCAGCGACCAGGCCCAGAGCCAGTTGCCGCGCTTGCCCAGGCCGTTATCCGGGGCCAGAGCGAAGCCGACCTGGTCGGCGACGGTAGAGTCAGGGCCGACCAGGGCGCCGGCGGCGACGGTGGCGTCGATCCACATGCCGCATTTGCCCTGCTGGAACAAAGTCAGGTTTTCGTTGAAGCCGTTGGACGACGCGCCAGCCGGGCCGGCATCGGCCATCAGCGACAGATAGGTGTCGAGTGTGTTCTTCCACTCGGGCGTGTTGAACTGGGGCACCCAGCTCTCGTCGAACCAGCGCGCGCCGAAGGAGTTGGACATGGCGGTGAGGAAGGCCATGTTCTCGCCCCAGCCGGCCTTGCCGCGCAGGCAGATGCCGTTGATGTCATTGGCGCGGTCGGTCATGGCGCGGGCGGCCTCGCCGATGAATTCCCAGGTCGGGGCGTCGGGCATGGTCAGCCCGGCCTTTTCCATCAGGTCCTTGCGATACATCACCATCGAGCTTTCGCCATAGAAGGGCGCGGCATAGAGCTTGCCGTCGACGCTGAGGCCATCGCGGATGGCGGGCAGCAGATCGTCGACGTCATAATCGGCGTCGGCGCTCAGGCCGTCGAGCGGCACCAGCCAGTTCTGCTTGGCCCAGATCGGGGCTTCGTAGGTGCCGATGGTCATCACGTCATATTGCCCGCCATTGGTGGCGATGTCGGTGGTGACGTTCTGGCGCAGGGTGTTTTCCTCAAGCACGACCCAGTTGAGTTCGATGCCGGTCGCCTCGGTGAAAGCGGGCGACAGGGCCTGCATGCGGATCATGTCGTCATTGTTGACGGTGGCGATGGTGAGCGTCTGCGCCGAGGCGGAGGCCGCCAGCGCAAGGGTGAACGCGCCCACGAGAATGGGTGTCAGTTTCATTATTTTCCTCCCAGAAACCGAAACGAGCAATTGTTCCGGCAATGGGCAAATACTCACAACATATGCGGCAGAGTCAAGCGGGCTATGCGCCGGGTGACTGGCGCATGTGCAGCAGCACAGGCCCGGAAAAGCGCGATATTCTAGCGATTTCAGTGGATTAAGAGAGGTCGAGTAGGCCTTGGGCGGTGCGTTCGTCAGTGATCAAACCATTGACCAGACGGCGATTAAGCGTGGCCTTGATGCCGGGCAATTTTCGCTTGCCCATGGCGATTGCCACGACCAGCGAGTGTTCACGCGACGGCATCGGGGCCGAGGCGACGCGCTCATTGGTCAGTCCCTCGATCAGCTTGCCCTCGGCGTCAAAGCTCCAGCCGCAGATTTCGCCAATGGCACCAGCCTTTTGCAGGGCCTTGAGTTCGGCGTCGGTGATGAAGCCATCGACATAGAGCGGCGCCTCGGGGCCGATATCGCCGATGCCGACAAAGGTCACATCGGCCTTGGCGGCCAGCGCCAGGGTTTCGCGAATCATCGGCTGGGCATGCAGCAGCTCGCGTTCGCGGGCCGAGGAGGCGATCACCGGCAGCGGCATGGGAAAGCTGCGGGCCTTCACCGTATCGGCGACGTTGAAGATGACGTTGTAATAGGCGGCCGAGCCATCGGGGGCGATATTGCCGGTGAGCGAGACCACTTTGTGGTGCGGGCAATCCATCGGCATCAATTGCTCGACAGCGGCTTTGAGCGTGCGGCCGGTGCCGATGGCCATGACGATGGGGTCAGCGCGCTTGAGCCAGCGCTCGATCTCGGCGGCGGTGGCTTCGGCAACGCCGATCGTGGTGGATTCGCTGCTCGGATCGGACGGCACCACTTCCACCAGCTCCAGCGCGAAACGGCTTTTGAGCCGGGCGGCCAGATCCATGCAGCGACCGATCGGGTGATCGAGCCGCACCTTGATCAGCCCCTCGCTGACCGAGAGCGACACCAGGCGCTGCGCCGACTGGCGCGAAATCCCCAGCTTGCTGGCAATTTCTTCCTGGGTATTGCCGGCGACATAGTACAGCCAGCCGGCGCGTGCCGCGTCATCCAGGCGATTGCTCGACGTGTCCATGCGCTGCGCCATTAAGCCGTCCCGCCAAATTCGGGCGGATTATTCGGCCATGCGGCGCCGGGCTGCAAGACGTTTATGTGTCAGCTGCGTGCGCCGGGGCGACGGGAGAGCTGGGTCAGGGCGGCGCGGATGTCGCGTTCGGTGTCCTTGAGATGGAAGCGCATGGCCTCGCCGGCGGCCCGGCCATTGCCTTGCTTGATGCAGTCGAGAATGCGCTGATGCGCCTCGATGGTGTCATGCAGGGTGTGGCCTCGCTGCTCGCGGCCGCGGCGACTGATGAAAAAGCCTTCGCGCAGCGGTTGCGCCATGGCTTCGAACAAAAAGCCCAGCACGCGGTTGCCGCTGGCCAGCGCCACCGCCTCGTGGAAGCCGACGTCGTGGGTGTGAAACGCCATTTCCATGTCATGCGTCATCGGCTCGCCCTGCACGCCGACCGTGTCGCGCATGCCTTGCAGGCCGGTTTCGATAGCGGCGATGCCGGCGCGGGTGGCGCGCTTGGCCGCCAGCGTCGCTGACTGCACCTCCAGCGACTGGCGCACTTCGATCAGGTCGAACAGCCCCTTGGAATCATAGCGGATCACCGAGGTTAGAAAGTCAGCGAAGGCGGCGCCGTCGGGTTCGCGCACCACGGCCTTGCGGCCACGGGCAATGGCGAGCAGGCCGCGCCCCTCCAGCAACTTCACCGCCTCGCGGATGGTCAGCCGGCTGACATCATATTGGCTGGCCAGGTCGGCCTCGCTGGGCAGGCTGGTGCCGGGCGCCATCTCGCCGAGAATAACGCGCGCCAAAGCGTCGGCCACACTGTTGGCGGCGGTAGGCTGGCCGGGGGGAATTGCCCCATCCGAAGTCGTCACGATTCCTCCAAGGTATCTGATACCTTCGCCATACCCCTATCGCTTGGCGATCCGTTTGGGGCTGGTGTCTTGTTCGACAGAGTCAATTTAGCGGGAGAGGGCTTTGTCTGCAACTGCCGTGAAACATGCAATATCGTTAATATTCGACAATCGAAAAAATTCAACCCGTGTGGGAAGCGACTTTACAAGGGTATCTGATTATCCTAGGTTCCGGCCCGTGGGCTTGGGAGGGTCCTGGGCGGCAACAGCCGCCATGCAGGAGGACTTCATGCACGACAGACTGGCCGCTCACCTTGGGGTGCTCGTACGGTATTTTAATTGTCCGCATGGGGTTGAGGATCGCGCGCGATCTATAGTCCGACGCGGCGCATGCTCTGCGCCAAGGTATCTCCCCTGACGACCATCCAAAAACTTCTGACCTCGAAAATACAAAAGGGAGTCGAGACGTGAAGATTATCAAGACGCTTGCCACTGTGCTGGCCGTTGGCGCCATGGCGCTGACCGCTTCCACTGCAGCCTATGCTCAGGACAAGGGCGCCATCGGCATTGCCATGCCGACGCAGTCCTCGCTGCGCTGGATCTCGGACGGCAATGAGCTGAAGTCGGCGCTGGAAGGCATGGGCTATTCGGTCGATCTGCAGTTCGCGGAAGACGATATCCCGAACCAGCTCGCCCAGATCGAAAACATGGTCACCAAGGGCGTCAAGGCTCTGGTCATCGGTTCGATCGACGGCACCACGCTGTCGGCCGTGCTGCAGCAGGCCGCTGACGCCGGCATCAAGGTTGTCGCTTATGACCGCCTGATCCGCGAAACCGCCAATGTTGACCTCTACACCACCTTCGACAACTTCCAGGTCGGTGTGCTGCAGGCCAATTCGCTGGTGAAGGGCCTCAAGGAACGCTTCCCCGAGACCAAGCCATGGAACGTTGAGCTGTTTGGCGGCTCGCCGGACGATAACAACGCGTTCTTCTTCTATGACGGCGCGATGAGCGTGATCCAGCCGCTGATCGACTCGGGCGACGTGGTGATCAAGTCCGGCCAGCAGGGCATGGACACGGTCGGTACGCTGCGTTGGGACGGTGCTGTGGCTCAGGCCCGCATGGACAACATCCTGTCGGCTAACTACTCGGACGGTTCGCGCGTCGATGGCGTGCTGGCTCCCTATGATGGCCTGTCGCGCGGCATCATCTCGTCGCTCCGCGGCGTTGGTTATGGCGCAGCCGATCAGGCTTGGCCGATCGTCACCGGTCAGGACGCCGAGGCGCCTTCGGTGAAGGCCATCGTCGCCGGCGAGCAGTACTCGACCGTTTACAAGGACACCCGCGAACTGGCCAAGACCACTGCTGGTCTGGTCGACACGCTGGTTTCGGGCGGCACGCCTGAAGGCCTCGACACCACGACCTATGACAATGGTGTCAAGATCGTGCCGTCGATCCTGCTGACCCCCTATGAAGTCGACGCCACCAACTACCAGGCGCTCGTCATCGACTCGGGTTACCTCAAGGCCGAAGACATCCAGTAAGCCTCGGCTTGCCAGAAACACGGGGCTTCGCGGTAACGCGGAGCCCTTTCCTGTCACCGGGACGAGGCGCTATGATGCGACGCCCGCGTGGATACGAGAAGGCGACGAATGAGCAACACCATTCTGGAGATGCGCAGCATCACCAAGACCTTCCCCGGCGTGAAGGCGCTGTCGGATGTCAATCTCAGCATCAGGGAAGCCGAAATCCACGCCATCGTGGGTGAAAACGGCGCGGGAAAATCCACCCTGATGAAGGTGCTGAGCGGGGTTTATCCCTCCGGCACCTATGACGGCCAGATCATCTACAAGGGTGAGGAACAGCAGTTCAAATCCATCCGCGATAGCGAGCACAAGGGCATCGTCATCATCCATCAGGAGCTGGCGCTGGTGCCGTTGCTGTCGATTGCCGAGAATATCTTTCTCGGCAATGAGCAGGCCAAGGGCGGCGTGATCGACTGGGATGAAACCCGTGACGGCGCGCGCAAGCTGCTGGGTATGGTGGGTCTGAGCGAAGACCCCGATACGCTGGTGACCAATATCGGCGTCGGCAAGCAGCAATTGGTGGAAATCGCCAAGGCGCTCAGCAAGGAGGTCAAGCTCCTCATTCTCGACGAGCCAACCGCCAGCCTCTCCGAGAAGGACAGCGCGGCGCTGCTCGAACTGCTGGTGGAGTTCCGCAAGCAGGGCATCACTTCCATTCTGATCAGCCACAAGCTGAACGAAGTCTCCAAGGTCGCCGACCGCATCACCGTGATCCGCGACGGGCGCAGCATCGAGACCCTCGACAAGCAGGATATCAGCGAAGACCGCATCATCACCCTGATGGTGGGGCGTTCGCTTGACGATCGCTACCCGGCCCGCACGCCGCAGATCGGCGAAGTGGTGTTCGAGGTTAAAAACTGGAGCGTCTATCACCAGTTGCACCGCGACCGGCAGGTGATCCGCAATATCGACGTCAATATCCGCAAGGGCGAAGTCGTCGGCATTGCCGGGCTGATGGGCTCGGGCCGCACCGAATTTGCCATGAGCGTGTTCGGCAAATCCTATGGCCAGCGCATTTCCGGCGAGGTCTATCTGCACGGCAAAAAGATCGACACCTCGACGGTGGAACGGGCCGTGGCCCACGGCCTGGCCTATGCCACCGAGGACCGCAAGACCTACGGCCTCAACCTGATCGACCATATCAAGCACAACACCACCATCGCCAATCTGCGCGGCATCTCCAATGTGGGTGTCATCGACGACCTGCATGAGATGGACGTCGCCAATGAGTATCGCCAGAAGACCAATATCCGCTCCTCGAGCGTCTATCAGGTCACCGGCAATCTCAGCGGCGGCAATCAGCAGAAAGTGGTGCTCAGCAAGTGGCTGTTCGCCAATCCGGATGTGCTGATCCTCGACGAGCCGACACGCGGCATCGATGTCGGTGCCAAATATGAAATCTACACCATCATCAATAATCTGGCGGCGCAGGGCAAAGCCATCCTGGTGATCTCTTCGGAGATGCCGGAACTGCTCGGCATCACCGACCGCCTCTATGTAATGAACGAAGGCCGCATCGTGGGCGAAATGCCGACCAGCGAAGCCAGCCAGGAAAAAATCATGCGCTCCATCGTGCGCGCCGAAGGGAAGGCATCATGACCACCGAAACCGCCCAGCCGGGCATTGTTGCGACCGGCGAACAGGTCACATCCCAGGAACTTACCGTCTGGGGCGCCCTCAAGACCAATATGCGCGATTACGGCCTGCTGCTGGCCCTGATCCTGATCATGCTGTTCTTCCAGTATTTCACCGCCGGCGTGCTGTTCAAGCCGGTCAACCTGACCAACATCATCCTGCAGAACAGCTATATCATCGTGATGGCGCTGGGCATGCTGCTGGTCATCGTCGCCGGCCATATCGACCTGTCGGTCGGCTCGGTCAGTGGCTTTGTCGGCGCCTTGGCGGCGATGCTGATGGTGGGCTGGAAATTCCCGCCCGAGTTGGCCTTTCTCGCCAATCCGATTGTCGCCGGCGCCATCTGTCTCGTGGTCGGCGCGGCCATCGGCGCGGCGCAGGGCTATCTGATCGCCTATCATCGCATCCCGTCCTTCATCGTGACGCTGGCCGGCATGCTGATCTTCAAGGGCCTGTCGCTGGCCATTCTGGCCGGCAAGTCGGTCGGTCCGTTCCCCGCCGAATTCCAGCTGCTGTCGGCCGGTTTCATCCCCGACCTGATCGGGCCGACCACGCTGGTCGCCGCCAGCGAAGGCGTACAGCCGCTGGTGCTGCACACCACGACGCTGGTCATCGCTTTGGTCGGCATCGTCACCATGGTGCTGATGGCCATTCGCGGCCGGGCCCGCCGCAAGGCGCGCGGCTATGAGAGCGAGCCCTTCGGCCTGTTCGTCGCCAAGAATCTGGTGATCTCGGCGCTGGTGCTGTTCTTCTGCTACATGCTCGCTTCCTATCGCGGCCTGCCCAACGTTCTGGTGGTGATGGCGGTGCTGATCGCGCTGTTCGTCTTCGTCACCAAGCGCATGACCTTTGGTCGCCGCATCTACGCCCTGGGCGGCAATCTCAAGGCCGCCGCTCTGTCGGGCATCAAGACCGAGCGGATGACCTTTTATGTCTTCGCCATCATGGGCGCACTGGCCGCCTTGGCCGGCATGATCTATGCCGCCCGCCTCAATTCGGCGACGCCGAAAGCCGGGCAGGGGCTCGAACTCGACGTCATCGCCGCGGTGTTCATCGGCGGCGCCTCGGCGCTGGGCGGTGTCGGCGCGGTGGCCGGCGCAGTGATCGGCGCCTTCATCATGGGCGTGATGAATAACGGCATGTCGATCATGGGCGTCAACATCGATTGGCAGCAGATGATCAAGGGCGTGGTGCTACTCGCCGCCGTGTTCTTCGACCTCTACAACAAAAACCGCGCCTGAGTTTCGGGCCGGAAATGCAAAAGCCGCCGGGGGAAACCTCGGCAGCTTTTTTGTATCCCGAATTTCATCAAAAAATGCGGTGTCATCCCGGCCTTGAGCGTTTCATGTGCCACGGAAGCAGCCATCATCGCCCCCTCCCCCTTGAGGGGAGGGCTGGGGAGGGGGTGGCTTTGTGGGCTACTGAACGACCCCCACCCCCGGCCCCTCCCCTCAAGGGGGAGGGGAGCGCAAGAGCCGTAAGCTCAGCCCCCTAAACCTCAACCTCAGCATCATCCCGCGCGCCCCATTCGGCCCACGACCCATCATACAGCGCCACATCCCTCGCCCCCGCCAATTGCAGCGCCAGCGCCAGCGTCGACGCGGTAATGCCCGAGCCACACGAGGTGATGATCGGCCGGTCCAGTTCCAGGCCCCGGTCGGTAAACAATTGCGCCAGTTCAGCCGGCGGCTTCATCTGGCCATTCTCGGTCAGCAAATTCACCGGCACGTTGCGGCTATTGGGAATATGGCCGCCGCGCAGGCCGGCGCGCGGCTCGGCGACTTCGCCGTGAAAGCGCGGGGCCGGGCGGGCGTCGGCAATCTGGGCGGCCTGATCGATGCTGCGGTCGCGCACCGTCTCGAATGCCGCGACGCGGTTGGCGTCAAAGCTGGTGTGAAAAACCTGCGGCGGCTGGGTGACGAGGCCGGTTTCGGTGGCGCGGCGCTCGGCGCGCCATTGCGGGCCACCGCCAGCCAGAATGCGCACGTCGGCTGCGCCCATGGCCTTGAACGTCCACCATACGCGCGGTGCCGAGAATAGCCCCAGCTCGTCATAGATGACGATGGTCATGGTGTCGGCAATGCCGAGCGCGCCGACCATGTGGGCAAAGTCAGCCGGCGCCGGCAGCATATGCGGCAGGTCGGTGCTGGTATCGGCGACGCCATCAATGTCGAAGAACACCGCGCCGGGAATATGCCCGGCAAGATATTCGGCCTGGGCGTTGCGGGCGGCATTGGGCATATGCCAGCTGCCATCAAGCACGATCACATCTGGATCGTGGAGATGGGCGGCAAGCCATTCAGTGGTGACGAAAGGGTTTTCCATGGCTAGTCGTTTAGCATCAACAGGTCCTTGCTGGCGAGGCTGATGGTGACCGTTTCGCCCCGCATCGGCGGCGCCGTGCGCTGGTCGTTGAAGGTGTCGAGGCTGATGATATTGCGGCCCAGAGCCACGCGCAGGCGGATGACCGAGCCGAGAAAAGTCACATCGGCGATACTGCCGCTAAGGGTGATGTCATGGTCGTCGCGCGCGCCCAGGGTGACCACTTCGGGCCGCAAGGTCAGCACCGTGCCGGCATTGGCGGTCGCGCCGGCGGGCAAATGCTGCACGGTGACGGTCTGGCCGTCGATCGACACGGTCTTGGCCAAGGGATCGAGCACTGTCACCGCGATATTGTTGAGCTGCCCGACAAAGCCGGCGACGAAGCTGGTGGCGGGGCGGTTGTAGATTTCATGCGGTGCGCCGAGCTGTTCGATATGGCCTTCATTCATCACCACCACGCGGTCCGAGATCGACAGCGCCTCTTCCTGATCATGGGTGACGAACAAAGTGGTGATGCCCAGCTCGAGCTGGATGGCGCGGATTTCCTCGCGCAGCGAGACGCGGATTTTGGCGTCGAGTGCCGAGAGCGGTTCATCGAGCAGCAGCATGCGCGGGCGCGGGGCGATGGCGCGGGCCAGCGCCACACGCTGCTGCTGGCCGCCGCTCAGCTCATAGGGAAAGCGCTTTTCATAGCCGGGCAGGCCGATCAGCTTGAGCATTTCATCGACGCGGGCGCGACGCTCCTCGGTGGGCATGCCGGCGATTTTGAGGCCAAAGCCGATATTGTCGCCGACATTGAGGTTGGGAAACAGCGCATAGGCCTGAAACACCATGCCGAGCTGGCGCTGGTTGGGCTTGAGATGGGTGATGTCCTGCCCTTCGACCTGGATGGTGCCGGCGGTGACGCTTTCAAAGCCGGCGATCATGCGCAGGATGGTGGTCTTGCCGCAGCCCGAGGGGCCGAGCAGGGAGATGAACTCGCCCTTGTTGAAGGCAAAGCTGACACCTTTGACCACGGTGGTCTGGCCGAAGGCCTTGCTGAGGTTCTGGACGTCGAGAAAAGCGGCCATGGGTCAATCCGTCCGGGCAGAAGTGCGGGGGGCGAAGCGGCCGAGCACGTTGATCATGCCCATGGCACCCCAGGTGATAATGAAGGAAATAATGGCCAGTGCCGCCGGCTCATAGGCACGGTTGGTGCCGATGCCGACGAGATAGGGGCCAAAGGCCGGGCGGTTGAGCAGGCTGGCAATGGTGAATTCGCCGATGACGATGGCGAAGGTCAGGAACGCCCCGGAGAGAATCGCCACCACAATATTGGGCAGGATGATCTGCCAGATGATTTGGATTTGATTGGCCCCCATGATCTGCGCCGCTTCGGTCAGCGTGCCGATATCGATGGTGCGCATGCCGGTATCGACGGCGCGATACATATAGGGCAGCGCCAGCGTCACATAGGCCCCGGTCAGCAGGATATCGGTGCCGATGGCGCTGCCGGTAAAGGGGATGATCGAGCTGGAATTGTAGAGGCGGATATAGCCATAGACCAGGATCAGCGCCGGGATCACCAGCGGCAGCAGGGTGACGAATTCCACGAAAGGCCGCAGCCACGGCATGCGCAGCCGCACGTAATAGACGGCGGGGACGATGACCAAAACGCCGACCACGATGGTCACCAGCCCGATCACCACCGAATAGCCAAAAGTGGCGTGAAAGCGCGGATCGGCGAACACCGAGGCATAGGCGTCAAAGCTGTATTCGCCGCGACGCATGCGCAGCGAAAACTCGAAGGTGGCGATCAGCGGGATGATGAAATAGGCGGCGCCAAGCCCGAACACCAGCCAGGACCAGAAGCGGTTGGACTTCATTTCATCCACCTCTCGGCGCGGTTGGCGATCACCAGATAGATGACATTGGCCACCGAGGTGACGACGATCATGCCCAGCGCCAGCGCCGCTCCCAGCCCGGGATTTTGCAGCGCGTCGCCGCGGATCTGATTGTAGAGCAGCACAGTCACGATATTGAGGTTGGAGCCGGTCAACGCCCAGGCGGTGGCGATGGCGCCAAAGGCATTGGCAAACAGCAGGCTCAGCGTGCCGAGAAAACTCGGCCATAGGATCGGCATGCCGATATAGCGCCAGAACTGCCACTGGCTGGCGCCCAGCATCTGCGCCGCCTCGTTCCACTCTTTCTTCAGCCCGTCCACCGCCGGGGCGATGATCAGGATCATCAGCGGAATCTGGAAATAGAGATAGGTCAGCGTCAGCCCCCAGAAGCTGAGCAGGTTGAACCCGGCGCGATAGAGATCAAAGCCGAACACGGTTTTGAACACGATGGTCACCAGCCCCAGCCGGCCCAGCGTGGCGATAAAGGCAAAAGCCAGCGGCACGCCGGCGAAATTGGAGGCGACGCCGGAAAACGTCATCACCGCCGAGCGCAACCCCGATGGCAGCCGCCCGCGAATGATGGCCAAGGTGATGGCGAGGCCAATGATCGAGCCCAGAATGGCCGAGGCCCCGGAAATGCGGATCGAAATCCAATAGGCCGCCACGATCTGATCGGCCCCGAGGCCAATGATATTGTCGAACGTAAAATTGCCCGCCCGGTCGGTAAACGCCGCCCCCACCAGCGACAGCGTCGGCAGAAACAGAAACATCACCGCAAAGACGACAAACGGCGCAATGGCGAGCCAGTCCCAGCGGATGCGGATACGGGTTGATGGTGCAATTGCCATGGCGTTCTCCGGGGCGTTTTCGGGTTAGCTGGATACCACCCACCCCACCGCGCTGTACCTCCCCCTCGAAGGGGGAGGCTAGGAGGGGGCGAGAGCCGCGATATCGCCGCCCCTGCCCCCAATCCCACATCCTTCGTCACCACCGGGCTTGTCCCGGTGGTCCATCCTGGCATCGCCTGGATTGCCCGGACGAGCCGGGCAATGAGGGGCTTTAGCCCTTACTGCACGCTGGCGCCGACGGTGGTGTCCCAGCCGCTGGTGATGGTGGCCTTGTTGGCGTTCTGCTGCTCGATGGTGGGGAACACCGCCTTGGCGTAGTTATCGGCGGCGGGGAGCTTTTCCATCAGCTCAGCCGGGATCACGCCAGCATCGGTCATGGCGTTGAAGCGGATCGGGTGGCAATAGCCGGCCAGCCAGCCGAGCTGGCCTTCGTCGGAATAGAGATATTCCATCCAGAGCTTGGCCGCATTGGGGTGGGGCGCATAGGCCGAGATGGCCTGCACATAGACGCCGGCGACGACGCCGGTCGACGGCACGACGATATCAATCGGCGGGTTGCCGTTGAGGCTGTCGCGGACGGCCAGCAGATTGTAGTCCCAGTTGATGGCGATGGGCGTGGTGCCCTGCGCAATCGGGGCGGCTTCGGCGTCGACCGGCACGAAATTGCCCTTGTCGTTCAGCGCCTTGAAGTAGTCGAGGCCAGCCTGGGCGGCTGTGGCGTCATCGGCGCCGGTCGACAGACCCGCGGCGTAAACCGACAGGATGGCGTTGTTGGCGGTGCGCGGATCGCCGGCCAGAGCAACCGAATTGGCGAACTCGTCCTTCAGCAGATCGGCCCAATCGGCTGGATTGTCGCCGGTGATGACGTCCTTGTTGATGCCGAAGGCCAGCACGCCATAATAGTCGCCATACCAGAAGCCATCGGCATCCTTGGCGTCGGCCGGGATTTCGTCCCAGGTGGAGACCTTATAGGCCTGCAACAGGCCCTCATCCTTGGCCTGCGGGCCGAAGGCGAGACCGACATCGAGCACGTCCGGCGCCTGGGGACCCTTATTGTCCTTATTGGCGCGGATGGCTTCCAGCTCGTCGGCGGAGCCGGCGTCGGGGTTCAGTTCGTTGATGGTGATGCCGGGATATTTGGCCTTGAAGCTGTCGATGACGCCGCCATAGCCGCACCAGGAATGGGGCAGGGCGATCACGGTCAATTCGCCTTCGGCCTTGGCGGCGTCATAGAGCGCCGCCAGATCACTCTGGGCAAAAACCGGGGCAGCAACGGCAAGCACGGCAAGCATCGACACCGAGGCGCCGAGAGTTTTCTTGATGGACATGTTCAGTCTCCCTGTGATGCGTTCGACGGCGCCCGAGACAGGTGTCGCGGCGAACTGGGAGGGCAGTAGAACGGTGGGATGACAGCGCGATGACGCCGGGAAGACGGTGGTCCGCAACGGACCGAACATCCGTCAGCTCAACGGTTTGTGCGCGATCCTCCGCATCGATGCAGCCTCCCCAGTTGCAATGTGACAGTGCCCGTTTGTGACAGTTTCGTCCAGACGGTCAAAATTCGGAGAATTTGCATCACGCGTCACCCCACCCACCGTGTCACCCCGGCCTCGAGCCGGGGCCCATCCCCCGATCATGCCCGGTAGAGCCATCTCAAGATGGGTCCCGGCTCAAGGCCGGGATGACCCCGCGTTTTGAACTGGCACCAAGTGCGAACCAGAAAGCCCCAAGCAACCTCCTCCTCTCTACTTTAGACATCTTCTAAACTATTGAATTCCAATTGCGTTTTTAAGATGACAGGCGTACTCCGCTTTGCAAAACCACTGGAGAGACGCCCATGATCTCGGTTCCGCGCCTGCTGCGCAATTTTGCCTTTGCCCTGACCCTGTCGGTCGCTCCGATTGCCGCCTATGCGCAGGTTCCGGCCGAGGCCGATGTGCTGACCAGCTATGCCGATATCGCGCTGGCCGGTTACGAGGATGCGCTGGCCACGGCAAAGGCGCTGGATGCGGCGATTGATGCGCTGATCGCCACGCCGAGCGAGGCCACGCTGGCCGCCGCCAAAACCGCCTGGATCGCCGCCCGCGTGCCCTATCAGCAGACCGAGGCCTTCCGTTTCGGCAATCCGATTGTCGATGAGTGGGAAGGCCGGGTGAATGCCTGGCCGCTGGATGAAGGGCTGATCGACTATGTCGATGCCAGCTATGGCAGCGAGAGCGACAGCAACGGGCTCTATGTCGCCAATGTCATCGCCAATCCCAAGATCATCATCGACGGCGTCGAACTGGACGCGTCCACCATCACTCCGGCGCTGTTGCAGGACAGTCTGCAGGAAGCCGCCGGCGTCGAATCCAATGTCGCCACCGGCTATCACGCCATCGAATTCCTGCTCTGGGGCCAGGATTTGAACGGCACCGGCCCGGGCGCCGGGGCGCGCGCCTTCACCGATTATTCCACCGCCGAACATGCCGATCGCCGCGCTGCCTATCTCAAGGCGGCCTCGAGCCTGCTGGTCAGCGATCTCGAGGAAATGGTGGGCAATTGGACCGCCGACGGCGCCGCCCGCGCGGCACTGCCCGAGCTGGGCATCTCGGCCATTCTCACCGGCATGGGCTCGCTGTCGTTCGGCGAAGTGGCCGGCGAGCGGATGAAGCTGGGCCTGCTGCTGCATGATCCCGAGGAAGAGCATGACTGCTTCTCCGACAACACCCACGCCTCTCACCTCAACGACGCGATTGGCGTGCGCAATGTCTATCTCGGCCACTATGTCCGCGTTGACGGCAGTATGGTCGAAGGCCCGTCGCTATCGGCAGTGATCGCCGCCAAGGACGCGGCGCTCGACGGCGAGATCAAGGCGCTGCTCGACGACACCATCGCCAAGATGGAGGTCATGGTGGCCCGCGCCGAAGGCGGCGAAGCCTATGATCAGCAGATCGGCGAGGGCAATGCCGAGGGCAACGCCGTGGTGCAGGCGGCGATTGACGGGCTGATCGCCCAGACCCGCGGCATCGAACGCGCCGTGGCGCTGCTGGAGTTGCAGGACGCCGTCACCATCGAAGACAGCGACTCGCTGAGCAACCCGGACGCGGTGTTCGAATAGGCGAAGCTTGGCGCGTGTGGAGGAACACCCCCTCCCTGGCCCTCCCCGCAAGGGGGAGGGTGAAGCCGGTGGGTGTGACAAAAACGAGCAACGAACTGGATGTCACCCTCCCCCTTGCGGGGAGGGTAGGGTGGGGGTAATCCCCGCCCAAGCTGGAATCCCATCATGAAAACCCCGCTCACCCTAGCCCTGATCGCTCTGCTGGCCTCCGGCCTGGCGTTCGCGCAGGACGGGGCCGTGCGCGGTGATCTCACCCCAGCCGACCTCACCCGCGTCCAAGCCGTCACCGCCCCCACCACCGACTTCTCCGCCCCCGAAAATTTCGAAAGCAAACCCGCCGGCAAGGGCACCACCACCAAGGCCGTCAATGCCGATGCCTTTTCCCACTTCCTCGATAATCTGAGTTTCGAGCAGGAAGAGCAGTTCAAGCTCGGCAACGCGTTGTTCCGCAAAATCTGGGTTAGCTCGCCCAGTTCCACCCAGGCATCCGACGGGCTGGGGCCGCTGTTCAACGCGCGCGGCTGCCAGAGCTGCCACCTCAAGGACGGGCGCGGCCATCCCCCATTTGAGGGGCAGGCCGAAAATGTCTCGATGTTCCTGCGCCTGTCGGTGGCCGATGGAACGGGCGACCCGACCTATGGCACCCAGTTGGGGGATTTCGCCGTGCCCGGCCTCAAGGCCGAAGGCCGCATGGTGATCGACTACGCCGACCGGCCGGTAACATTAGGCGACGGGACCATCGTGACGCTGCGCGCCCCCAGCTACAGCATTGCCGACCTCAATTACGGCCCGCTGGCCGATGGCGTGATGCTGTCGCCGCGTATCGCCCCGCCGATGATCGGGCTGGGGCTGGTCGAGCAAATTCCGCCCGAGGACATTCTGGCGCTGGCCGACCCGGACGATGCCGATGGCGACGGCATTTCCGGCCGGGCCAATTGGGTCATCGCTCCCGAAACCGGCGAACGGACGCTGGGGCGTTTTGGCTGGAAGGCCGGCGCGGCCAGCGTGCGCAGCCAGTCGGCATCGGCCTTCGCCGGCGATATCGGCATGTCGACCCCGCTGGTGAATACGCCGCATGGCGATTGCACCCAAAACCAGCGCGAATGCCTCGCTATGCCCACCGGCGAACAGGCGCGGCTGGGCGTCTCGGAAGCGCCCGATCCGGTGCTCGATCTGGTGACCTTCTATTCCCAGACCCTGGGCGTGCCCGAGCGGCGCGACGTGGCCGACGCAAAAGTTCTGGCCGGCAAGGCGGCGTTTTATGGCGCCGGCTGCGCCAGCTGTCACACGCCCAAATTCGTCACCAGCCGCGATGCCGAAAATCCGGCTTTGCGCTTCCAGCTGATCTGGCCCTATGCCGATTTTCTGCTGCACGACATGGGCGAAGGGCTGGCCGATCACCGCCCGGAAGCCGAGGCCGATGGCTATGAATGGCGCACGCCGCCGCTCTGGGGCATCGGGCTCACTAAGACGGTATCGGGCCACAATTTTTTCCTGCATGATGGCCGCGCCCGCGATCTCGTCGAAGCCATTCTGTGGCATGGCGGCGAGGCGCAGGCAGCGCGCGATGCCTTCGCGCAAATGTCTCAGGCCACGCGCGACGATCTCGTCGCCTTCCTGGAATCGCTGTGATGCGTCTTGTCCTTGCCTTGATTTTTGCCTGCCTGTGCCTCCCCGCTGTGGCGCAGGACGCAGCAGTGCCCGACCCGGTCATGCAGGGCGCCATTGATGGCGTCATTCGGCCCAATGTCATCGGCTTCGCCCGCGAGGCCAGCGGGCTGGTCCGTTCGCTGGACCTGCTCTGTGCCGCGCCATCGGCCGAGGCGCTGAGCATCGCCACCGGCCAGTTTCGCGAGACGGCTTTGGCCTATGGCCGGATCGAACTGTTCCGACTGGGGCCGCTGCTCGAGGAAAACCGGGCCGAGCGGCTGCTGTTCTGGCCCGACCGGCGCGGCATTGCCTTGAAGCAGGTGCAGGCCCTGTTGGCCGAGCCGGACGAAACGGCGACCGACCCCGCCAGCCTGCGCCAGAAAAGCGTGGCGTTGCAGGGGTTGGGGGCGCTGGAATATCTGCTGTTTGGCACCGACGCGGCGACGCTGGAGGATAGCGACGGGGCCTATCGCTGCCGGTTTGGCCTGGCCATTGCCGAAAATGTCGCTCAGTTGGGGCGCGAATTGGCCACGGCCTGGTATCGGCCCGATGGCGTGGCCCGCCATCTGCTGCGGCCCAGCGCCGACAATGTGGATTACCGCACTCCCGCCGAGGCGACCGAGGAACTGGTCGGCCTGCTGTCGCATGAGCTCGAAGCGGTGCGCGATACGCGCATCAACCCCTTCATCGCCCGCGATGGCGTTGCGGCCAAGCCGAAACAGGCGCTGTTCTGGCGCTCCGGGCTGACCGTGCCGATGCTGCGCGCCAATCTGCGCTCGCTGCACGACCTGTTCACGGTGTCGGGCGTGGCTCTGGCGGTGGACCCGCAAGGGCAGGGGCTGGCCAACAGCATCGAGTTTGAATTCCGCAATGCCAGCCGCGCCATCAGCCTGATCACCCTGCCGGTCGAGCAGGCGGTGGCCGATCCGAAACAGGCGCAGGCACTGGCCTATCTGGTGATCGTCACCAGTTCGCTGCAAAGCATGATCGGCGAGCAATTGTCGGCGGCTTTGGGGCTCAGCGTCGGCTTCTCTTCGCTGGATGGCGACTGAGATGTGGCAGCGCCGGGCATTCCTCAAGGCAGCCGGCGCGGGATTTGCCGCCAGCCTGTTGCCGCGGCAGGCGCTGGCGCTGGAACGGAGCGAATTGGTGTTCGCCAGCGCGGTGCAGACCGCCACGGGCGGCTATGGCGCGGTGTTGCTCGGCGAGCAGGGCAGTGTGATCAGCACCATCGCACTGCCCGACCGGGGCCATGACATCACCATCAGCCGGGAAGCCGGGCGCGGTGTGGTATTCGCCCGGCAGCCGGGCACTTTTGCTTTGGTGTTCGATCCGGCGGGCAGGGAAGCGCCGGTGACGCTGACCAGCATCGAGGGCCGACACTTTTTCGGCCATGGCGTGTTTTCGCCCGATGGAACACTGCTCTACGCCACCGAGAGCGATTTCGAGGCGGCGCAGGGCGTGATCGGCATTTATGACGCCACCGACACTTACCGCCGCATCGGCGAATTCCCCACCTATGGCACCGGACCGCATGAAATGCTGCTGCTGCCGGACGGCGTCACCTTCGTCGTCGCCAATGGCGGCATCGAGACCCATCCCGATTATGGCCGCGCCGAGCTGAATATCGAATCCATGGACCCGTCCGTGGTGTTCATCGACCGGCGTGACGGAAAACTGGTCGGTCAGTTGCGCCTCGACGCCGGGTTGCACCAACTCTCCATCCGCCACATGGCCATCGATGCGCGCAGTCGCGTCTGGTTCGGCTGCCAATACAAAGGCGCGCCGGCCGACCGTCCGCAACTGATCGGCTATGCCACGCTGGATGGCGAAATTGAACTGATCGAACTGCCGCCCGGCACCCTATCCGACCTGCGCAACTATGTCGGCTCGGTCGCCGTCTCGGCCGATGGCGCGACCGTGGCGGTGTCCTCGCCGGAGGGGGATCTGCTGGTCGCCATCGACGCCGAGGGCCGGCGACCGATTTTGGTTGAGACGCTGCGCAATGGCTGCGGCCTCGCCGCCGACACCGCCGGCTTCGTCGCCACCAGTGGCGACGGCACGATGATCGGCCTCGCCGGCGCGGCGCGGGAAAAGCAGAAATTCGGCTTTCAGTTCGACAATCATCTGTTGCGGGTCGGCTGAGCCAAGAAAAGCAGCAGAAAACCACCAGCATGCTGCAAGAAAACCACCAGAAAACCACCCGCTTTCTTGCGGCATGCTGCCTAGCTTGGGGCGGGTCCCGAGCTTTCGCGCAGCACCAGTTCGACCGGCCATAATTCGTGGATATCTGCGGCGGGCTTGCCGGCGAGCAGTTGCAGGATCAGCTCGGCAATGCGGGTGCCGGCCTGGCGGATCGAGGAGCGGGTGGTCGACATTGACGGGTACATATTGTCGGCGTTGAGGTAGGAAAACACGTCGTCATGGGCGATCATCGACACGTCCTTGCCCAGCACCAAGCCGGCCTGGCGGATGGCGCGGAACACGCCCAAGGCCGTCATCATCGAGCCGGCGAGGAAGGCGGTGGGGCGGGGGCGCAGCTCCAACATGGCCTGGGCCAGGCGGAATGCCACTTCGTCGGTAAAGGCCGAGTTGCCCATCAACGCCGGGTCAAACGGCACGCCACGCGCCGACAATGCCGCGAGATAACCGATTTCGCGGTGGTCGGCAAAGGTGCGGCCCTTGACGCCGTTGAGCAGGGCAATGCGGCGATGGCCCAGGTCAAGCAGATGGCCGGTCGCCCGTTCGACGGCGCCGGTATTGTCGATATCGAGCCAGGCCACCGGCTTGCCGATACTGGTGCGGCCATGCAGCACGAAGGGGATTTTCAGGTCCATCAGCAGCTCGGCCCGCTCGTCGCGCAAAGTGGGCGAATGCAGCACCATGGCGTCGACCTTCTGGCTGGCGGCAATCCGGCGATAGGCCGCCATCTCTTCCTGATAGGAGCCCACCGTCGTCACCAGAATATCGACTTCCTCGGCGGCCATGCGGCCCCCCATGCCGGCGAGAAATTCGCTCATATGCGGCCCCAGCTCATCAGCGCCGCGCAGCACCAGACCCACCGCACCGGAGCGGCCGGTGGCCAGGCGCAGGGCGCTGGCATTGGGCCGATAGCCCAGCCGCTCCGCCGTTTCGGCCACGCGCAGGCGGGTCGCCTCATTGACTTCGGGATAGCCATTGAGCGCGCGACTGACAGTGGTTTGCGACAGGCCGAGATGGTTGGCCAGATCTTTCAGTCTCATGGCTGCAAACTGGCCCCAAGCGTGGCATGATCAACGCAAATGGGGGGCGTGCAAGACTCGCCTAACCCGGTCACGCCAAGCCCATAGGGCACACAGGACGCCTTGAACAGCGGTTCCTGCCTCCTCCTTCGTCGATCATTCAAAGCGATTTCAAATTTTCTTGCAAGAGCGGAATTTGAGGGGGTTTTCTTGAGGTGCGTACCTCAAGAAAAATGGCGCCAATGTTTACGAAGTCCAGATATGGCGGTTTATAAGCCTCTGTAATCGCACATGAATTTATAGATGTGGCGAGGTTTCGTTAAAATTGCGGATACGAGGCGCTTGACAGAAATTCTGCACTCTGGTTCTTTTTCATTCAAAGCGCTTTGGAAAGGCAAGCGGAACAGCCGCTGAGCCAGGTGCTTTTGGGAGGAGAAACCTGTTCGAGGCCGGCGCATTCGCGCAGGGCCGAACTGGCGTGTCTCCCTGATCGTTGGTTCATTCGGGAGGATATCTAATGAAAATCAACAAGTTGCTCATCGGCCTGCTGACGAGCGTGACGCTGATTGCTGGTTCGGTCCAGGCAGCGGAACTGTCGATCGTGTCGGGCGACACGGGCAATGGTCTGGAATTTCTGCGCGGCCAGCTCGACAAGTTCGAGGCTGACACCGGTCACAAGGTGACCGTGGTGCCGATGCCATCCTCGACCTCGGACCAGTTCGGCCAGTACAAGCTGTGGCTCGCCGCCGGCAACACCGATATCGACGTGTACCAGACCGACGTGATCTGGGCGCCGCAGCTCGCCGACCAGTTCCTCGACCTGACCGATGCGGCCAAGGACGTGGTGGGTCAGCACTTCCCCTCGATCATCGAGTCGCAGACCGTGGACGGAAAACTCGTCGCACTGCCGGCCTTTACCGACGCTCCGGCGCTGTTCTACCGCAAGGATCTGCTGGAGAAGTACAGCAAGCCAGTGCCGACCACCTGGGCGGAAATGACCGCCACGGCGCAGGAAATCATGGATGGCGAACGCGCTGACGGTAACCCCGAAATGTGGGGCTTCGTGTTCCAGGGCAACGCCTATGAAGGCCTGACCTGCGACGCGCTGGAATGGGTCAAATCCTATGGCGGCGGGCAGATCGTCGAAGCCGATGGCTCGATCTCGATCAACAACCCGCAGGCCGCTGCTGCCATCGAAATGGCTGCCAGCTGGATCGGCACCATCTCGCCGGAAGGCAACCTCGCCTATATGGAAGAAGAAAGCCGCGGCGTGTGGCAGCTGGGCAATTCGGTGTTCCACCGCAACTGGCCCTATGCCTATTCGCTCGGCAATGGCGCGGATTCCCCGATTGCCGGCAAGTTCGACGTCGCGCCGCTGCCCGCCGGTGAAGGCCCGGAAGCCCGCTCGGCCGCAACGCTTGGTGGCTGGAACGTCGCTGTGTCCAAGTACTCGCCTGATCCGGAAGCCGCCATCGCTCTGGCGCTCTATCTGAGCTCGGCCGATGTGCAGAAGAACCGCGCGATCATGCAGTCCAACCTGCCGACGATCGAAGCGCTGTATGACGACGCCGATGTCGCCGCAGCCCAGCCGATCATCCCGGCCTGGAAGCCGATCTTCCAGAACGCCGTGCCGCGTCCGTCCGCACCGACCAAGGTGAAGTACAACGAGGTCTCCTCGCTGTTCTGGAGCGCGGTCCACTCCACGCTGTCGGGCAATGGTACGGCCGCCGAGAACCTTGAAGGCCTCGAAGCCGACCTGACCGAACTCAAGGGCGACGCCTGGTAAGTCCTCCCCAGCGAAGCCAAGCAAGGCGGACGGCAGATTTTCCTGCCGCCCGCCTTGCGCCCAACAGACTGAACCCAGGAGGAGGACCTGATGACGACCGATATTCTGGCCCGGCCGGCGGCGATAACCGGCCCCAAGATCAAATCGGAACTGATGCTGCAGCGGGCTCGCGCCGCGCGCTGGTTCCTGATCCCGATGTTGCTGGCCCTGGCCGTGGTGGCCGGATGGCCGTTGCTGCGGTCGATCTATTTCTCCTTCACCGATGCCTCGCTGAGCAATCTGGACGCCGCGGAGTGGTATGGCTTGGGCAATTATCTGCGCTGGCAGACGCTGGAGAGCGGCACGGTCCGCTATCGCGGCCTGCTCGCCGATCCGGCCTGGTGGAATGCCGTCTGGAACACGCTGCGCTTTGCCTTCGTGTCAGTGTCCTTCGAGGCCGTGCTGGGCATGATCGTGGCGCTGGTGCTCAATGCCGAATTCCGGGGGCGCGGCCTCGTGCGCGCCGCCATTCTTATTCCCTGGGCCATTCCCACCGTGGTGTCGGCCAAGATGTGGGCCTGGATGCTGAACGACCAGTTCGGCATTCTCAACGATCTGGGCATGCGGCTGGGCCTGCTGAGCCAGAAAGTGGCCTGGACCGCGCAGGCCGATACGGCGATGACCGCTGTGCTGGTGGTCGATATCTGGAAGACCACCCCCTTCATGGCGCTGCTGATCCTGGCCGGCCTGCAGATGATCCCCAAGGACATCTATGAGGCCGCCGAAATCGACGGCGTGCATCCGATCAAGCAGTTCTTCCGCATCACCCTGCCGCTGGCGCGGCCGGCGCTGATGGTGGCGATCATTTTCCGCCTGCTCGATGCACTGCGCATTTTCGACCTGATCTATGTGCTGACGCCCAATAGCGCGGCGACCAAGACCATGAGCGTGCTGGCGCGGGAAAATTTGTTCGACTTCGACAAATTCGCCTATGGCTCGGCCATGTCGACGCTGCTGTTCCTGATCATCGCCCTGCTGACTATCCTTTATATCTGGCTGGGCCAAGTCCGCTTTGATGGGGGAGACCGCTGATGGGCGCGACATTCGATCTCTGGAAACTCACCAAAACGGTGCTGTTCTATGCGCTGGTGGTGGTCATCGTCGTGGTGAGCGTATTCCCGTTCTACTACGCCATCCTGACCAGCTTCAAATCGGGCACCGACCTGTTCCGCATCAATTATTGGCCGACCTCGTTCAGCCTCGATAATTACTACAAGGTGCTGGGCACGGGCAGCTTCCCGCGCAATCTGCTGAACTCGATCTTTGTCGCCTCGGTGACGGTCATCCTGGCCCTGTTCCTGGCAGTCACGGCAGCCTTTGCGCTCAGCCGCGTGCGGTTCCGTGGGCGCGGGCTGCTGCTGATGACCATTCTGGGCGTGTCGATGTTCCCGCAAATGGCGGTGCTGGCCGGGCTGTTCGAGGTGATCCGGTTCCTCGGCATCTACAACACGCCCTGGGCGCTAATTTTCTCCTACACCATCTTCACCCTGCCATTCACCGTGTGGGTGCTGACCACCTTCATGCGTGACCTGCCGGTGGAAATCGAGGAAGCGGCGATTGTCGACGGCGCGACGCCCTGGGTCATCATCACCCGCGTGTTCATGCCGCTGATGTGGCCGGCGCTGGTGACCACTGGCCTGCTGGCGTTTATCGGCGCGTGGAATGAATTCCTGTTCGCGTTGACCTTTACCGCCAATAACGACACCCGCACCGTGCCGGTGGCCATCGCGCTGCTTTCGGGCAGCACGCAATATGAAATTCCGTGGGGCAATATCATGGCGGCTTCGGTGATCGTGACCGTGCCGCTGGTGGTGCTGGTGCTGATCTTCCAGCGCAAGATTGTCAGTGGCCTGACGGCCGGCGGCGTGAAGGGTTAAGGAGCAAAACAATGGCAAGCATCGAGCTTCGCAACATTCGCAAGTCTTTCGGCGCCGTCGAAGTCATCAAGGGGGTGGACCTAGAGGTCCGCAAGGGCGAGTTCATGGTGTTTGTCGGGCCCTCGGGCTGCGGCAAGTCCACCCTGCTGCGGCTGATCTCGGGGCTGGAGGATATCACCTCGGGCGAGATGCTGTTTGACGGCAAGGTGGTTAATGCCCTGGCGCCGTCCAAGCGCGGCATCGCCATGGTGTTCCAGTCCTATGCGCTTTATCCGCATATGACGGTTTACGAAAACATGGCCTTCGGGCTGACTCTGGAAAAGGGTCACGACAAGGAAGAAATCCGCCAGCGCGTGGAAAAGGCAGCCGACATGCTGCAGATCGGCGACTATCTCGGCCGCCTGCCCAAGCAGCTCTCGGGCGGGCAGCGCCAGCGCGTCGCCATCGGCCGCGCCATCACCCGCGATCCAAAGGTGTTCCTGTTCGACGAGCCGCTCTCCAACCTCGACGCCGCCTTGCGCGTGGCCACCCGTATCGAGATCGCCAAGCTGCATGAGAGCATGGACCATGTAACGATGATCTATGTGACCCATGATCAGGTCGAAGCCATGACCCTGGCCGACCGCATCTGCGTGCTGCGCGATGGCTTGGTGGAGCAGGTGGGCACGCCGATGGAGCTCTATGAAAGCCCCAATTCGGTGTTCGTGGCCGGCTTTATCGGCTCGCCCAAGATGAACTTCATCGCCGGCGACAAGGCCAAGCCATTTGGCGCGCATACGGTGGGCATTCGCGGCGAACACCTGACCATCGTGCCGGATAATGGCACCTGGAACGGCACGGTGATCCATACCGAAAATCTGGGCGCCGATTCCTATGTCTATCTGGAGATGGGCACCGAGGAGCCAGTGGTGGTGCGCCTCGAGGGCGTCAACAACTACAAGAGCGGCGATGTGGTGCATATCGCGCCGATGGCCGACAAGATCCACCGCTTTGACGGGGCCGGCAAGCCGATCCTGTGAGGCGATCACATTTGCGCTGACGGCCTTGTTGCCGTCACCGCGATCAACCAAGCAAACAACCACGAATGGCCGGTGCCTCCCCACCGAGCCAGTCAATGCAGGAGCCTATTCATGCCTATCCGTACCCTGATCTGGGGCGAAAATGTTCACGAGCAGAAGAACAAGATCGTTGCCGATAATTATCCCACCGGCATGCACAACCAGATCGCCTCGCTGCTGGCCAGCGACAGCAATATCGTGACCAAGACCACGACGCTGCAGGAGCCCGAGCACGGCTGCACCGTCGAGGCGCTGGCCAATACCGATGTGCTGATCTGGTGGGGCCACGCCGCGCATGGTGACGTCGCCGACGAGATCGTCGAGCGCATCGCCAAGCGGGTCTGGGAAGGCATGGGCCTGATCGTGCTGCATTCGGGACACTTCTCCAAGATTTTCAAGCGCTTGATGGGTTCGCCCTGCGCGTTGCACTGGCGCGAAGCCGGTGAGCGCGAGCGGCTCTGGGTGACCAATCCGGGCCATCCCATCGCCAAGGGCCTGCCGGCTTATTTCGAGCTGGAAATGGAAGAGATGTATGGCGAGCCCTTCTCGGTGCCCGAGCCGCTGGAAACGGTGTTCGTGAGCTGGTTCCAGGGCGGCGAAGTGTTCCGCTCGGGCCTGACCTATCGCCGTGGCGCCGGCAATATTTTCTACTTCCGCCCCGGCCACGAAACCTATCCGACCTATCACGATGATACGGTCGGGCTGGTGCTGCGCAATGCGGTCAACTGGGCCTATAATTCCAACCAGTTCCCGCAGCTGCTCGATGCGCCCAATACCCCGGTGGATGAGTCTATCGAACCGCTCGTCGAGCGCGGCCCCAAGCTGCATCACGGGCGCGAGGAAGGCTTCCGGTAGCATCGGCCGCCACACCCACAGGGTCACCGAGAGCGTTGTAACAATGCGGGCCGTCAAGGACGCCGCTTAGGGATTAAAGAATATGCGGATCCTCATTCTGGGAACCGGCGGCATGGCCAATCAGCATGCCAAGCATTTTGCCGCCATCGAGGGGGTAACCCTGGCCGGCGGCGTCGACGTCGATCCGGCGCGGGTGGAGGCGTTTTGCGCCACCCATAATATCGAGCGCGGCTTCGGCTCGCTCGATGCGGCTTTGGCCTGGGGCGAGTTCGACGCCATCGCCAACGTAACGCCCGATAGCGTGCACCATCCGACCACCATGGCGGCGCTGCGGGCCGGCAAGCATGTGTTCTGTGAAAAGCCGCTGGCGACCGACCACGCCAAGGCCATGGAAATGACCGAACTGGCCGAGGCCAGCGGGCTGATCAACATGGTCAATCTGACCTATCGCAATGTCAGCCAGCTGCAGAAAATGCGCGAAATCGTTCAGTCGGGCGCCATCGGCAAGGTCAAGCATTTCGAGGCGAGCTATCTGCAGAGCTGGCTGGTCAGCAAGGCCTGGGGCGATTGGCGCACCGAGAGCCAGTGGCTGTGGCGCCTGAGCAAGAAGCACGGCTCCAACGGCGTGCTCGGCGATATCGGCGTGCATATTCTCGACTTTGCCACCTATGGCGCGGGCAGCGATTTCTCGCGTGTGTTCTGCCGGCTGGAAACCTTCGAGAAGGCCGAGAATAACCGGATCGGGGAATATGACCTCGACGCCAATGACAGCTTTGCCATGACGGCGCAGCTGGAAAACGGGGCGCTGGGGGTGATCCACGCCACGCGCTGGGCCACCGGGCATTTCAACGAATTGCGCCTGCGCGTCTATGGCGAACTGGGGTCGGTGGAAGTGCAGCACCGCCATGATTGGTCCAAGCTCGTTACCTGCCTGGGGCCTGATATCGAAACTGGCACCTGGACCGAGGTCGAGGTCGATGCCGTTCCGACCAACTACATGCGCTTCGTCGACGCGGTGCGGGCCGGCCAGAACAGCGAGCCGAGCTTCCGCCATGCCACCAATATCCAGAAGGTGCTGGATCTGGCGACGGTGACCGATCGCGACCGGACCGAACACCGGGTCTGAGGATCGGGAAGAAAACCATGAGGGCTCGCGGCGACGCGGGCCCTTTTTTGTTGGGCGGCCATGTAATCATCCGCCCTTGTAACCGGCGCCGATATCGCCAATTTATCGGACTGTGCAATTCGGGAGCGTTCTTATGGGTATCATCTGTGCTGTCATTGTGGGGTTTGTGGCGGGCGTGATCGCCAAGTGGCTGACCCCCGGCGACAAGAAGCCGGGCGGCTTCATTTTGACCACGGTGCTGGGCATTGTCGGCTCGGTGCTGGCGACGTGGCTGGGGCAGGCCATCGGCTGGTACGGGCCAACTGACGGGGCCAATTTCATCGGCGCCATTGTCGGGGCGATCATCATCCTGCTGGCCTGGAACCAGTTGGTGCGCCGGGCCTGATCAGAGCCAAACGACAGTATTGCCGATTTTTATAGTGCAGACGCAACCAAACCATCCGCCAGGAATTGATCAAGTCCTAACGGATGGAGCGTCGAATGGGTATTATCTGGACTATCATCATTGGTTTCGTAGCCGGGCTGGTTGCCCGCTTTCTGGTTCCCGGTGACCGGGGCCCGAGCGGCTTCATCCTGACGGCAGTGCTGGGTATCGTTGGCGCCGTTCTGGCCAGCTGGCTGGGACAGGCCATTGGCTGGTATCAGGCCGGCGAAGGCGCAGGCTTCATCGGTGCCATTGTCGGCGCGGTGATTATCCTGGTGGTTTGGGGCATGGTCGCCAAGCGCGCCTGATCCACAGCAAGAACCAAATTCAAAGGGCGCCCCGCGGGCGCCCTTCTTTTTGTCTGGTCAACAACCAAGAATTACTTGATCTCGGTGATGCGGCCATCGGTATAGGCGGTGTAGGTGCCACCCTGCTTGGCGATGTAGTCAGCCACCACTTCTTCCAGCGGCGGGCCGAAGTCGTAGGGCGCGGCGCCTTCAGCAAAGGTGCCATAACCGTCACCGCCGCCACGCACATAGTTGTTGGTGACGATGGTGTAGGTGGCGTCTTCGTCAATCGGCACCCAGCTGTCGCCTTCGCCCTTGACCAGCACGTCGCTGACGCGGCTACCGGCCGGTTCGGCCAGGTTGAAGCTGTATTTCAGGCCCGCGACCTGGGCGAAGCGCCCGGCGCCGTTCTCGACATCGCTGACGCCGTTTTCGAGCGCTTCGATGACATCGGCACCGCTGATCTGCACGGTGGCCAGGGTATTGGAGAAGGGCAGCACGGTCAGCACGTCGCCGACAGTGACTTCGCCGGCATCGATGGAGGCGCGGATGCCGCCGCCATTCTGGAAGGCGATGCTGGCCCCCTGAGACGCCACGCGATCAAGAATGGCGTCGGCGAGCAGATTGCCCATCGAGCATTCCATGGCGCGGCAGATTTCGCGCGAGCCTTCGAGCTTGTCGGTGGCAGTGCCGATGACGGTGCTGGTCATCTCTTCGATTGGCCCGAGCAGCGTCGCCAGTTCGGTCTTGAAGGCCTCGTCGGCCTTGACCGAGGCGTCGATCAGATAGGGTTCGCCTTCGGCCTTGGTGACAACGCCATTGTCATCCCAGGTGATGGCGATATCGCCGAGATATTTGCCATATTGATTGGCCTGGACCACCGGCACTTCTACCCCATCGGGGTTTTTCACCATGGTGGGGTAGGGGCCGGCCGCACCTTCTGCGGTGTTGGACAGCAGGGTGTGGCTGTGGCCACCAACGATCACGTCGACCAGTGGCAGCGCAGCGGCCACCTGCATGTCGATGGTGTAGCCGATATGGCTGAGCAGGATGATCTTGTTGACGCCTGCCGCATCGAGCGCTTCGGAGGCGCCGCGGACATACTGGATGACATCGGTGAATTCGACATTGTCGCCCGGCGCGGCAATGTCGGGGGTGTCTTCGGTGGTGGCGCCGATGATGCCGATCTTTTCGCCGCCGACCTCGACAACGATGGAGCCCTTGATCTTGCCGGCGAGGTTGGGGTCGCGGGTGACGTCGAAATTGCCGCCGATGATGGGGAATTCGGCGGTGTCGATGAACTTCATGAATTCTTCGGGACCGTCGTCGAATTCGTGGTTGCCGGTGGCGACCACGTCAAAGCCCATCTGGTTGAAGAAGTCCGAGACCACCTTGGATTTATAGGTGGTGTAATAGAGCGAGCCCTGGAAATTGTCGCCGGCCGAGAGCAGCAGCGAATTGCCGTCGGCATGCTTGGTGCGGGTATCGTCGATGATGGTCTTGAGGCGGGCAATGCCGCCAAAGCATTCGCCCTTGGCGTCAGTCTCGATATCGCAGTTGGAATCCGAGCTGGTGATGGGATCGAAGCGGGAATGGAAGTCGTTGATGTGCAGGATGTTGAGCGTGAAGTCAGCTTGGGCTGCGGTGGAAAAACCAGCGCAGAGGGTGAGCGCCGTAGCGCCGAGAAGTAGTCTTTTCATCCCTGTATCCTTTGATTGCTTGACGGCAGTCCAGTCCCCGCAGCCGGTGGGTGTCCCCCAATTGGCGTTTGCCCAATAGACCTGTCATCCCGGCCACGGCGAAACATGAGTTAACCAGTCTTTGATGACGGTGAAAAGTGGACCTTTTGGTCAATTTCCTCCACACATCTCCAATGCTCATGCGCACCATGCTGTGATGGGGGTTCAACAACTGTTGACCATGGCGCAAAACAATGCGGCGAGGCGCGGTGAGTAAACCAGCGGGAAAGGCGGGTGCGCTAGGCTATCTGGCAAATCCCGCCCAGCTGACGATAAGGATGACCACCGGCCATGAGCGCTGCTCTGCAAAGCCTGATGCGCGAAATGCCCCGCCGGCGACCGGACCCGCCGGGCGCCAGTGACCCGGTGGCGTTTCTCGCCATCGGCGCGACCAGCGCCATCGCCTTCGTGCTGCTGTCGACGCTGCTGATCTGGCTCGATAGCGGCCTGCCCAATTGGGTGGTCAATACGCTCTGCTATGGCGGGTTCGTGGTGCCGGTCTATCTGCTGCACCGGCGGTTTTCGTTCAGTACGCAGGCGTCCCACCGGCAGGCGCTGCCGCGCTATGTTGCGGTGCAGGCCATGGCCCTGGTGCTGACCGCGCTGTTTGCGTTTATTTTCCACGAGCTGTTGGGACTGCCCACCATAGTGGCCGCAACCCTGGTGGTGGGGATGACCGTTAGCGTCAATTATGTGGTGTTGCGCCGCTGGGCGTTTGCGCAGCCCCGGCTGGAGGAAGCTCTGGCATGATCGCCAATAGTGCCAAGAATTTGCTCAATCAGGTGCATGACAAGGTTATTTTCGGCCGCCGTGTCCAGGTGCTGGCGCAGGCGCTGGCCGCCGCGATACCGACCGGCGGGCGGGTGCTCGATCTGGGCTGCGGCGATGGGCAGGTGGCGCTCGGCCTGATGAGGCTGCGCCCCGATCTGGCGGTCGAGGGCGTCGATGTCATGGAGCGCAAGCACAGCCATATTCCGGTCACGGTTTATGACGGGGCGACGCTGCCCTTCGCCACTGGTAGTTTTGACTATGTGACCATTGTCGACGTGCTGCATCACACCGACGACCCGGCGGCGGTGCTTGCCGAAGCGGCGCGCGTTGCGGCTGTGGGTGTGGTGGTCAAGGATCATCTGCGCGAGGGGCTGCTGGCCGGCCCGACGCTGCGGCTGATGGATTGGGTGGGCAATCGCGGCCATGATGTGCGGCTGCCCTACAACTATCTCGATAGCGCCCAATGGGACGCGGCCTTCAGGGCGGCGCAGCTCACCAAAAGCAATTGGCGCGACGAATTGGGCCTTTATGGCGCGCCGCTCAACTGGCTGTTTGAGCGCAAACTGCACTTCGTGACGCGGCTGGAATCCAGCGCTGCGTGATGCTGGGGTTTCAATACTGAACCAGTCGGGTATTCTCCGCGCCGTTGATTTGCGGGGAATAGCAGCATGAAGAGTGCATTGATCGTCTATGGCGGCTGGTCCGGGCACGACCCTGAGGAATGCGCCGCCATCTATCGCCGATGGCTGCATGAGGATGGATTTTCGGTGCGTATGGCCACGGAAACCAGTGCTTTCGCTGATCCGGCCATTCACGACCTGTCCCTGATCATTCCCATCTTCACCATGAGCAAGATTGCCAAGGAAGAGGTAGAGAACCTCACCAAGGCCGTGCAGAACGGGGTGGGGCTGGCCGGCCATCACGGCGGCATGAGCGACGCTTTCCGCGATTCGGTGGATTATCAATTCATGGTGGGCGGCCAGTGGGTGGCCCATCCCGGCAACATTATCGACTACACAGTCGACGTGGCCGATCCGCTCGATCCGGTGATGGCGGGGATCAAGGCGTTCCCCTACACCTCCGAGCAATATTACATGCATGTCGACCCCTCCAATAAGGTGCTGGCGACGACCACCTTCAGCGGCGAACACGCGCCCTGGATCGAAGGCGTGAAAATGCCGGTGGTGTGGAAGCGCCACCACGGCAAGGGCAGGGTGTTCCATTCGACGCTGGGCCATCAGGCCAAGGAATTCGAAAACCGCGAGATGGCGACGATCATGCGCCGCGGCATGAACTGGGCCGCTCGGGAGGAATAGGGTTTTCGCAACCCTGACCCCGCGCGGGGTTGCCTCTCTCCAAGTCTTGATTGGAAACTTGTCGCCACGCCGGACCGTATCTGATGGAGTAGATGCCGGAGGGGCGCATGAGTGTGATTTCGCAGAGCGGGCAACCTGTTGCATTGCCGACCAGCAAAGGCCCGCTGATCTATCGCCAGTCGATCTGGACGCGGGTGACCCATTGGGTGTGGGCGCTGTGCCTGTTCTTCCTGCTGCTGACCGGGCTGCAGATTTTCAATGCCCATCCGGCGCTCTATATCGGCCAGCAATCGGGCTTCGAGTTCAACAACGCCATTCTGCAGATCGATGCGATCAATACCCCCGAAGGCCCGCGCGGGCGGACGACTGTTTTCGGGCGCTCGTTTGATACCACCGGCGTATTGGGGATGAGCGGCAGCGCCGAGCGGCCGGTGTTCACCGCTTTTCCGGGCGCGGTGACGATCCCGTCCTATCGCGATCTGGGCACCGGACGGGTGGTGCATTTCTTCTTCGGCTGGGTGTTGGTCGCCACCCTGTTCGTGTGGTTTCTCGCCAGCTTCATCAATGGGCATATGCGGCGCGACATCGTGCCGATGCCGGCTGACCTCAAGGGCCTGCCGGGCGATGTGGCCGACCATGCGCGGCTGCGCTTCAAGCATCGGCGCAGCTATGGGCCGCTGCAGAAACTCAGCTATTTCACCGTGTTCTTCATCCTGTTCCCGCTGATCATCGCCACCGGCCTGACCATGAGCCCGGGGCTCAATAGCGCCGCGCCATTCATGCTCGATCTGTTCGGCGGGCGGCAGACGGCGCGGACCATCCATTTCACCGTCATGCTGCTGCTGGTGGCATTTTTCATCATTCACCTGATCATGGTGCTGGCGGCCGGGCCGCTCAACGAGCTGCGCTCGATGCTGACCGGCTGGTATCGCACCAGCCCCGGCACGCCGGATGGCAAGGGAGACAGACCATGAGCGGGTTGATCACGCGCCGCAATTTCCTGCGCAGTTCCGTGCTGGCCGGGTCGGGGCTGGCGCTGGCCGGTTGCGATCAGTTCGATTTCCTCGGACAGCGCGACAACAGCGTGCGCCAGATGCTCGAGCAGGCCAATGTGCTGACCTACAAGGCGCAGCGGGCGTTGATCGGCGAGCAGACGCTGGCGCGCGAATACGCCGCCAGCGAAATCCGCCAGGGCATGAAACCGAATGGCTCGGTAGCGCCCAGCACGCCGGAATATCTGTTCCTGCAGATGCAGGACTTCGCCAGTTACAAGCTGACCATCAAGGGCATGGTGGAGCGCGAAGTGAGCTTTTCGCTCGATCAGCTGCGCAACATGCCGGCGCGCAGCCAGATTACCCGGCATGATTGCGTCGAGGGTTGGAGCTGTATTGCCAAATGGACCGGCACGGCGCTTGGCCCGCTGTTGGATGAGGCGGGGGTGAAGCCGGAGGCGCGCTTCTGCGTCTATCACTGCTTCGACAATATCCAGCGCACGCTGAGCGGCGATATTCTCTACTATGAGAGCAGCGACCTGATCGACGCCTACCACCCGCAAACCATCCTCAGCTATGGGCTGAACGATCAGGTGCTGCCGGTGGCCAATGGCGCGCCGATCCGCCTGCGCATCGAACGGGCGCTGGGCTACAAGCAGCCGAAATATCTGCACACCATCGAGCTGGTCGATGATCTGTCCCCCTTCGGTCAGGGCAAGGGCGGCTATTGGGAAGACAATGGCTACGACTGGTATGGCGGGATTTGAGGCTCGACCGAGCGGTCAGGACAACCCCGCCATGCGCGGCACGAACCCGATTCTCCTTGCCATTTCGGCAGGTTTGCTCCATATGACCAGCATCGTCGCAGCCGGGCTTGTATGCCCGCACCCATTCATAGCGACGGACTTCATCTTCTTATCCCCTGCGGTGAGCGGCGAAGTCAGCCCGGAAACTCTTTTGTCCGGGTTCGAGCCAGCACCCGCGCGATATCCCAAATTTATCGCCCGATTGCATCTGTTGACCCGCCGACGCTTTGCGTCTGGCGATATGTGCGCTGGATTGTCCTGCGCGCTCGCAGCGCCGCATCGGCGCAGAAAGATTTGTTCAGTTGAACGACTTTATTTCCCTCGGCCTGCCCGCCGTTCTGACCGACAGCCTGACGGCCCACGGCTTCACCGAGCCCACCAAAATTCAATCCCTGGCCATCCCCAAGCTGCTGGAAGGCAAGGACGTGATGGGCATTGCCCAGACCGGTTCGGGCAAGACCGCCGCTTTCGGCCTGCCGATCCTGGCTGGCCTGCTGACCCTGACCGGCCGTCCGCGGCCGCTGACCACGCGCGCCCTCATTCTGGTGCCGACGCGTGAACTGGCGGTGCAGATCGACGAGAGCATCCGCAAATATGCCGGCTCCAAGATGAAGCTGGATACCGTGCTGCTGCTGGGCGGCGTATCGCGCTACCATCAGGTCAAGCGCCTCGAGCGCGGCGTCGACATCGTTGTCGCCACTCCGGGTCGCCTCAAGGATTTGATGGACGACGGCAAGATCAAGCTCAACGAAACCCGTTGGCTGGTGCTCGACGAAGCCGACCGGATGCTCGACATGGGCTTCATTGCCCCGGTGCGTGCCGTGGTCAAGGCTATCGGCATCAAGCGCCACACCATGATGTTCTCGGCCACCATGGCCCCCGAAGTCGCCGATCTCGCCAAGACCCTGCTGCAGGATCCGGTGCGCGTCGATGCGTCGGTTGCCGGTTCCACCGTGGTCAAGATCGACCAGCGCGTCATTCTCTCCGGCGCCAAGGCCAAGCGCGGCGTGCTCAACGAGCTGCTGACCAGCGACGAAGAGAAGATGGATCGCGTGATCATTTTCGCGCGCACCAAGCATGGCGCCGACCGCGTCGCCAAGAATCTGGAAATCGACGGCCACAAGGCTGCCGCCATCCATGGCAATAAGAGCCAGAATGCCCGCCAGGCGGCCCTCAAGGGCTTCTCCAGCGGCAATGTCCGCATCCTGGTCGCCACCGATATCGCAGCGCGCGGCATTGACGTGCCCGGCATCACCCATGTGGTCAATTACGAGCTGCCCGATGATCCGGAGAACTATGTTCACCGCATCGGCCGCACCGGTCGTAACGGCGCTTCGGGTTTCGCCATCACTCTGTGCGATGGCACCGAGCGCGGCAAGCTGCGCGACGTGGAACGCCTGATCCGTCGCACCTTGCCCTATACCGGCGACCTGCATCTGGCCAATGACACCGGCGTGGTGGAAGCGCCCCGCTCGGCTTACAAGAAGCCATCCGGTGGTCGTCAGCCGGGCCCGCGCACGGCCAAGAACCCGCGCCAGCCGCAGGCGGATCGCCGCTCGCCGGCCGAGCGTCGTCCCTTTGCTGAATTCAGCAAAGAGGGCAACAACAAGAGCCAGCCGCATCACCAGCCGTCCGATACCCCGCGCACCCGTCCCGAGGGCACCCAGCCCGCGCGTGGTGTGCGTCGCGACATGGAAACCGGCAAGCCGATCGCGGCCAAGCCAGCTGGCGCCAAGCCTGCCGGCGAGAAGAAGCAGCGCTGGGGCAAGGCGCAGAAAGATTCGCTCAAGACCAATGGCCGTTCCAATGCCGATCGCTCGCGCGGTCGCGTGGCCTAAGCAAGAGCAATAGACTGCAAAGGGCGGCCCGGTGGCCGCCCTTTTTCGTTGGGGGGACACGATATGGCATCCATCGCGATTATCGGGCCGGGCGCCTTGGGCGGCACCTTTGCCGCCTGGCTGGCGCAAAACCCCGACCACGACATCACCGTCTGCGCCCGCACGCCCTTCGCCTCGCTGCGCGTCGAGACGCCGGTGGGGGTGCTGACAGCAACGCCGGAGGTCATCACCGATCCCAGCCTGGCGCAGCCGGTGGATTGGGTGCTGGTGGTCACCAAGGCCTATGATGTGGCTTCCACCGCGAAGTGGCTCGACCGGCTGGTCGGTACAGGCACACGCGTGGCGGTGCTGCAGAATGGCGTCGAGCATGTGGCGCGCTTTGCCGAACTCCTGCCGGGGCGTGCCATCGTGCCGGCGATAGTGGATATTCCGGCGCTGCGGCCGGGACCCGGCCATATGGTGCAACTGAAGCTCGGCTGGATCGTGGTGCCTGAGGGCGCCGACGGGGATGATTTCGTGGCGCTGTTCGCCGGCAGCAAGATCGATGTGTCGACCGTGCCGGACTGGACCTCGCGGGCCTGGGGCAAATTATGCCTCAACTGCGCCGGGGCGGTGACGACGCTGACCATGCGCTCGACCGGGCCGGTATGGTCACCCGAGATCGAGACCATGGTGCGGGGCCTGGTCGAGGAATGCGCCGCCGTGGCGCGGGCCGAGGGCGCGGTGATCGATCCAGCGGTGATCGAGGCGGTGGTGGACGGCGCGCGCAAGGCGCGGGAAGGCGCCAGCAACTCAATGTATGCCGACCGGCTGGCCGGCCGACCGCTGGAGCTGGATACGCGCAATGCGTCATCGTGCGGCTGGGCCAGAAACACGGCATCGCCACCCCGCTCAATGCCCTGTTCGTCGCGCTATTGGCCGCGTCGGGAACGCCGTGGGTGACCAGCAACTAGCACAGAAGGGGATCAGGCCACCGACGCGAGATACAGGATATCGCGCGCGGTGCCATCCTTGGCAGTGGAGGCGGGGGCGAGGCGTTCGAGAAAGCTGATCGACCAGTCGTCCACATTGTGCTTGCGGGCGGCGGCCATCAGGGTGGTCCAGCGGGCACGGCGTTCGTCGAGCGGCATGTCCAGCGCCATGCGCAGAGCCTCGGCGGTCTCATCGGTATCGAACGGATTGACCTGGATAGCGTCCTCGAAGATTTCGGCAGCGCCGGCAAAGCGGGATAGCACCAGCACACCGGGGTCTTCGGGGTTTTGCGAGCCGATGAATTCATGGGCCACCAGGTTCATCCCATCGCGCAGTGGCGTCACCAGAGCCACGCGAGATAGCCGGTAGAGACCGGCGAGGCTGGGCTGGCCATAGGCGCGCTTGACATAGGTCAGGGGCTGCCAGTCAGGCTCGGCGAAACGTCCCATCACCCGGCCGCAGATCGCATCGAGCGTGTCGCTGGTATCCTGATATTCCTTGATCGTGTCGCGTGAGGGCGGCGCCACCTGCAGCAGATGGACCTGACGGCGAAACCGCGCCTCGCGCGTGAGAAGCTTTTCATAGGCTTCCACACGCTGCGGCAAGCCTTTGGAATAGTCGAGCCGGTCGACGCCCAGGATCAGTTTTTGACCGTAAAGCGCGCGCTCCATGCGCTTGACCATCTTGGTCGCGGCGGCGCTGACGGAGAGGCGCGCGAAAGCATCCGGATCGGAGCCGATGGGGAAAGCGGCGATCTCGGTGCGGCTGAAATCCACCGATCTGAGTGGGCTGCCAGACAGGCTCGACGGCGATTGATGCTCGGCGAATTCGGTGAAGGCGGCGACGTCCCGATTGGCCTGCAGGCCGACCAGATCGTATCGCGAGAGGTCGCGCATCAGTTCCTGATTGTGCGGAATGGCGTAGAGCGCATCGGGAGACGGAAACGGGATATGCAGGTAAAAGCCGATGCGATTGCGGGCGCCGAGCCGGCGTAATTCGCTGGCGAGCGGGATCAGGTGGTAATCATGCACCCAGATCACATCGTCGGGCTTCAGCAGGGGCAGCAGGGCGCGGGCGAACTGCTGGTTGACGCGGCGATAGCCCTCATACCAATGCCCCTCGATGGTGGCGAGATCGAGCCGCAGGTGGAAGCTGGGCCACAGGATCGAGTTGGAAAATCCGGCATAATAGGCGTCGTGGTCGGCGCGGTTGAGATCGATCTGCGCCACCGACAGGCCGTCGATATCCTCGAAGCGTGCAGCATCACCAGGCGTGTCGACCAGCTTGCCGGACCAGCCGAACCAGAAGCCCGCGCGTTCGGACAGTGTCTTGCGCAAGGCGACAGCAAGGCCGCCTGCCGCCGGCCCCTTGCCCGGGGTGCGGTTTGAAACAACGATCAATCGGCTCATGTGGCGCCCCTCGGCGGTCTTGTCTTAATGGGGCAGGCCGGCGTCATGGAGCAGGCCGGCTTCGCGGTCGCGCGCGGCGATGTCGCCAAGCCCCTGGATCAGGGCATGCACCGAAGCCACATTGGCAATGCGCATGCGGGCCGCCGTCTGGCCTTCGCCCAGCTTGATGCCGACGCCACCCAGTTCCTGCGCAGCAATGAAGGCGTCTTCGTCGCTGGTGTCGTCGCCGATAAAGATCGGGGTGCGGCCGAGAAACGGTGCTTCGCGCATGAAGGCGCGTAGCGCCTGACCCTTGCTGACGCCGCGCGATCTTGCCTCAAGCACCATCTTGCCGGGCACCAGGGTGAAATCGGTGACGCTGTGGATGGCCTCTTCCATGGCGATGCGCACGGTGGTTTCGAGTTCGGGCGCTTGCCGGAAATGCAGGGCGACCGCGCCCTCCTTGGTTTCCAGCAGCAGCGTCGGGTGAGATTCGAGGAGTGGCGCCAGCATATGGGCGATTTCTTCGGCGGCCAAAGCGCTGGCCGGATCGACGGCCTCAATGAAGCCATCGGCACGACGGCGCTGGGTGCCATGCGCGCCGGCAATCGGCAGATGCAGCGGCGCCAGATATTTGTCGATATCGGCGATTTCGCGCCCGGTCAGCACGGCGAAGGCGCTGTCCAGTTCGCGCGCCGCGCGCTCCAGCTGCGGCGCCAGCGAGGCCGGGACCTCGATACTGTCAGGGGTTTCGGCCAGCTCGACCAGGGTCCCGTCGAAATCGGTGAAAATGGCCAATTGGGGCACGGCTTGCGGGGGAATTGCATCAATCTGCGACATCGCTCGGCCCTTCCACGGAAAATCTCTGGAGGAAGAACGCGCGGGGCGGGGGTTTGGTTCGCTCGCATGGCAGGCATGCGGCAGTCGTGATTGTGAATGGCAGCTAAACGCGGCATTGCTGCGCCGTTCAACCCCGCGATTTTATACGAGAGACAGCTTCATCCATGTCCGGATCATTCCGAATGTCCCAGCTGCTTCTCACCGCGCTGTTTGCCATTGCCCTGAGCTTTCTCACCTTTGCCGCTTCGTTTGCCGAAGTGCCGCGCAGTGAGATCGTGCCGGTGCTGGTGCAGGACTGATTTACTCAGTCACGGAAATTCCACTCCCCCAGATCGTCACCCTCGGGCCTGACCCGAGGGCGTTTGCGATTGGGGGCGGGCCCTCAGGTCAAGCCCGAGGCTAGGCCAGCGGGATGCCCTTGTTGCCCTTGTCGGCCTGGTAGATGGCCGAGAGATCAGCATAGAGGCCGTTGAGGTCATCGAAGCGCGCCAGCAGCAATTCCTTGTGGCCGCGGTCGAGCCCGGCAATCATCTGGGCGATGTTGTGGCTGGTCCAATAGGCATTGCTGCGATTGTAGAGCGGGCGATCCGGGCTGGCTTCGCTGCGATCCGGGTCGGGAACGGCATAGACGCCCTTCAGAATCTGGATGTCGTAGGGAATGGCAAAGTTGTCGGCGCTGTCCTGATGGCTGAACAGATAATAGAAATTGTCGAAACCCGACCAGGTGATGCCCGACAGGCAGAGCGAGCAGGGCTCGTGGGTGGCGACGAAGATGCAGTCTTTCGGATCGGGGCGCTGGTCGGCGGGGATTTCGAAAAAGCGCTTGATGGCGTGCATTTCGCCATGCCAGAGCGGGTTCTCGATTTCATTATTGGTTTCGGCAACCACCACCGACAGATCGGATTTGCGCAGGATGGCGGCGCCGAACAGCTTGTTGCCGCGGGCCACGCCACTGCGCGTGACCGGCGCGATTTCGTGTTCGATGACGTCGAGCAGGCGGGAGATGAGATCGGCGGTATCCATGTCGGCCCCAGATAAGAGAGGCCCAAGCCTAGCCATGGATGGTCCGAATGGGAAGGCTCAGGGTGCGCGGATCAGTCCGAGCAGCGGTACGCCGGCGGCATCGACCAGCTTGAGCGTGTCGCCCTCCAGCAGGTAGCCGGCGGTGGCGCCGAGCGCGGCAAAGAAGCGGGCCTCCTGCGCCATGACCGTCGGTTCGCAAGCCATGCGGGTGCCGGCAATAGGACCGAAGGCAAGCGGCGAGTCAGTCTCAAAACTGGCTTCAGTGAAGTAATTGTTGCAGCCGCCATTGCCACCGGCCCGCAGATCGGCGGCGACGGAGAAGGTGAGCTTGCTGCCGCCCAGCACCGGATCGCCGCCAATGCTGGTGACCGTCCAGACCATATCGAGCAGGGGATTGGGTGGTTCGACGGGGGGCAAGGCGGCCTCCGGGGCTTCATGGGGCGAGGCGGGGACGGCGGTGACGACGATCCGCACCGGCATTGGCGCGGCAGCATCGACCGGGACCGGCTCGGCATTGCGGAACAGGGTGCGCCCGGCACTGCTGATTTCAGCGAGCAGGCCATAATCGCCGCCCGGCTTGATCACCGTACTGCGCACGTTGAGGGTGAACTGCAGCGGCACCGAACCGGCAATGGCGCCTTCGGCCCCGACAATCGGCGTGCCGGCGGGCAGGGCCACCAGCATGATGGTCAGCCTTGCATCCGGCGGCAGGGCGATACGCTCGCGATAGCTGACATCGCCGGTAAAGGTGAGGTCATTGGCGAAGCCGGGGAGGGCGAGCATCAGCAAGGCGATCAAGGCAATGGCAGCGCGGACCGCTGTTTTGAAAAACATGGTGATCTCCTTGTCGCGTCCCCGACAAACTAGCGCAGCAGTGCGACGGTTTCGAGGGGAGGTGCAGCTTGGGGTGAATCAATCAGCTCGGACAATAGTCCACGGCATGTCAAAATGATGCTCTTCGAGGTTGATGCCATCGCCGCCGCGGTCCACCACCAGGAAATCGGCAGGCTCGTCGAGCGGGGTGAGGACGCCATGCCAGGTGTTCATGGCGATGTTCACCCCCTGGCCCGGCTCGGGCAGGAAAGCCCGCAGCCGCACCGGCCGGCCGCTCTCGTCTTCAGCGACGACAACCAGCCAGGATGCGGCGGCCAGCGGATAAAACGCCTGGCTGCCCAGCGGGTGGCGCTCGACCAGCTTGAGCGCCAGCGGCAGGCTGTAGGGCTGGCCGCGAAACACCGAGATCAGCGGGCGGGGATGCACCCCGCCCAGCTCGACCCGCGCCAGATCGTGATAGCGCTCGGTCATGCCGTTATTGATCGGATAATGCTGCGCGCCCTCGGTCTCGATGACCTGCCCGAAGGGAGCAAAGGCCTCGGCGGTCAGCTTCTCGACATGGATGATGGTGTTGCTCATGGCTAGAACGGCAACTTGGCGTGGCGGTTGACGTCCTTGTAGAGCAGATAGCGGAAGCGGCTCGGGCCTGCGTAGCAAGCCTGCGGGCAGAAGGCGCGCAGCCACATGAAATCGCCGGCTTCCACTTCGACCCAATCGCGATTGAGCCGATAGACCGCCTTGCCTTCGAGCACGTAAAGCCCGTGCTCCATGACGTGGGTTTCCTCGAAGGGAATGACCGCGCCGGGTTCGAGCGTGACGATATTGACATGCATGTCGTGGCGCAGATCGGTGGGTTCGACAAAGCGCGTGGTGCCCCAGCGTTCCTTGGTGTCGACCATCCAGCGGATCGGCTTGGCCTGTTCATTGGCGACGAAGGCGGTGGGCATATCGATGCCGGTGACGCGCTCATAGCGCTTGCGCACCCAATGGAAACGGGCCGGGGCGGCGCTGCGGTTGAACAGGGTCCAGTTGCAGCCGGGCGGCAGGAAGGCATAGCCGCCCTCGGTCAGTTGGTGCGCCGCGCCTTCGATGGTGAGGCTGAGTTCGCCCTCGACCACGAAGATTATGCCCTCAGCTTCGGTATTGGGCTCGGGCTGGGCGCTGCCGCCACCGGGCAGCACTTCGACGATATATTGCGAAAACGTCTCGGCAAAACCCGAGAGCGGGCGTGCGATAACCCAGAGCCGGGCCTGCTCCCAATGGGGCAGGTGGCTGGTGACGATATCGCGCATCACGCCATGAGGAATGAGGGCATAGGCCTCGGTGAACACGGCGCGGCCGGTGTGCAAAGCGGCCTGCGTGGGCATGCCACCGGGCGGGGTGGCGTAGGTCGTGGTGGACATCAGTATTCCTGTAGCTGGCGCGGCGGTGGCGCGACCTTAGGCAGTGTGGCGATCATCGGCGACGATGCGGCCGACGGCAAGGGCTGCGTCTTCATAGACTGCCTTGCGCCAGGTTTCGCTCAGTGACGCGGCGTACCAGTCGCGCATCGAGGGCAGTTCGAGCAGGCGCTGTGCATAGGCGGCCGCCGGGGCGCTCAATTGTAGGCCATAGGTCTGCACGCGGAAGGCGACGGCGGTGTAGAAGGCGTCAACGGCGGTGAATTTGTTGCCGGCGAGGAAGGGACCGCCGAAACGGCTCAGCCCGTCGCACCACAGCGCATCGAGCCGGGCAATGTCGGCGGCAAGGCCCGGGGAGATCTCGGCCAACTCAACACGTATGCCGATATTCATGCTGCAGATGTCGCGCAACTGGCCAAAGCTGGAATGCATTTCGGCTGCGGCCGAGCGGGCAAAGGCGCGTGCCGCCTTGTCGGCGGGCCAAACCTGGGGATGGCTCTCGGCGACATATTCGGCGATGGCGAGGGAATCCCAGACCACGATGTCGCCATCGACCAGGCACGGGAAGCGGCCGCTGGGCGAGACGTCACCAAAGGCCAGTGCCGGGCCGTCATTGAACGGGCGCAACTGCTCGGTGAAGCCAATCCCCAATTCCCGCAGCAGCACCCAGGGGCGCAGCGACCAGGACGAATAATTCTTGTTGGCGACATAGAGCGTGAACATAAGCGAGCCTCCGTTTATCTGGCGATAAACCCTTGGCAGGCGCGCGGCAAGTCAGGCGTCAGCGGGGACTTCCAGCTCGCGCTTGAGGCGGTTCAGCATGCTGCTGGCATAGGCGGCATAAGGGCCGATCCAGCGCTCATGAATGGCCTGGATCGGCAGGGCGTCGAGATGGTTCCAGCGCTCGCGGCCACGGCGCTCGGCAATCACCAGCCCAGCCTCTTCCAGCACCCGCAAATGCTGCATCACCGTGCAGCGGTCCAGCTCGGGCAGCAGCTCGCAGAGCTGGCCGGTGGTGTGGGGCTCGCTTTTCAGCACGTCGCAGATCTGCCGCCGGGTGCGGTGGCCCAAGGCCTTGAAAATCAGATCATTTTCGTCTTCGATTGACATGTTATGTTTTTATAACATATGTTGACTTCGGTCAAGCAAGGAGTATCCCATGGCATATGATTTCACAGTGAGCGGGCGCATCGCCAAGCCGGTGCACGAAGTGTTCGAGGCCGTGGCTGACCCGGCCAAGCTGTCCGGCTATTTCACCACCGGCGGCGCGGTGGGCCGGCTGGAAACCGGAGCAGTGGTGACCTGGGATTTTGCCGATTTCCCCGGCGCTTTTCCGGTGCGCGTCGAGCGCGTCGTGGCCAATAAGGAAATCGTGCTGCACTGGCAGGCGGCGCCCGATGGCGGGCCGGATTACGATACCGACGTGATCATGAGTTTCGAGGCGCTCGAGGATGGCCGCACGCTGGTGTCGATCACCGAAAAAGGCTGGCGCGAAGGCGAGCCGGGCCTCAAGGCGGCCTTCGGCAATTGCCAGGGCTGGACCGGCATGCTGTGCGCGCTCAAGGTCTATCTCGAGCACAGCATCAATCTGCGCGAGGGGTTTTATAAGTAGGGCGTGGCACGCCCAGCATGCCTAACCGCCCGTTAGGGTTACCAAATCTTCAAACATTGGGCGGATGCTGAGGGAATGAACCAGCATCCTGCCCAACTCGGCGTCGTGCCCCATTCCTGGCTGCAGCATCATTTGCCGTGGCTCAGCCTACTGGCGCTGGTGCTCAACTTGCTGCAGGACGAACCCGCCAGCCACATTGCCCCCGATGAGCTGAACGGGTAGGGTCCGCTACCCCAGCAACCCCTCCAGCCTTAGCATCGCGATCCGCTCCACTTGCCGGCACGCCGTGGCAAACTCCGTCGCCGCATCATTGTCGATGCGCGTCTCGAAGGCCACGAGAATGCTGGCCTTGGTGTTGTCGCGCACGGCGATGATGAAGGGGAAACCGAATTTATCGACATAGGCGGCGTTGAGGATGGTGAAGCGCTCGCGCTCGGCATCGGTCAGCGCATCGAGCCCGGCCGAGGCCTGTTCGGCGGTGGAGGCTTCGGTCAGGCGCTTGGCGGCGGCGAGTTTGCCGGCGAGATCGGGGTGGGCACGCAGCACGGCGAGGCGTTCTTCAGGCGTCGCCAGCCGGAACTGGGTGCGCAGTGCAAATTGCAGGCCCACCGCCGTATCATTGGCTGGCCCCAATTCCCCCGCCCAGGCGCGTTCGGCGATCCAGGGCGAGTGCTCGAAGATCGAGCCATAGCGAGCGACAAAATCCGTCTGGTCGAGCTGGGACGGCACCACCTCCGGCGCGACATAGGGATGCTCGCGCGCCCAATGCTCGGCGATGGCCAGCCGCGTCGGCAGCCAGACCTTGTCGAAGCTCTTGATGTAGTCGATGAATTTCTTCAGCCCCTGATAGCGGCCCGGCTGGCCGACCAGCCGACAATGCAGCCCGATCGACATCATCTTGGGCGATCCGGCCTCGCCCTCGGCATAGAGGCAGTCAAAACTGTCCTTGAGGAACTGGAAATATTCCTCGCCATTGGCAAAGCCCGAGGCGGTGACGAAGCGCATGTCGTTGGCGCTCAGCGTATAGGGGATGATCAGCTGCGGGCGGTTCTGATGCACGCGCCAATAGGGCAAGTCGTCGTCATAGGTGTCCGAGACATAGGCAAAGCCGCCTTCTTCGGACACAAGATCGACGGTGTTGAGCGAGCAGCGCCCGGTGTACCAGCCGCGCGGACGTTCGCCGGTGGCGATGGTGTGCAGCCGCACCGCTTCGGCGATCTGTTCCCGCTCCTGCTCGGCCGGCATGTCCTTGTGCTCGACCCATTTATAGCCGTGGCTGGCGATTTCCCAGCCGGCGTCCTGCATGGCGGCAAGCTGGGCCGGGGCGCGCATCAAGGCGGTGGCGACGCCATAAATGGTGAGCGGCAAATCGGCTTCGGTGAACAGCTTGTGCAGCCGCCAGAAGCCGGCGCGCGCGCCATATTCATACATCGATTCGATATTCCAATGGCGCAGCCCCGGCCAAGGCGTGGCCCCCACCACGTCGGCGAGAAAGGCTTCCGAGGCGGCATCGCCATGCAACACGCAATTTTCCCCGCCTTCCTCGTAATTCAGCACGAATTGCACCGCCACATGGGCGCCCCCGGGCCAATTGGCGTGTGGTGGCGTAGGGCCGTAGCCGTGCATGTCGCGGGGATAGCGCATTGATCTGCCTCGATTGGTGGTAGTGCGATATTACGTGTCTGCTGGTGCGGAACAAGATGCACAAAAATGGACCAGTTGGTAAAAAATGAGCATTGCGCAACGGTGCCGATGCGATAGTCTCATGCTCAGGGGAAGACGAAAGGGAGCAATTCATGGCGGGAAGTGGACGCCTCACCACGCATGTACTGGATACGACGCACGGCAAGCCGGCGCGGGGCATGCGGATTGAATTGCTTTATGTGCATGGGGACCACACCCATCACATCACCGACAGCTATACCAATGAAGATGGTCGGGTGGATCAGCCGCTGCTGGATGGCGAGCAGTTCCAGCATGGCGAGTTTGAAATCCATTTCCATGTGGGGCAATATTTCGAGCGGCTGGGCGTTGAACTGGAAACACCATTTCTTGATGTGGTGCCAGTTCGCTTCACCATCTCGGAAGACAGGCATTATCATGTGCCGTTGCTGGTAAGCCCGTTTGCCTATTCCACCTATCGGGGGAGTTAGGACATGACTGAAATATCCCATGTGATCCGCTTCATCCTCAATGACGAGGAAGTCAGCCTTACTGATGTGAAGCCGGATACCACTTTGCTCGATTGGCTGCGGCTGGAGCGCCGTTTGCGCGGCTCCAAGGAAGGCTGCGCCGAGGGCGATTGCGGGGCCTGCACCGTGCTGGTCGGGCGCCTGCATGACGACGATATCATTTATGACTCGGTCACCGCCTGCATCCGCTTCGTTGGTAGCCTGCATGGTAGCCACGTGGTCACCATCGAGCATCTGCGCGGCAAGGATGGCCAGTTGCACCCGGTGCAGCAGGCGATTGCCGATTTCCATGGCAGCCAATGCGGCTTCTGCACGCCCGGCTTCGTCATGAGCCTTTATGGGCTGTGGATGCGCAATCCAGACCCGAGCCAGAGCGCCATCGAACACGCGCTACAGGGCAATCTCTGCCGTTGCACCGGCTATGCGCCGATCATCCGCGCGGCGCAGGCGATCTCCAGCTATGGCCAGCCGCAGGGCGATCCGCTGCTGGCCGAGCGCATTGCGCTCAAGGGCAAGATCAAGGCGATCCATGACGGGTCGCGGGTCGAGTTGGGCGACGATGCCGACCGCATTATCGTGCCGGCCAATCTCGATGATTTCGCCGCCATCTACGAAGCCAACCCGACCGCTACCATCGTCAACGGCTCGACCGATGTCGGGCTGTGGGTCACCAAATTCATGCGCGCCATCGGCCCGGTGATTTTCATCAATCACCTGCAGGAATTGAAGCGCATCGCCGAGAATGCCAGCGAAATCCGGTTTTATGCCGGGGTGAGCTATTCCGAGGCGCTGCCGGTCATTGCCGCGGCTTTCCCCGAGATGAGCGAATTGTGGAACCGCATTGCCGGTGAGCAAATCCGCAATATGGGCACCATCGGCGGCAATATCGCCAATGGCTCGCCGATCGGCGATACGCCGCCGCCCTTCATCGTGCTCGGCGCCAAGCTGCATTTGCGCAAGGGGAGCCATCGCCGCGAGATCAAGCTCGAAGATTACTTCATCGCCTATGGCAAGCAGGATCGCCAGCCGGGCGAGTTCGTTGAAAGCGTCACGCTGCCGCTGCTGCCCGCGGGCGAGAAATTCGCCGTCTACAAGATTTCCAAGCGTCGCGAGGAAGATATTTCGGCGCTGTGCGGGGCATTCCGCGTCTTCGTCAACGATGTTGGCGTGGTCGGCATGGCGCGCATCGCCTTTGGCGGCATGGCCGCCACGCCCAAACGGGCCAAGGCGGTCGAGGCGGCTTTGGTCGGCAAGCCGTGGACTCTGGAAACCATCGAGGCGGTCACCCCGTTATTCGCTGAGGACTATCAGCCGATCTCGGACATGCGCGCCAGCGCCGAGTATCGCCTGCTGAGCGGCCAAAACCTGCTCAAGCGGTTTTTCCTCGAAACCACTGGCCAGGGCCAGCGGCTCAAGCGGGAGGTGGCGTGATGAACAAGCTCGAAATCGCGATTCCGGTGACGCCGCTGCACAGCTCCAGCCGCCACGATAGCGGCCCCAAGCATGCCACCGGCACTGCCGAATATATCGACGACATCATCGAGCCGGCTGGCACCATGCATGCCTATCTGGCGCTCTCCACCAGCGCCCATGCCGAGATCGTCTCCATCGACTACAGCGCGGTGAAAGCCGCGCCCGGCGTCATCGGCGTGCTCACCGCCGACGATATTCCCGGCGAAAACGAGATCAGCTCCAGTCATAAGCATGACGAGCCGGTGTTTCCGGTCGACAAGGTGCATTTCTGGGGCCAGCCGCTGTTTGCGGTGGTCGCCGAAACCCGCGATCAGGCGCGGCGCGCGGCTCATCTGGTCAAGGTCGAATATAAGGAATTGCCCTTTGCCCTCGACGTGCGCGCAGCGCAGGCAGCGGGCGGCAAGCTGGTCACCGACCCGCTGAAGCTAGAGCGCGGCGACGTTGCTGCCGGGCTGGCTGGCGCGCCGCGCCGGGTCAAGGGCTCCATCGAAATCGGCGGTCAGGACCATTTCTATCTCGAAGGCCAGATTTCCATGGCCGTGCCGGGCGAGGATGAGGATGTCACCCTTTATTCCTCGACCCAGCATCCCAGCGAGGTGCAGTTGATGGTCGCCGCCGTGCTCGGCATTCGCCACCACGCGGTTACGGTCAATATCCGCCGCATGGGCGGTGGTTTCGGTGGCAAGGAAAGCCAGGGCAATCTGTTCGCCGTGGTCGCCGCCTTGGCTGCCAAGAAATGGAATCGCGCCTGCAAGATTCGTCCCGACCGCGACGACGACATGACCGCCACCGGCAAGCGCCACGATTTCGTGGTCGATTACGATGTCGGCTATGACGATAGCGGCAAGATCCACGCCGTCGACGCCGTTTATGGCGCGCGCGCCGGCGTTAATGCGGACCTGTCCGGCCCGGTCACCGACCGCGCGCTGTTCCACGCCGACAATGCCTATTGGTATCCGGCGGTGCGGGTGCGCAGCGAGCCGCTTTACACCAACACCGTCTCCAACACTGCGTTTCGTGGCTTTGGCGGCCCGCAGGGCATGCTGGCGGCCGAGCGCTGGATCGAAGACATCGCCTATGCGCTGGGCAAGGACCCGCTCGACATTCGCAAGGCCAATTTCTACGGCACCGACACCGACAATGTGACGCCCTACCACCAGACGGTGGAAGACAATATCGTCCACCGCATTGTCGATGAGCTGGAAACCTCGTCCGATTATCAGGCCCGTCGCGCCGCGGTCCTGAACTATAACGCAGGCAGCCCGGTCCTCAAAAAGGGCATCGCGCTGACCCCGGTCAAATTCGGCATCTCCTTCACCGCCACTTGGTACAATCAGGCCGGCGCGCTGGTGCATGTCTATAAGGATGGCTCCATTCATCTCAGCCATGGCGGCACCGAGATGGGGCAGGGGCTGCATATCAAGGTGGCGCAGGTGGTGGCCGATGCCTTTGGCGTCGGGCTCGACAGCGTCAAGATCATGGCGACCACTACCGGCAAGGTGCCCAACACCTCGGCCACTGCCGCCTCCTCGGGCTCCGATCTCAACGGCATGGCCGCCTGGGATGGCGCAAGACAGATCAAGGAGCGGCTGGTCAAGCATGCGGCCAAGCTGCATGACGTCAGCGAAGCCGATGTCAGCTGGGTGCAGGGCGGGGTGCAGGCCGGCGCCAAATTCGAGCCCTTCGCCGAACTGGTGGCCTCGGCCTATCTCAACCGGGTGCAGCTCTCTGCCGCCGGCTTCTACGAAACCCCGAAAATCCATTGGGATCGCGCCACCGGGCGCGGCCATCCCTTCTATTATTTCGCCTATGGCGCTGCCGCCAGCGAAGTCACCATCGACACGCTGACCGGCGAATATACCGTCGATCGCGTCGATATCCTGCACGACGTGGGCCGCTCGCTTAATCCGGCCATCGATATCGGCCAGATCGAAGGCGGCTTTATCCAGGGCATGGGGTGGCTCACAACCGAAGAGCTGGTGTGGGACGCCAAGGGCCAGCTGCGTACCAAGGCGCCGTCGACCTACAAAATCCCGCTCGCCTCCGACGTGCCGCCGATCTTCAACGTCAAGCTGGCCGAATGGTCGGTCAACAAGGAGCCGACCATCGGTCGCTCCAAGGCCGTGGGCGAGCCGCCGCTGATGCTGGCGATGTGCGTGGTGGAAGCACTGTCGATGGCCGTGGCCAGCGTCGCCGATTACACCATCGCCCCCCGCCTCGATACGCCGGTCACCCCCGAACGCGTGCTGATGGGCTGCGAGCGATTGAAGCGTGAGGCACGGGGATGAGCACGCTGCGTGTAGCAATCTCGGGCGGTGGAACGCCTCCATGACCTCCCGCAGCGCCGACCTCGCCCGCTTTTTTGCTGCGACGCCTGACGCTATCGTTTGCGAACTGACCTCCGTGCGTGGTTCCAGCCCGCGCGCCCAGGGCACCTTCATGCTGGTCGGCCCCACCACCCTGTTCGGCACCATTGGTGGCGGCGCGCTGGAATATATGGTTATCGAACATGCCCGCCGGCTGATCATTTCCGGTCGCGCCACCGAGGTGATGGATGTGCCGCTCGGCCCCGAAATCGGCCAATGCTGCGGCGGCCGCGTCGATGTCAGCCTGTATTATGTCGACGCCGAACGCCGCGAAATGCTGGCGGAGCAGGTGATCGCCGAGGATTCCGCGCTGCCGCATGTATTCGTCTTCGGTGCTGGCCATGTCGGGCGGGCGCTGGCGCGCATGCTGGCGCAGCTGCCGGTGCAATTGGACGTCATCGACACGCGGCGCGAGGAACTTGCGCTGCTGCCGCCCGAAATTGCCGGCCACGCCGTCGCCATGCCCGAGGCCGTGGTGCGCTCCGCCCCCGTCGGCAGCAGCTACGTCATCGTCACCCATGACCATGCGCTAGATTTTCTCATCGCCCAAGAGGCGTTGGCCCGCACCGACAGTCCTTATGTCGGCATGGTCGGCAGCCGGACCAAACGCGCCAGGTTCGCCAGCTGGTTCAAAACCGAAGGGGGCGACGCCAAAGCTCTCAGCCGCCTCATTTTACCCATCGGCCAGCAGGGCCTTGGGGATAAGAGGCCCGAAGTCATTGCGGTACTGGCAGCCGCTGAGATTATGGTTCACATTGGGCACCGGGAAGCCGACAGCGTGCGGGCACGTGCCTCCAACCAACTGGGGACGGTGATTGGACGCTAGTATGCCCTTTCGGCTCGAATTGACCGGTATTACCAAAAGCTTCCCCGGCGTGCTCGCCAATGACGACGTCTCCTTTGCCGTCAGACCGGGCGAGATCCACGCGCTGCTGGGCGAAAACGGCGCCGGCAAATCCACTTTGGTCAAAATGATCTACGGCATCATGCAGCCCGATAGCGGTGAAATCCGCTGGGATGGCCAGCCCGTGGTGATGACCAACCCCAAGGCCGCCCGCAAGCTGGGCATCGGCATGGTGTTCCAGCATTTCAGCCTGTTCGAGGCGCTCACCGTGCTGGAAAACATCGCGCTGGGCATGGACGCCAAGATTCCGTCGCGGGAACTGGAGGCGCGCATCCGCGAGGTGATGCGCAAATACGGGTTGCTGCTCGATCCGCATCGCACCGTCGCCACCCTGTCGGTGGGCGAGCGCCAGCGCATCGAAATCGTCCGGGCGTTGCTGCTTGATCCCAAGCTGCTGATCATGGATGAGCCGACTTCGGTGCTCACGCCGCAGGAAGTCGAGCAATTGTTCACCGTGCTGAGCCAATTGGCGGCGCAGGGCTGTTCGATTCTCTACATTTCCCACAAGCTCTATGAAATCAAAGCCTTGTGCGACACCGCCACCATTTTGCGCGGCGGCAAGCTGGTCGACACCTGCGATCCGAAGGTGGAAACCAGCCGCTCGATGGCCGAGAAAATGATCGGCAAGGGCCTCAAGGACATCGTGCGCGCCGAAGGCCGGGTGATGGGCGGGCCCAAGCTGGTGGTGTCGCATCTGTCGACCCCCAAAAGCGGCCATTTCGATGTGCCGGTCAATGATGTGAGCTTTTCCGTGCGGGCCGGGGAAATCTTCGGCATCGCCGGCGTCGCCGGCAATGGCCAGAATGCGCTGCTCGACGCGCTCAGCGGCGAAGTCGCTGGCGGCCACAAGGATGCGCTGAGCATTGACGGGCATGCACTCGGCCTGCTCGACACCACCGGCCGCCGCAAGCGCGGCCTCTGTGCCGTGCCCGAAGAGCGCAATGGCCACGCCGCAGTGGGCGATTTTACCCTCGCCGATAATTCGGTGCTGACGGCGCGCAACCGGCTCGGCATGGTGGTGATGGGCCTGATCAATTCCGGCGCTGCCAATAGCTATACCGGCAAGGTGATCGCCGATTTCGCCGTCAAGGCGCTGGGCCCGGGCTCGACCGCTGGCTCGCTGTCGGGCGGGAATCTGCAGAAATACATCATGGGCCGCGAAATCCTGCAAAAGCCCAGCGTGCTGGTGGTCAGCCAGCCGACCTGGGGCGTCGATGCCGGCGCGGCAGCGGCGATCCATCAGGCGCTGGTCGATCTGGCGGCGGCGGGCTCGGCCATTGTCGTTATCAGCCAGGACCTCGACGAGTTGCGGGTGCTGAGCGATACGCTGGCGGTGATCAATATGGGTCGGCTCAGCCCAGCCCGGCCGACCGGCGAATGTACAGTGGAAGAAATCGGGCTGCTGATGGGCGGCGTTCACGGGGCAGAAGAGGTGAGCGATGCAGTTCCGGCTTGAGAAACGGGCTGAGCCCAGCAGGGCCATGCTCTATCTGACCCCGATTGGAGCCGTGCTGGCCACGGCCCTGGTCGGCGCCATCATTTTTTCGATGATCGGCTATGACGGCATTCGCGCCGTGCGCGAGATTTTCGTCACCCCCATTCTCAATCCGCTGAAATGGCAGGATCTGGCGGTCAAGTCCGCGCCGCTGATCATCATCGCGGTCGGCCTGGCCATCGGCTATCGCGCCAATGTGTGGAATATCGGCGCCGAGGGGCAGTATATTCTGGGCGGGCTGGCCGGTACCGGCGTCGCGCTGCTGACGCGCGACTTCTCCGGGCCGTGGATTTTGCCGCTGATGATCGGCGCCGGCATGATTGGCGGCATGAGCTGGGCGCTGTTGCCGGCGCTGTTGCGCACGCGGCTGCAGGTCAATGAAATTCTCACCAGCCTGATGCTCACCTATGTGGCGATCCAGCTGCTCAATTATCTGGTGATCGGGCCGTGGAAAGACCCGATGGGCTTCGGCTTCCCGCAGACCCGCATGTTCACCGCCGATCAGCTGCTGCCGCATATCATTCCGCGCACCATCGTGCATCTGGGCGTTCCGATTGCGGTGGTGGTGGCGATCATCGCCTGGTTCGTCATGAGCCGGTCGGTGTTCGGCTATCAGGTCAAAGTGGTGGGCGCCGCGCCCAATGCGGCGCGCTATGGCGGCTTTTCGGTCAATCGCACCATCTGGCTGGCGCTGCTGACCAGTGGCGCATTGGCGGGGCTGGCCGGCGTGCTCGAAGCGGCCGGGCCGTTCGGGCGCATGGTGCCGTCCTTCCCGACCAATTACGGCTTCACCGCCATCATCGTTGCCTTTCTCGGGCGGCTGCATCCCATCGGCATCATCTTTGCCGGGCTGGCCATGGCGATTGTCGTGGTGGGCGGCGAGGTGGCGCAGACCACCATTCAGCTGCCGGCGGCAGCCGTGGGCATTTTCCAGTCGATGATGCTGTTCTTCCTGTTGGCGAGTGACTTGCTGGTCCGCTACCGGGTGCGTGTGGTGGGCAAACGCGCCGTGGAGGTCACACCATGAATATGGATCTGCTCGTTCCCATCATCATCACGCTGGTCGGCGCCTCGACTCCGATCCTGATCGCCGCTCTGGGCGAGCTGGTGGTGGAAAAAAGCGGCGTGCTCAATCTGGGCGTCGAAGGCATGATGCTGATCGGCGCGGTCGTCGCTTTTGCCGTCACCTATACCACCGGCAATCCGTGGCTGGGCATTCTGCTGGCCGCTGCCGCCAGTGCCGCCGCCTCGATGATCTTTGCCTTTCTCACTTTGTCGCTGTCGGCCAATCAGGTGGCGACCGGGCTGGCGCTGACCATTTTCGGCACCGGCTTTTCGGCGCTGTTCGGCCAGGCCTATACCGGCCGGCCCATCGAGATTTTCCGCTCGGTGTTTCCAACCGAGCTGGCAACCCACCCGTTCTGGCGTCTGGTCTTCGGCCATAGTCCGCTGGTGTATTTGTCGCTGTTTTTGGTGTTCGCCGTCTGGTGGTTCCTCAAAAAGACCCGCGCCGGGCTGATCCTGCGCGCCGTCGGCGAGAATGATCTGTCGGCCCATTCCATCGGCTATTCGGTGATTGGCGTGCGCTACGCCGCCGTGGCCTTTGGTGGCGCGATGGCCGGCATTGGCGGCAGCTGCTTTCCGCTGCTGCTCACCCCGCAATGGGCGGAAAAGCTGACGGCGGGGCGCGGCTGGATCGCGCTGGCGCTGGTGGTGTTCGCCGCCTGGCGGCCATTCCGCCTGCTGGGCGGGGCGTATCTGTTCGGGCTGGTGATGACCATCGAGCTGTACACCAAGGCCTCGGGCAGCACCGGCGGCATTCCCTCCGAATTCTGGGCGGCGCTGCCTTATCTGGCGACAATCGCTGTTCTGGTGTTGATTTCGCTGCGCCGTTCGGGTCATTCGGCGGCCCCGGCTTGTCTCGGCAAACCCTTTCTACCAACCAACTAGAAGACGTCAGAAGGAGAAACTACGCATGGCAATCTTCACTCGTCGTTCCGTGCTCAAGATCGGCGGCGCCAGCCTGGCTCTGCCGCTGCTCGGCGGTGTCGCTCTCGGCCAGGACGGCCCGCTCAAGATCGGCTTCGTCAATGTCGGTCCCAAGGACGACAATGGCTGGACCTTCGGTCACTGGACCGGCGCCAAGGCGCTGGAGGCCGAATTCGGCGACAAGATCGAAATCACCTTCGTGGAAAGCGTGCCGGAAGGCCCGGACTGCGAACGCGTGCTGCGTGAACTGGCCCAGCAGGGCAACAAGATCATTTTCGCCACCAGCTTCGGCTTCGGCGACTATGTGATCAAGGTCGCCCGCGAATTCCCCGACGTGATCTTCGAGCACGCCACCGGCTATCAGCGCGCCGACAACGTGGCGACCTACAACGCCCGCTTCCATGAAGGCCGCGCCGTCATGGGCACGCTGGCAGGTCACCTCTCCAAGACCAACACCATCGGTTATATCGGTTCGTTCCCGATCCCCGAAGTGGTGATGGGCATCAATGCCTTCACCCTGGCGGCTCGCAAGATCAACCCGGAGATCAAGGTCAATGTCGTCATGCTCTCGAGCTGGCACGATCCGGCCAAGGAAGCTGACGCGGCCCGTGCGCTGATCGATCAGGGTGCTGACATCATCGTCCAGCACACCGACGGTCCGGCGGCCCTGCAGGTTGCCGAAGAGCGTGGCATTGTGGGTGGCTTCGGCCAGGGCGCCGACATGAGCGCCTTTGCGCCCAAGTCACACCTCAGCGCCATCATCGACGTCTGGGCACCGCATTACATCCAGGTCGTCAATGACGTGGTTGCCGGTACCTGGGTCTCCGGCGACAGCTGGCCGGGCATTGCCGGCGGCGAAGTGGTGATTGGGCCCTATAACGAGAAGATCCCCGCCGACGTCGTTGCGGCTGCCGATGCGGTCAAGAACGGCATTGCTGATGGCTCGATCAACCCGTTCACCGGCCCGATCGTTGACAACACCGGCGCCGAGCGCGTCCCCGCTGGCGCCGTCGTCGATGACGCCGGCCTGTGGGCGATGGACTGGTACGTCGAAGGCGTCAACGCCTAAGCGTAGCGTCAATTATTGTCAGAGGCGGGCCAAGGCCCGCCTCTGCATCTTTTCGGCATCCAAAAACTCGATGTCATCCCGGCCTTGAGCCGGGACCCATCCTGAGATGGTTTCACCGGCGTGATCTCGAGATGGGCCCCGGCTCAGGGCCGGGGTGACATCGTGGGTGGTCATGTCTCATCAAGCCAATGCTGAATTATGCCACAGGCCTCTTTGCGTGCGAGGGGAAGAAAGGAACTGAGCGATGCCCGATTATGCGATCTTCTACGAATGGGCGATGTTTGCCGTGCGCTGGCTGCATGTCATCACCGCTATCGCCTGGATCGGCTCGTCGTTCTATTTCATCGCGCTCGACCTTGGCCTGCGCAAGACGCCCAGTCTGCCGCCACTGGCGCATGGCGAAGAGTGGCAGGTGCATGGCGGCGGGTTTTATCACATCCAGAAATATCTGGTGGCGCCCGAGTTCCTGCCCGAGCACCTGACCTGGTTCAAATGGGAAAGCTACTGGACCTGGATTTCCGGCTTCATGCTGATGGCGCTGATCTATTATGTCGGCGCCGATCTCTATCTCATCGACCGCAACGTGCTCGATATTCCCCAGTGGCAGGCCATCGGGCTGTCGATGGGCTCCATCGTGCTCGGCTGGGTGCTGTATGACACGCTGTGCAAATCGCCCATCGGTCAGTCCACCACCGGGCTGATGCTGGTGCTGTTCGCCATTCTGGTGGCGATGAGCTGGGGCTATACCCAGCTGTTCACCGGCCGCGCCGCGATGCTGCATATGGGGGCCTTCACCGCCACCATCATGGCGGCCAATGTGATCATGATCATCATCCCCAACCAGAAGATCGTCGTCGGCGATCTGAAGGCCGGCCGGGTGCCCGACGCCAAATATGGCAAGATCGCCAAGCAGCGCAGCCTGCATAACAACTACCTGACGCTGCCGGTCATTTTCTTCATGCTGTCGAGCCACTATCCGCTGGCTTTCGCGACGCAGTGGAACTGGATCATCGCCTCGCTGATCTTCCTCGTCGGCGTGGTGATCCGGCACTATTTCAACACCCGCCACGCCCGCAAGGGCAATCCGCACTGGACCTGGGCGGTCGCGGTCATCCTGTTCATCGTCATCGCCTGGCTGTCCTCCGGCCCCAAACTGGCCGGCTCGGCTGGAGAGGAGGTGGCGTCGCGTGCGGCCGAACCCTTTCTCAGTGCAAGCAATTTTGCCCAGGCCAGCCTGACCGTGCAGACTCGCTGCGCCATGTGCCACACTGCCGAGCCCGCATGGGAGGGTCTCTATGAGGCTCCCAAAAACGTCATTCTCGACAATGACATCGCCATCGCCAATCATGCCCGCGATATCGTCATGCAGGCCGGCTACGCCCATGCCATGCCGCCGGGCAATGTCAGCGAGATGACCACTGCCGAGCGCACTTTGCTGGTCGAGTGGTTCCGCGAAGGATCGGGACAATGAGCCGGACCATTCTGCGCGGCCGGGTGCTGAGCTTTATCAGCGAGCCGCAGGCGATCGATGATGCGGCCAGCTACCGCTATCTCGAAGACGGTGCCATCACCATCGAAGACGGCAAGATCATCGCCGTCGGGGACTTCGTCCTTGATGCGTCGGCCGAAGTGATCGACCACCGCCCGCATCTGATCCTGCCCGGCTTCATCGATACCCATCTGCATTATGTGCAGAGCCAGATCATCGCCTCCTATGCCGGCTCGCTGCTGGAATGGCTCAATACCTACACCTTCATCGCCGAACAGAAATTCAGCGAGCAGGGCCATGCCGCCGCCATCGCCACCGCGTTTTATGATGAGCTGATCCGCCACGGCACCACCACCGCCGCCGCCTATTGCTCCAGCGCCCCGCAATCGGTCGATGCCTATTTCGCCGAGGCGGAAAAGCGCAACATGCTGATGATCGGCGGCAAGGTGATGATGGATCGCAACGCGCCCGAAGCGCTCTGCGACACTGCCCAGTCCGGTTACGACGACACCAAAATGCTGATCGAACGCTGGCATGGCAGGGGCAGGGGCCTCTACGCCATCTCGCCGCGCTTCGCCATCACCTCCACCCCGGAACAGCTCGACGCCTCGCGCGCGCTGGTCGCCGAGCATCCCTATTGCTACGTGCAGACCCATCTCAGCGAAAACGCCGACGAAATCACCTATTCGATGGAGCTCTATCCGGACTCGCCGGATTACACCGGCATCTATGAGGATTACGGCCTGCTCGGCCGCAAGACCCTGCTCGGGCACTCCATCCATCTCAATCACCGCGAAACCAAAGTGCTGGCCGAAACCGGTGCGGTCGCGGTGTTCTGCCCCACCTCCAACCTGTTTCTCGGTTCCGGCCTGTTCGACCGCGAGCGGTTGCGCCAGGCCGGGGTGCGCATCGGCATCGCCACCGATATCGGCGGCGGCACCAGCTATTCCATGCTGCGCACGCTGGATGAGGGCTACAAGGTGCTGCAATTGCGCGGCCAGCGCCTCAATCCCTTCGCCTCCTTCTACATGGCGACCCTGGGCAATGCCCGCGCCCTCTCACTCGAGGGCACCATCGGCGCCATCGCGCCGGGCAATGCCGCCGACCTGGTGGTGCTCGACGCCGCCGCCACCCCAGCCATGGCCTTGCGCCACGCAACTGTGACGGGCCTGGCTGAAGAACTGTTCCTGCTACAGACGTTGGGTGACGATCGTTCGATCGCTGAAGTCTATGTGGCTGGCGCAAGGGTGAAGTCGACTTTGGGCGGGTTGTGACCGACTTGCGCTTGGCCTAGGCTGCCCCCAGTTTTGCTGTTGGCCCTGCCTCCGCTGCGAATGTGATCCGGCACCTCCCGCTCGGCGGGCGAGGGGCCACATTGCGTTCGGACCAGAATTGAAAAGGAACAAAAATGAGCGCCTATCTGACGAAATCCGACCTTTCGGTTCATCCCCTGCTGGTCGATTTTGTTGAGAAAGAAGCGCTCGCCGGGCTGTCGGTAACGGCAGACCAGTTCTGGACCGGCTTTGCCGCCTTGGTGGCCGAGCACGCGCCGACCAATGCGCGTCTGCTCGCCAAGCGCGACGACATCCAGGGCAAGATCGACGACTGGCACCGCAAATATGGCCCGGTCGGCAATAACCCGCAGGGCTATGAGTTCTTCCTCAAGGATATCGGCTATCTCGTTCCCGAGCCGGCCGATTTCTCCATCGAGACCACCGGCCTCGATCCCGAAATCACCACGCTCTGCGGTCCGCAGCTGGTCGTCCCGGTCTCTAATGCCCGCTACGCCCTCAACGCCGCCAATGCGCGCTGGGGCAGCCTCTATGACGCGCTTTACGGCACCGATGTCATCGCTCGCGATGGCGATCTGGCGCCGGGCAAGGGTTATAACGCCGCCCGTGGCGCCGCCGTGGTCGACAAGGCCGCCAGCTTCCTCGACGAAACCTTCCCGCTCGCCGCCGGCAGCCACCGCGACGTCACCGGCTACCACGTGGTCAAGGATGGCGAGACGCGCCGCCTTGAGGTGGATACCACGGCGGGCCGTACCGGCCTGCGCGATCCGGCCGCCTTTGTTGGCTATGGCGGCACCGAGGCCAAGGGCGAGCTGGTGCTGGTCCATCATGGCATCCATGTCATCCTCGTCATCGAGCCCGGCAGCGTCATTGGTGGTTCGCACAAGGCGGGCCTGAGCGACATCATCGTTGAAGCCGCCCTGACCACCATTCAGGACTGCGAAGATTCCGTCGCCGCCGTCGATGCCGAAGACAAGGTCGGCGTCTATCGCAACTGGCTCGGCCTGATGAATGGCACGCTGGAAGACACTTTTGACAAGGGCGGCCGTTCGGTCACCCGCAAGCTCAATGCCGACCGGACCTATAAGGACATCAATGGCGCGCCGCTGACCCTCAAGGGCCGCAGCCTGCTGCTGGTGCGCAATGTCGGCCATCTGATGACGACTGATGCTGTGCTGTTCAACGGCAAGCCGATCGGCGAAGGCCTGATGGACGCCGCCGTCACCGTGCTCTGCGCCATGCAGGACAAGGTCAACAGCACCACCGGCGCGGTCTATATCGTCAAGCCCAAGATGCACGGCCCCGAAGAAGTCGCCTTCGCCTGCGCTATTTTCGCCTCGGTGGAAGCCATGCTGGGGTTGGCCCCCAACACCGTCAAGATCGGCATCATGGATGAGGAGCGCCGCACCTCGGCCAACCTCAAGGCTGCGATTTACGAAGCCCGCGCCCGCGTCTTCTTCATCAATACCGGCTTCCTCGACCGCACCGGCGACGAAATCCATACCTCGATGGAAGCCGGCCCAGTGCTGCGCAAGGACGAGATCAAGTCCGAGCGCTGGCTGGCCTCGTATGAAGATCGCAACGTGCTGATCGGGCTGGCTTGCGGCCTGTCCGGCAAGGCGCAGATCGGCAAGGGCATGTGGGCCCGTCCCGACGATATGGCGGCGATGATGGAAGCCAAGTCCGGCCACCCCAATGCCGGCGCCAACACCGCCTGGGTGCCGTCGCCCACCGCTGCCACGCTGCATGCACTGCATTACCACCAGATCGACGTGTTCGAAGCCCAGCAGCGCCGCCACAATCAGGCCGTGCCGCCGCTCAGCGAGCTATTCTCCATGCCGGTGCAGGCGCCCTTCGCGCTCAGCCGCGACGAGATCACCCGCGAGCTGGAAAACAACGCCCAGGGCATTCTCGGCTATGTGGTGCGCTGGGTGCAGCAGGGCGTCGGCTGTTCCAAGGTGCCCGACATCAACGATGTCGGGTTGATGGAAGACCGCGCCACCTGCCGCATTTCCTCGCAGGCCGTCGCCAACTGGCTGCGTCATGGCCTCGTCAGCCGCGACGAGGTCACCGCCACTTTCGAACGCATGGCCGCCGTGGTCGACACCCAGAACGAAGGCGATCCGCTCTACCGCCCTATGGCCGAAAACTTCCAGTCCGTCGCCTTCCAGGCCGCCCTCGATCTGGCCCTGCACGGCGCCGACCAGCCCAGCGGCTACACCGAGCCACTGCTGCACGCCGCCCGCCGCAAGGTGAAGGCGCGCGACAGCAAGTAATTCTTCCCTTCTCCCCTTGAGGGAGAAACTCAGTCGTTCACCGTAGCAATATCAATGGGTTACGCTGCTATAGAAAGTCATAACACTGCACCTTGTTATGCACAAGTGAAGGATGCATCGGGCATGGAAGGGCTTCATGGCGGGGTGCAGCGCAGCAGAAGAGCGGGGATATACAGAGATACGCACATTGCAAGCCAGTGGACGTAGAAACCGATGTGATCGGTCGTGACGCCCGCCGGCGTCGTATCGGTGCGCAATACGAGTTCTGGCAGGTCGCGCGCGACGATCCGAAATTACGCCTCACTGGCGACTTTCCTGGGAACCTCTATGGCGAGGTAGTCAATGAGCGCGCGAACAGCCGGCACTAAGCCTTTTCGCGAGGAAAAAACCGCCTGTATCGTGCCAGGCTGTGAGCTCCAATCAGGCAGAATATGGAGCAGGCTCCCGCTGGCAAGGGATCGTCGCACGATGTAGTCCGGCAACATCGCTACGCCGACGCCGTCCAACGCGGCCGCATGCAGAAGGTCGAAATTGCTGCACAGAAGTCGCGGGCGTGCAGGGCGGTGAGAAGTTAGGCCACGGAGCCTCGGCATTTGTGCTGATGCGGGCGGCGCAAAAGCCCTCCAGTGGCTAGACCGTCTTCTTTGCGGGGCCCGTCGGAGATGTTTGCAGTGGAGGTTTATGCAGCGGTTCGGCGGTTTGTGTTCGCTGAAGGACGCAGCCGGCGGAAAGTGGCTCGGGTATTTGGGCTGAGCCCAGGATAGTGTGCTGAGGATGTGACGGTTCTCGCTGCCCCCGGGGGCAATCGCGGAGCAAGCCGGTGGCGCGGCCGAAGCTGGACGCGATCCTTGAGCCAACCGTCCAAGAAGGCGACGAAGGCGCCCACCAGCCAGCGCTCGCTGGCCGGTGCGTCGAGCGCCATAATCGGCCTCGGGACAACCCAGGCAGCGCCACGCGATCCAGGGCGCTTGAAAATCCGTGCCGCTCGATGCGATCTGCATCACCGCGTCGAATCCCGGTCGCGCGGCGGCGACGCGGCGGTCGGGGCGGTTGACCGCCAGAACGCGACCCACAATATCGCTCAGTCAGAAAGGCTCCGGCCCCGCCAGTTCGATGATGCCATTGACAGGCGGGCGCATGGTGATCTGGGCCGAGCGTCTCGGCAACCTCGTCGGCCGCAACGGGCTGGGTGAGTGCCGGGGATAACCGGATGGGGGCCAGAACGTGTCGGGCGGCTTTGAGCCTTTTCGGCGCCGATGAGGGGCCTTATCCGGCGCCGATTGACAGGATGGGCGAGATGTCACGTTTGCGCCCAACTAGGGCCGCCCAGAACTGGCGGCCATGGGTGCTGACGGGAACACCCGGTTGGCGCCCGTCAGCACCACCAGTTTAAGCTCGACGCCCAGTCACCTCGCTGCGATGCGTGCAGCGCATACCTGCGTTGACATTTCTTGTTTATGTATGCAGTATCCTGAATGCAAGCGTGATTGCGAACGAAGCAATCGCGGAAAAATATTTCCGGGAGGAATACATGACCCTGTTCTCGAAGCGTCGCACATTTGTAGCCGGGCTCGCTGCAGCCGCCATTTTCTCATCGTCGTTTGCTGTCTTGGCGCAGGATTTTCCTACCAAGCCGGTAACCATGATCGTACCGTGGGGCGCAGGCGGCGGAACGGACGCCACGGCCCGCATCATCGCGACCCTGCTGGAAAAGGAACTAGGCGTCCCCGTTCCCGTAGAAAACCGCACCGGCGGTTCGGGCGTGGTTGGCCACTCGGCCATCGCCAATGCAAAGGCTGATGGTTACACCCTCGGCATCGCGACGCTCGAAATCGGCGGCATGCACTATCAGGGCCTGACCGAAATCACCTATCAGAACTTCACCCCGATCGGGCTCTACAATGCCGATCCGGCCGCTATCTTCGTGCGCGTCGATGGTCCCTATGCCGACACCAACGCACTAGTCGAAGCCATCAAGTCCAGCGGGGATCGCGAGCTCAAGGCTTCCGGCTCCGCCCAGGGCGGCGTCAACCACCTAGCTGTCGCCGGCATGCTCAACGCGCTGGAAATCCCGGTGACCCGCGTTGCCTGGGTGCCGTCGGAAGGCGCAGCGCCAGGCCTGCAGGATCTGGCAGCCGGCGGCGTGCACTTCGTCACCGCGTCGCTCCCCGAAGGTCAGGCCCTAATGGATGCCGGCCGCATCAGGCCGATCGCTATCTTCGGCGTCGAGCGCAGCGTCGATGCTCCAGACGTGCCGACCTTCACCGAAGCGACCGGCGTTGATTTCGCGCTGGGGTCTTGGCGCGGCATCGTCGCCCCGGCAGGCGTGGACGCGGCAATCGTCGAAAAGCTTCAGGCCGCCATCGGCAAGGTGCTGCAGCAGACCGAATATACCGATTTCATGGCGGCCCGCGGCTATGACATGCGCTGGACTGCCGGCGCTGACTTCGAAGCCTTCATGGCGCAGTCCGATGCCCAGATGGGCACGACCCTCAAGGCCGTTGGCCTGGCGAAGTAAGTCTTGGCGGAGGCCGCCCCTGGCGGCCTCCGCGTCCAAACGGGAGGGATACGATGCGTATTCATGATGGCCTTCTGGGGCTGGTTTTTATCGCGCTTGGCATTGCAACGGTCTGGCAGGCTGCGAGTTTCCCGGGCATGCCCGGACAGGCCATCGGACCGGGTACCTTTCCGATGGTTTTCGGCGGAATGTTCATCGTTGGAGGGCTGATCATCAGCGGCAAGGGTGTCATGGCCGGCGTCGGCCGCCTGGTTCAGTTCGACGAAGGCTGGCGCCACCCCTTGCGCACCATCGCCGCGGCTATTGCGATCTTCGGTTCGCTGCTGCTGGCGATCTTTTTCGAGCAGATCGGCTTCATCATCGGCGCCTCGGTCATCCTGCTCGCACTCTACTGGGTGCAGGGCTATCGTTCGCCGGTGTGGATCGCGGTTTCGCTCGGCTTTGTCGGTGTCGTTTATTACGCCATGGCCAAGCTGCTGCTGGTCCCGCTCCCCACTGGCCCCTTGTTCTAGGAGAGCGGCATGGAAAACATTATCAACGCCCTGCCGCTGGTCTTTGACCCGTTCAACCTGACGGTCATGCTGGTTTGCGCGCTGTTCGGCCTGTTCATCGGCGCTGTTCCCGGCCTTTCGGCAACCATGGCCACCGCCATGCTGGTGCCTGTCACCTTCTACATGGATCCCGTTCCCGCCATCGGCGCCATCGTGACCATGTCGGCCATGGCCATTTTCGCATCCGACATTCCCACCGCGCTGATCCGCATTCCGGGTACGGCCGCGTCTGCGGCCTATGTCGATGATCTCTACAAAATGTCCCAGAAGGGCAAAGCCGGCCTCGGGCTTGGCCTCTGCGTGATCACCTCGGCAATTGGCGGCGTATTCGGCACGCTGGTGCTGATGATTGCGGCGCCCCAGCTGGCAGAAGTCTCGCTGAATTTCACCTCGTTCGAATATTTCTGGCTGGCCCTGCTCGGGTTGAGCGCCGCCATCATGCTGGGCACCGGCTCCATCGTCAAAAGCGTCATGTCGCTCTGTGTGGGCCTGCTGATCGCATCGGTCGGCCTCGACGGCAGCTCGGGCTATCCGCGCTTCACCTATGGCCAGGAATCGCTGCTCAGCGGCATCTCGTTCGTGCCCGCGCTGATTGGCTTTTTCGCCATACCCGAAGTCATTCGGGCGCTCGTCCATCGCGATAATGTCGAGCAGGCAAAGTCGATCAGCAAAGTGTCCGAGCTGTTTCAGGGCCTGGGCTCGACGCTGTGGAAGTTCAAAGGCAATCTCGCCCGCGGATCTGTGCTCGGCACGCTGATCGGCATCCTGCCGGGCGCCGGGTCTGACATTGCCGCGTGGATCACCTACGCGGTCTCCAAGAAATTCTCCAAGAACCCGGAAAAATTCGGCACCGGCTATGAAGAAGGCCTGGTCGATTCCGGGGCTGCCAATAACTCGGCTCTCAGCGGTGCCTATGTGCCGGCCATGGTCTTCGGCATTCCCGGCGACTCGATCACCGCCATCGTTATCGGCGTGCTCTATGTCAAAGGGCTCAATCCCGGCCCGATGGTGTTCATCAACAACGCCGTCGAAGTGAATGCCATTTTCATGGTGTTCATGCTCGCCAATCTGATGATGGTGCCCCTCGGGATCCTCGCGATCATCGTGGCCGCTCCAGTCCTCAAGATCTCCAAGACGGCCCTCGCGCCATTGATCTTGGGCTTTGCCATCGTCGGCTCGTTTGCCATCGACCTGTCGGTCACCTCGATTATCGTCATGCTGGTCGTCGGCGTGCTCGCCTACCTGATGGAAGAAAACGAGATACCCGTCGCCCCGGCCGTACTCGGCCTGGTCATGGGGACGCTGGTCGAGCGCAACATGATTACCTCCCTGATCAAGGGCGACAACTCCCTCGCTCCTTTCTTCGAGCGTCCGATTGCCGCCGGCCTTGGTGTTTTGACTTTGGCGCTGTGGTTCACCCCTGTGCTCTTCAAGCTGTACAAGAAGGCCCGCCGCAAGGAGGCAGCAGCATGAAGGACATGAAGCTTGAGCAGCCGCGCTCACTCGCCGAGATGGTTGCCGTGCGCCTGCGCAGCGCCATCATCGATGGCGAGATCGGACTGGGTGAGAGCATAGCAGAGGAGAAGCTGGCGGAGAGTTTCGGCGTTAGCCGCACCCCCGTCCGAGACGCCCTGGTAATCCTGCAGATGCAGGGGCTGGTCACGGTTCAGCCCAAGCGCGGGAGCCAGGTCTTCATTCCGACCGTCGAAGACGTTGTGCTGATGTGCGAATTTCGCAAATTGACCGAGGTCAACGCGATGGAACTCGCCATCCAGCGCAATAAGGCCAGTCTTGTCGCGAGCCTCCGCACGACTGTTGCCGCCATGGGCCAGGCGCGCGAGAACGATGACGCCATCCTGTATGGCAAGTTGGACACCAACTTCCATCAGGCCTTCGTCGATTTCTCGGGTAATCCCTTCATCGCCGATGCCTACGCTTTGGTTGCCGGACAGATCGCGGCACTGCGCCACCATCTGACCCGCCCCATTGAATCCCTGCGCGAGATTTCCTTTGCCGAACACAACCAGTTCGTCGATCTGGTCGAACAGGGCGATGTGAAGGGTTTCCGCGAAGTGATGGATCTGCACGTGGACCGCACCGGTGCAATTTATGTGAGCGCCTTGGAGGCAACGAGCCCCACATCACAGAAATAACCTAGAAAATTCAAATAGATGATTGCGCGCGACTGACGCGTGCTCCCCTTGTCACGCCTGTACCCCAAGGATACCAAAGATGAACCAAGCACAAAAGCTGAAGAACCTGCTGGCCCGACCGCAGATCATCATGGCCCCCGGCGCCCCCGATTCCATCACCGCCAAGCTCGTTGAGCGGGCCGGCTTTGATGCTATCTACATGACCGGGTTCGGCGCCACCGCCAGCCGTCTGGGCATGCCCGATATCGGCCTGCTCTCGCAGACGGAAATGACTGAGCACGCCCGCAACATGGTGCGCGCCGTCGACATCCCGATCATTGCCGACGCCGATACCGGCTATGGCGGACCCTCCAATATCCACCGTACGGTGCGCGAATATATCCAGGCCGGCGTCGCCGCGATCCATTTGGAAGATCAGGTCGCCCCCAAGCGCTGCGGTCAGATGGCCGGCGTCAAGCTGATGGACGCCGACGAGAACGTGCTGCGCCTCAAGGCTGCCATCGAGGCGCGCGGCAATGATGATCTGGTGATTATTGGCCGCACTGACGCCATGCCCGCCGTAGGTGCCGAAGAAGCCATCCGCCGCGCCCACATGTATCAGGACGCCGGTGTCGATCTGGTGTTCGTGGACGGCATCAAGAAGATCGCCGAAGTCGAAGCCGTCGCAAAGGCGGTCAAGGGCCCCAAGGTCGTCTCGATCGTGGATGGCAACGAGACCACGGCGCTGACCGCCGCAGACCTGCAAGAAATGGGCTTCTCGGTCGTATTCTACGCCGTTACCGCCCTGTTCACCGCCACGCACGCCGTCGCCCAGGCCCTCAGCAGCCTCAAGGCTGAGGGCACGCCTGCCAAGGTCGGCAGCCAGCACAGCTATGCCGAGTTCAGCGAGATCGTGGGCCTCGACTTCCACAAGTCCCTCGACGACCGTTTCGGAGCCTGATTTTTCGATGACTTTCAAGATTGTTGTTACCGACAGCGAATTTTCCAATCTCGCGCCCGAGATCGCGGTCATGGCCAAGGCCGGCTTCACGCTGACACCACACCAGGCCAGAACCGAGGACGAACTGATCGCGGCCTGCGCCGATGCTGACGGCCTGCTCAACCAGTATGCCCAGCTGACCCCGCGCGTGATCGCCTCGCTCGACAAGTGCCGTGTCATCTCGCGTTACGGCATCGGCCTCAATACCATCGACGTGGCCGCCGCTACGGCGCGCGGCATCTGCATCGGAAACGTGCCCGATGGTTCGCTCGAAGAAGTGTCCGACCACGCCATCGCGCTGCTGCTATCGCTAGCGCGGGGCATCACCAAGTTCAACGATGCCGTCAAGAAGGGTGTCTGGGACTATACGCTGGTCAAGCCGCTCTACCGCGTGCGCGGCCGCACCCTTGGCCTCGTCAGCTTTGGCAATATCGCCCAGCGCGTTGCTGCCAAGATGGCGGGCTTCGGCGTTCAGGTCATCGCGTTCGACCCCTACGCCAACAAGGACAAGGCCCGCGAGATGGGCGTTGATCTGGTCGACCTCGACACGCTCTGCGCCCGCTCCGACTTCGTGTCGGTCCACGTGCCGCTGCTGCCCCAAACCCAGCACCTGCTGACCACCCGCCATTTCGAGCTGATGAAGCCATCGACCATCGTCATCAACACTGCGCGCGGCCCGGTGATCGACGAGCCGGCGCTGATCGCCGCGCTCCAGGCCGGCAAGATCGGCGGCGCCGGCCTTGATGTGTTCGAGCAGGAGCCTATTCGGGCTGACCACCCGTTCAAGACCATGGACAACGTGATCATGTCCTCGCACGCCGCTTGGTATTCCGAGGATTCCGAGCTCGAGATCCGCACCAAGACCGCGCAGAACGTCGTCGACGTGCTCCAGGGCCGGTTCCCGACCTATCTCGCCAATCCCGCTGTCCGCGACAGCATCAGCGACCTGAAGTAAGCGGAGCACAGACAGGTGACCCAACCAGCACAAGGCACTCTCTGCAATCAGATTGCGCTCATTACCGGAGCATCTGGCGGTATTGGCCGGGCAACGGCCGAAGAGATGGCGGCACATGGGGCCGACATTGTGCTGGCAGACCTGTTGAGCCCCGATGCTCTAGTCGAGCATCTCATCACCACCTATGGCGTCCGCGCCATGGGTGTCGCCATGGACGTGACCAGCGAGACCTCGGTCAGCGCCGCCCGCGACCAGGCCGTTGCGGCGCTGGGCAGGATCACCATCCTCGTCAACAATGCCGGCATCATGCAGCGCGTGTCAGCCGATCACCACACCCTGCCGCAAAACGATTTCGATCGCATGCTGTCGGTCCATGTCAGCGGCCCGGCCATCGTGTCGGCCGCGTGCATTCCGGATATGCGCGAGCAAGGGTTCGGCCGGATCATCAATCTCTCTTCGGTCATCGGCCATGTCGGCCTGGCCCGCCGCACCGCCTATTCCACCGCCAAGGCCGCTATTGCTGGCCTGACGCGGGGCCTCGCCATGGAGAATGCACGTAGCGGCATCACCGTCAATTCGGTGTCGCCCGGCTATGTACTCACCGAGGTGCTGCGCGAGAAAATCCGGCTCGGCACGCTCGATTACGCCATGTTTGCCGGCCGATCGGCAGTCGGCCGTTGGGCCGAGGCTCATGAAATCGCCCGGGTCATCCGCTTCCTCGCCGAGCCCGGCTCGGGTTTTGTCACCGGCGCTGATTGGGCCGTCGATGGGGGCTATTCGATCAACGGCAATCCCGGGGAAGACGTCGGTCCGATTGTTCCCTTTTCCGCGACCGGCCCACAGGTCTGACAGATGAGAACGTCAATCGCGACCGTGTCAATTAGCGGCGATATGGCCACCAAACTCGACGCCATTGCCCGCGCCGGATTCGATGGTGTCGAGATATTCGAGAACGACTTTCTGGTGTTCGATGCCTCGCCGCGCGAGGTGGGCCAGATGGTGCGCGATGCTGGACTCGAACTCACCCTGTTCCAGCCATTCCGCGATTTCGAGGGCATGCCCGAACCCTATCGCAGCCGCGCACTGGATCGCGCCGAACGCAAGTTCGATGTGATGGAAGAGCTGGGCGCCGAGCTGATGCTGGTTTGCTCCAGTACCTCTCCTGTCGCCCTTGGCGGTATCGACCGGATCGCCGCGGATTTCGCCGAACTGGGTGAGCGCGCCGCCCGGCGCAATTTGCGCGTCGGTTATGAGGCCCTGGCCTGGGGCCGCCATATCAACGATCATCGCGATGCCTGGGAAGTGGTGCGCCGAGCCAACCACCCAAATATTGGGATCATCCTCGACAGCTTTCACACGCTGTCGCGCGGCATTGATGTCAATTCGATCCGCTCCATTCCTGCCGACAAGATCTTCATCGTGCAGCTGGCCGATGCGCCCAAATTCGACATGGACCTGCTTTATTGGAGTCGCCACTACCGCAACATGCCTGGCGAGGGCGACCTGCCAGTGGTCGACTTCATGCGGGCGGTCGCGGCCACCGGCTATGATGGGGTGATCTCGCTCGAGATCTTCAACGATCAGTACCGCGCCGCCAATAACAAGACCATTGCCGTCGACGGCCAGCGCTCGCTGATGAACCTGATGGATGTGGTCAAGCGCGCCGAACCAACCTCGGCGATGCGCGTTACGGCCATGCCGCCGCCGGTTGCCGTAGAAAAGGTCGAGTTCGTCGAATTCACCGCCGATGAAGCGGCTTCCGCCCAGCTGACGGTCCTGCTCAAGGCCATGGGTTTCCAGCATGCCGGCCAACATCGCAGCAAGCAGGTCGCCCACTATTGCCAGGGCGGCATCAACATCGTGGTCAATACCGATCGCGCGGGCTTCGCCCGTACGACATTTTTGAGCCGCGGCCTTTCGGCCTACGCCCTAGGCCTCAAGGTCGATAGCGCGGACGCAGCCGTTGTCCGGGCCAAAGTCATGGGCGCCGAGCCCTTCTTTCAGCCGGCGGGGCACGGCAATATCGGCCTGCCTGCGGTGCGCGGTGTCGGCGGCGGGCTGGTGTATTTCTTTGACGGCAAGGGTGAGCAGGCCGAGCTCTGGCAGCGGGAGTTCGCCACCGTTGCGCCCGATCCTGCGGCCAGGGCCGCTGGCATGGTCGGCATCGACCACGTCGCCCAGTCCATGCCTTATGACGAGCTGGCCGCCTGGCAGCTCTTCTACACCTCAATTCTTGACGCACACAAAACGCCGCCCGTCGATATTATCGACCCCGCCGGGCTGGTGCGCAGCCAGGTCATCGAGAATGACGCGCGCAGCCTGCGCATCACCATGAATGGGGCGGAAAACCGCTCGACGCTTGCCGGCTATTTCGTCTCCGAGAGCTTTGGCGCGGGTATCCAGCATCTAGCCTTCAGCACCAACGATATCTTTGCCACCGCAGCAGCCATGGCCAGCAATGGCTTTACCCCGCTCACCATCTCCCCCAACTACTACGACGATGTGGAAGCCCGTTTCGGGCTCGCACCAGATTTCGTGGCGGCGCTGCGTCAATACCAAATCCTCTACGACGAGGATGACAAGGGCAGCTATCTCCAGCTCTATAGCCCGTTGATCGGCGGCGCCTTCTTCTTCGAGATCGTAGAACGCCGCCTCTATCAGGGCTATGGCGCACCCAACGCCATCTTTCGCATCGCCGCCCAGCACCAGTTCATCCGGCAAGCCGATTTACCGCGTCGTTAGAACCAGAGACCCTATGCCCATAACCACCCTGCTCGCCTTGCCCCCAGGCGCCTGCGATAGCGCCATCCATGTCTTTGAACCCGGTTGGGCACCTCGCCCCGGCTTCACCGGTACGCTGCCCGATGCTCCGCTCCCCGCCTATCGCGCCCTACAGGTCGAACTGGGTCTAGCGCGCGTCATGATCTCCCAGGCTAGCGGCTATGGCTTTGACAATAGTTTGCTGCTGGCCAGCCTTGATGCCCTGGGGGGTAGCGGACGCGGCACCGTCGTCATTCCCGCAGATATCGACGAGCAGTCCCTCACCGATATGCACCGGCGCGGCGCGCGGGGTGTTCGCTTCATGATGTTTGCTGGCGTGCTGGGCTGGGATGACATGCTTCCTGTCGCCGAACGCGTTGCCAGTCTCGGCTGGCACCTCAAGGTGCAGATGGATGGTCGTCAGATCGTCGACTATGCGCCGCTTCTGGCTTCTTTGCCGGTCGAGGTACTGATGGATGTCTATCCCACCACCTTCCCAGCAACGCTCGACCCTGATGGCCCCGAAATCGCCACCCTGCTCGAGCTCGTGGAACGCGACAACTTCTGGGTGTCGCTCACCGCACCCAATACGCCAGAGGAATGCGCCGAGCCGCCGTTTCTGGCGCGCCGCCTCGTCGCCCAGGCGCCCAACCGGTGCCTCTGGTCGAGCAACTGGCCACACCTCAACGTGTCGCCGACCCCAAGCCCCCAGCATGGCCTGCACTGGCTCGGGACCGCAACGACCAACTCCGGCCAGCGTAACAAGATTTTGACCGACAACCCACAGCGTCTGTTCGGCTTTTGAGCCCGGCGCACCCAACCTATCGAGGACAACCAATCATGATGAATTTTGACGGCAAGCTCGCTCTTGTCATGGGCGCCAGCGGTGGGATCGGCGCTGCCGTGGCAACGGCCTTTGCGGCGCAGGGCGCCCATGTTGCGCTCCACTACAATCGCGGCGAAGCGGCTGCTCAGGCCGCCGCCGACGCCATCATCGCCAGTGGCGGAAAGGCCTTTCTGATTCAAGGTGATATCTCCGAGCGCGGCGTGCCGGCCAAGGTCGTTCACCAGGCAGCTGAGCTCCTGGGTGGACTGGACATCCTATTTAACAACGCTGGAGCCATGATCCGTCGCATGCCGTTTCTTGACCTCGATGACGCACTCTATGAGGAAGCGCTCGATCTCAATGTCCGCCCGGTGATTGCTGCATCGCAGGCGGCCGTTTCACATATGGACAAGCGTGGCGGCGGTTCCATCATCAATGTCGGCTCGATCGCCGGTGTCGATGGCGGCGGCAGCGGTTCGGGCCACTATGGCAGCGCTAAGGCCTATGTGCACAACCTGACTCGTCACATGGCACGTGACCTGGCGCGCCTCAACATTCGCGTCAATGCCATCTCTCCCGGCGTAGTACAAACAGCCTTTCACGCCGCGACTCCTCCAGAGCGCATGCACGCAATGCAGGCCACCATTCCGTTGGGCCGCCTCGGCACGCCTGATGACTGCGTCGGGCCAGTGCTTTTTCTCGCCTCCTCTGCCGCCAGTTATATGACAGGCCAAATCTTGCACGTGAACGGCGGTATGTACTTGCCCTAGCAAGCGATGAAAACCTGCCAGGTAACCCCGCGGGATGCTCCCTAACTGGTTCGGCACGGCGTGCAGCCCCGTCTGAGGAAGCGAGCGCACGACCAAAAAATGCTCCTGCCGCGCTGAACGTGCATCTGCCAAGTGCTGGTTCGCTTCCCGTCAGCCACAACATGATCCGAGCTATACAAATTGTCTCGTAAGCCGTACTTGAGTGCCGGCCTCGCCGCCTCTTGGATCCCGCCTTCAGGCCTTCTCGGCCAGCCGCCGCGGCTCCGGGAGTCCGGGGAAGTAACTTCCTGGACTTGCCCCGCTTTGGTGGAGATCCCACAAGGTCCCAGTGGATACCAGTAAGTACCAGTACTTTAGGGCCACCACACCTCACGCACTGAGAGTGATTTTGCTCACCATCAGGTTCAAAACCGTTCGATTCCGGCGGTTTGACCACCCATCTAGAGGACTGGCGTTGCGAATCGAGCCAATGAGCAGGGTCGTATTAGCAGCGTAACCACTATCGATCGGTCTACCGGCTTAAGCAATCCGCCGCCCGCCGGCACCGCACCGACGCCGAAACCGCGGCGGAGAAAAACCAGGCCACCGAGATCAACGACCCCGACACCGGCGAAATCGGCGCATAACGGCTAACCTATCCGTTCACCACCAGCACTGGCCGGTTTTACGCCGCCACAATGGCCGACTTTTGCTCCGCCGTTGACAAAGCACGCTGGTCACCCTGCAATCATCCACCCGCCCCCGCTCCGGGCTGTTCTTCGGTAGAAGCGGTTCAATCGTAAGCGCGAAGCCGATCCCGTCTGACATTGGCTTACCCAGGGGGGTATAGGCACCGCAGCTTTTGCTGACGATGTGAGTTCCTATGTCTGCGCCTATGCCCAGTGATAGAAGTTTCCAGTTGCTCGAGGTTGTGCCGGATCGATTGGAGCACAGCCCTGCGGTTGGGCGGCGGCGGTGGCCGGACGAGACCAAGACCCGGATCGTGGAAGAAACGCTTGCCCCGGATGCCAACGTGTCGGCAATTGCGCGCCGCTATGGGATGGCGCCCTCTCAAGTGTTCGGCTGGCGCCGCAAAGCCATTGCCAATGGCCAGGTTGGGCGGCGTGAAGCGCCTACCGGAGATGGCGAGGCTGTGGGCGGCGTGATCGAGGTGGCCATCGCAGGTGCCACGCTGCGCGTCGGGCATGAGGTGAGCGAAGAGCATCTGCGCCGCGTGATCCGAACCCTTCGGTCGGCATGATCCCCTCGGGTGTGAAGGTGTTCCTGGCCAGCCAGCCGGTGGACTTCAGGAGGGGGCCTGACGGGCTGGTCGGCCTGGTTCGGGATGCGGGGGCCGATCCGTTCAACGGCTCGCTGTACGTGTTCCGCGCGAAACGGGCGGATCGCATCAAGATCGTGTGGTGGGATGGCACCGGGCTGT